>CAYMRU010000057.1:0-6923 GCA_964392975.1 uncultured Candidatus Poseidoniales archaeon | reverse complement strand
AGGCCGTCTCGGCGCATCTCTCCGTAGGAAGTGACCGACCAGACCTCAGGCGAGACCCCGTACTCCTCACTCAAGATACTGGCTGCCTCTCTGACGTACTGTAGAATAGGTCCCGAGCCGAGCAGGCGGATCTTCGCACCCTTGCCCTTGGCCTTGTCGAGCATGTATGCCCCCCGCACTATACCCTCGTCGGCGCCTTTTGGCTTGGGAATCTGTTGTTGGTTCTCATTGTACAACATCACATAGTGGAAGACGTCGAGATTATCACCCCACATCTCATCAATCCCATGTCGAATGATGGTCGCTAGCTCGTAGGCATAAGCCGGATCCCATGCTCTACAATACGGAACTGTGGATGCCATCAGAAGGCTGTGTCCATCTTGGTGCTGCAGACCCTCGCCGTTGAGCGTGGTACGACCGGCGGTAGCTCCCATCAGGAAACCTCGCGCACGCGCGTCTGAAGCGCTCCAGATTTGGTCTCCTACACGCTGGAAACCGAACATCGAGTAGAATGTGTAGAATGGGAGAGTAGGGGATTTAGCGTGGGAGTAAGAAGTCGCGCTGGATATCCAAGAAGCGATTGCTCCGGCCTCGGAGATTCCTTCCTGCAGAACCTGACCGGACTCCGATTCCTTGTACTTCAGCAGCATCGCATGATCGACTGGTGTGTACTTCTGGCCATGCGATGCGAAGATACTGAACTCGCTGAACAGCGGATCCATACCGAACGTCCTACCTTCGTCTGGGATAATCGGTACCACCCTCTCACCGATGGGTGACTTCAGAAGGTTTCTCAGCAGTCTGACGAATACCATCGTAGTCGAGACTTCTTGGCCCTCAGGGGTGCCGTCGTCGAATGCTGAGTAGGTGCCTGAATCCGGCAGTTCGTAATCGATTGATGATGATGCACGCGAAGGCAGTGAGCCTCCCAAAGTCTGTCTTCGCTCGAGCATGTATTCTAATTCGTCCGAGTCCTCCTCAAGCGAGTGGAATGGGTTGTTCTCAAGTGTCGAGTCTTCGATTGCAAGACCGAGGGCGTCTCGGTATGCGACTAGGTCCTCAAGTCCCATCTGCTTCTTCTGGTGGGTCGAGTTCCTACCCTCGAACGAGTCGATTCCCCAACCCTTGACGGTATGAGCGAGAATCACTGCTGGGCCATCGGCTGCCAGTGCTGCCTGATACGCAGCGTAGACCTTTCTTGGGTCGTGTCCTCCTCGTGAGAGGTTCGCAATGTCCTCGTCAGAAAGTGATGCACCGAGGCTCTCTAGGCCCTCGCTGCCAGAGAACAACTCAGAGCGGAAGTCACCTGGTGACAACGTGCTTAGACGTTGCCAATCACCATCAGTAATCTGCTCAAAACGTGCTAGCAGCTCACCGTTTGTATCCATACTCAGAACTCGGTCCCAGGATGAACCCCATAGCACCTTGATGACGGTCCAACCAGCACCTCGGTACAGTCCTTCAAGCTCCTGGATAATCTTCGCATTTCCTCTCACTGGGCCGTCCAGTCTCTGTAGGTTGCAATTTACGACTACAATCAGGTTGTCGAGTCTTTCTCTTCCAGCAACGGCGATTGATGCGACCGACTCTGGCTCATCCATCTCTCCGTCTCCTAGGAATGCGAACACCCTGCTCTCCGAGGTGTCAGCGAGTCCGCGCTGGTGGAGGTACTTCCAGAATCGGGCGTGCATCACTGCACCGAGTGGACCTAGACCCATCGACACCGTGGGGTACTCCCAGAAATCGGGCATCAGCCTAGGATGGGGGTAAGAGGACAGGCCGATTCCGTAGGCCTCCTGCCTGAAGTTGGTCAACTCCTCCTCGGTAAGTCTTCCTTCGAGGAAGGCTCTAGCGTAGATTCCAGGGCTTGCGTGACCTTGGATGTAGAGAGCATCCCCTATGCCGTTGTGTTCCTTGCCTCTGAAGATGTGGTTGAATCCGACCTCATACAACGTGGAACTGGAAGCGTATGTCGAGATGTGTCCACCTATCCCATCTACCCTGCGATTAGCATCAGAGACCATGACTGCGGCGTTCCAGAGTACCGCGTTGTGAACCCTCTCCTCAAGATCGAGATTGCCGGGATACGGTTGCTGCTGCTCAATCGATATCGAATTGAGATACGGTGTCTGAGAAGGGGGGCGAATCGGGACGGACAGACCCTCTGCCTCTGCCATGATCTCATGCAGTAGCATCCTTGCTCTCTCGGCCCCCTGAGACTCGACTACCGAGCGCAGGGCTTCGAGCCACTCGTCGGTCTCCTCCGGGTCGGTATCGGGGAGCCTTTGGCGAGGGTCGTTAGGCGGCATACTGCATCTACCTGCCCCAATGGGGCAGGTCTGCGACCAAAGGGGGTCTTTTCAATGGGTCGTGCCCGAAGAGCCTCATCTTGGGCCTAGAGATGGGCCAGTTCTGATGAGGTGACATTCGTGCTTGGTTCTGACCCCTGCAACGGTGATTGCCGAATCGCCATCGACGCATCTCTCCCCCCTCCAGTCCCTGACTGCTCTCATCACGGTGCTCCTTCCTGCGGGGTTGTTGGGGTCGACCTTGAGCTCGATCCAAGACTCTTCGACATCTCCCATCCAGAACAATACTGAGTTGATTGCCTTACCGGCAAGACCGTGCTGCTGCTCGGAACTGCGAACCCAGTATCCAAGGTTCCAGTTGGCCTTGCCAGAGCGCGTCACTCGGTCGAAACCGATTAGACCGAGAAGAGCGTTGTCCCATGGTCTGACCATCACCCAGTGGTGTAGCATCCCGGAGCGTCCCATGCCCTCGGTCTCTGTCAGGAAGTTCTGCATCTGAGAATCAAAAGGCATGTCGGGGTTAATCCACGGCATGGCCCTGCTGACCTCGGGCCAAGTCTCCTCGAAGGCCTCAAGCAGTGCTTCGCCATACTCTTCGGTCGCAGGCCTCAAAACGAGTGTATCATCGACTCTGATAGTCGTCGTCGCACGTCTCAGCACATCTTTGCGGCGGAGTTCTCACCAATCAGGGCTGCGGATACTATGGCCTGAGCTTGGACCGGGCTGTGGTCACATTCGGGTCTTCTGGTAGGATGCGTGAGGCGTCCTCGAGCAACTTGTCAACGGCTTTGCCCCGTCCGATGCGCTGTAGTAGAGCGCCAATCGGGTAGACTAACTTGGAGCGATTGCCCAAGTGGGGCCCGACCTCGTCAATCAGCACGGTTGCTTGAGCGATTTCCCTCGAGCGGGCCGCCTCCATGGCTGACTTGACTTGCATGGCGACTTGCCTATCTGGCCATTCATCCTGCTGCGGCCATGGCCAGTAATTCGGGGGCTCCACGACATCGGGCAATCTTGGAATCGAAGGGATGGCTGGAGGAGGGGGGATGGCGAGTTCCTCGGGCTCGTCCTCGGGTTCTGGCGGTGCAGGAGGAGTAGGTGGGATGATTGGTGGTGGAAGGTCGGTTGGAGGAGGTGGAATCTCAGGCTCCTCTACTTCGACTTGCTCGGGCTCGGATTCTAGCAGTTGGATTAGTTCTGCCTTCTTGAGTTTGGAGTAGCCTGTGAGCCCGCGCTCGCTGGCTATTGCCTTGAGTTTGTCAACGGTGTGATCCGAGAGGCTGGGTTCGGGCTCTGGCTCTGGCTCTGGCTCTGGCTCTGGTTCCGGTTCGGGCTCGACAACCACCGGCTCAGGTGCGGGTAGAATCTCGGCTCCGTTGCGATCCGGAATCGCGCTGGCGGAGACTGGTGCTACTTCCTTTGGTGCTTCGGCTGTGGGTTGGATAAGCTCAATCTGCTGGGCCTCGGGCTCCTCTTCTAGTTCCTCTTCCGTCTCTGGGACCTCGAACTTGGTAACAATCTCCGGAGCGTCCTCCGGCTTCAGTTCGTAATCCTCTTGTTCGGCCTGGGAAGGCTCTGGGGTATCGACAGTGAAGGCGAAGCCCGGTTTCTGCTTCGTGACTACCTGATCATCCTTGCCATACTGCTTGACATCGATGGTGACATCGTCCATAGTGAAGGCGGCGTTAGACCAGTCGACGATGTCCTCATCGTCATCGTCCTCGAAGCCCTCAATCAACTGATCGAACAGGTCCGTGGCAGCCTCATCGTCTATCGATGTGTCCTGCTGATGAGACGGTTTTGCGAGTTCGTATGAGCAGCGTGAACAACTCTCGGAGCCTTCGGGATTGCGCTGTTGGCATAGTGGGCATTCAACACCCTCCTCCTCATGCTTGCGCCAAGATTTGAATCGGTCGAACACCCGTACCCACCTCTCTAATGTTCGACTTTGACGAAGGTCTCCGTATAATCTTCACGCGGCCGTGGTCGTAAGGCATCAGCAACCATGCCGGTATCGCTCTGGGGAAGCGTGATGGGGTATCGTTGCGACGAGGGGTTGTGAGTGACCAAGCAGAGGTTCTCCCAGCCCGCTTCAACCGCAGTCAGGATCATCACGAATCCTATCTGAAACTGATTCGCTGGGAGTTGGATGACGAACTCTCGATGACCGAGACTCGGCTTCGAGAGTGGCCTGACGGTAGGCTCGCAGCAAACGGAATCGCGCTGTTCGACTTGGTTGCAAAGACCGATGGTTGGCTATTCGGACAGAGAATCATCAAGTTGCAGCGCAGGAATCGACAAGCCTTCGGGATGCATCGTTTCAGGCAAGGAGACATAGTGATGCTCAGCAGGAGGAATCCACTGACCGAGAAACCGGTAGAGGCGATTGTGAGTAATCGTTCAAGATTCCACATCAGAATAGTGGTCCCTGAGGTGCCCTCAGGATTGCGCAAGGATACCTGGAGGATGGACAGGGGTGCCAACAGGATAGCTCATGACAGGATGAGAGACGCGTTGAACTCATTGTTCGAGGAGGACGGGGGGGTACCCCTGCGCGATCTGTTTCTAGGAACTGTACACGACCCTGTCGGGACGGCTATGCTGCCTCCCAATCTTGGCGGTGCTAAACCCTCTCCAATCAGTCTCGCAAGCGATCTCAATGCGGCGCAGAGAGAGGCCGCTAAGTCCGCTATGGCCGGGCGACTAACATTGATTCAAGGCCCGCCCGGCACAGGCAAGACTCACACCGCGGTGAGAATTCTCGAGTCTTGGTCAAAACAGGATATTGGGACGATTCTCGCGGTAGCAGATTCCAATGTCGCAGTCGATAATCTGCTCGAGGGTCTGCTTTCTCTGGGTGTGCGCGCTCTGCGTCTGGGTCAACCAGTAAAGGTTCGAGAGAATTTGCGCGAGGCGACTATGGATGCAAAGATGGAGGAGCATCCGTTGCGAAAAGATCTCGATCACTGGCTCGAATCGAACGAGAAGCTTTCCCGCCGTGTAAAGGGGATGAAGGGTAAGGAGAAGGGGCTCACTCATCGTGATATCAGCCGCGGCTGGAAGGAGGTCAAACGCATCGAGTCGCAGATGCGAGACGATATCCTTGACAGGGCCCAAGTGCTGTGCTGCACATGCATCGGCTCGGGGCACGAACTGCTCGATGGCAGGAGATTTTCTCGCGTACTAATCGACGAGGCGACCCAAGCCACTGAGCCAGCCACTCTAGTCCCACTGGTCAGAGGAGCAAGGCAAGTCGTGCTAGTCGGAGACCACAGGCAACTGCCACCGACAGTCATCTCACAGAGGGCGGAGACAGGTGGACTGAGCAGATCTCTGTTTGAGCGTCTAGTTGAGATGGGAATCGAGCCGCATCTTCTCAGAGTACAATACAGGATGCATCCCTCGATTTCGCTATTCCCTAACGAGCGTTTCTATGAAGGTAAACTGGAAGATGGTGTGGAGGCTGCTCAGCGGCCGGCACCCAGTGGCATGCTCTGGCCGGATTGGAATCAACCGATGGCGTTCCTGCCAGTGCAGGAAGGTGAGGTGCGCTCTCCCGATGGAAACTCAAAGGAGAATCCGGCAGAAGCATCGTGGGTATCGCGCGTGTTAGAGGTGTTGCTTGACGGAGGAGAGCTCGGGATGAGTGACATAGGCATCATCACCCCTTATGCGGGTCAAGTCAGGGCGATTCGAGACACTATGCCCGAGAGATTGGACTCAGTTGAAGTCAGGACTGTGGATGGTTATCAGGGTCGTGAGAAGGAGGTGATTATCTTCTCATGCGTACGCTCAAACAGTGATGGTAATGTTGGTTTCCTAGCCGACTCGCGCAGACTGAACGTAGCTTTGACGAGAGCGAAACGAGGTCTCATCGTCATCGGGGACCCCGATACACTGCGTCACGATGGTGATTGGGCGGCCTGGATGGAACACATGCGGAGTCGTAACCTTGAGGCATGGCACTTGCTGGGGATGTCCTGAGGGAGACCATGGCAGACCACGACTCGCCCATCCAATTGAATGTAGGTGGGGGCACTCTGGCCAAGCAGATTGTGTCCTCAGAACAGGGGCATGCATCGCTCCCCGATGGTGTCATTCTGGCCTCAGGCGTTCGAAGAGTGGCCGCTTTCACCGCTGATGTGGTCATCGTCACAACCATTCTCATGGTAGTGACGGGTGGCAGTATACTGAATGCCTGGAACTTGACTCTGTGGGGCTCCATTGACTTCCACTATGCCCTCGCTCATGCCCTAATACTGATGGTCGCGCACTGGCTGTACTGGAGATTGACTGGGCTTGCGTACTCGCGCTCTTTGGGTCAGCGCCTATTCAATCTGGCAATAGTCGCAGAGGATGGTTCGGCGCTGACTAGCCAGATGTGGGATTCGCGATCATTTCGAAAGTTAGTGCTCCTGATTCCGCTAGTGAATCTCTATGTCGGTGCGTATGAGTTGGCCAGAATCTCCCAGCGCCACACCCACCAAACCAACGTCGATGTTCATGTCGGCTCGATTGTCGCTCACTCCGACTCGCTTCCTCCTGCCAGCAGGAGGCACATCAGATAGTGATACCATGCGGGATGCGATACAGAGTGCTCAGGCTGGGGATTGT
>CAYMRU010000056.1:0-7098 GCA_964392975.1 uncultured Candidatus Poseidoniales archaeon | reverse complement strand
GCCGTGCAAGGCAGTTCGACATCCCACACGGACACCTTTGAGACCATGCTCGCCCGGAATATCGAGTTCTATAACTTCGGTAAGGATTACATCCATACAAAGGTCTCAGAGATTGTCGACACCTATGAAGGAAATCACATCAAAGAAGGAAATGCATCTGGAGAACTAGATGCTTGGTTCTTGCACCTTGCAGAAGGGATTGATGAATCAAGCAGGGCCGAATTCGATATCTTGGTGCAAAATGACTTGCTTGTAGGTGAGTTAGTTGTGATTCATGGAACTGGATTGACCCAAGCAGAATTCGAAGCACTAGGAAATGTTGGGGGTAGCCTCGCCTGGTCTCCGACCTCTAATCTAATTCTATACGGTCAAACAACCGATATTGCGGCTGCCAAGGCTGAGGGTGTCAACATAATGATTGGACCAGACTGGGCTCCTTCTGGTTCGAAGAGTTCGATGCACGAGTTGAAGATTGCAGATTGGTGGGATCAGAATGTACTTGGAGACATTTTTACAGATTATGAATTGGTTCAAACGATTACAACCAATATTGTTGACGCGATTGGTTGGGCTGAATACACGGGACGAATCCAACCCGGTCTGGCTGCCGACCTAGTGGTCCTCGACACCTTCCATGCCGACCCTTACCGTAACGTTGTGGAGGCAATTGACCCTGATGTGCGACTCGTAGTAGTCGGAGGGCTTGCTGTGTTCGGTGATGTTGACATCATGCAGGCGATGGTTGTTGAAATACAGATTATCCTAGGAGAAGGATTCACCAAGGCGACCGACATCACCTATGACGGAGTTCCTGAGGCTCAGCAGACGGTAGACGAGTTGCTAGCTGAGTTGCAATCCTGTAACGAAGGAGCGTCGGTTCCTCTGGAATACCTATTCACCCTTGGCGATGAGCGTTACTTCGACGTTTTGAACCGCTCTCTGACCTTCCAGAGCGGTAGGAGCATTGACCTCTGGGGTGACTACTATGATGTCGAGTTGAATGAGGATGGGCATCGCGTCGACGGGACAGTCGCTGGGGCGGGTCCAATCATTATTGATCCCGGAAACATCGAGTCGGAGGATACTGAGGCATCCTGTAGTGATGGAGTGGACAACGATGGAGACCCGTACATCGACTGCGATGATTTCGACTGTAGCGGTACGATGGTCTGCAGCGAGGGTGAGCCAGAACCGGAACCCGAGTTGCCAGTACTTTGGGATACATACGGTCCGCGAGGCGGAACCATCCCACATCCAACCACGATCGAAGAGGGCATCCATCTCGAGGAGTGCATGTCTGATGCGACTACATTGGGCGATGCGGGTGTTCCTTCGATTCCTTCCAGCAAGATTTTGCTGTGCGGTGCCATCTTGGTGGTTATGCAGCCGACCGATGAGTGCATCGAGTCCGGAAATTCGTTCTGTAACCTCGAAGTGGCCGATGCAATAGCTGTTCCCGGCCACATCTGCACAGATTCAGGGAGCTATCCTCAAGAGGTGACTTGTAGGGCTGCTTGGTTATTCATCGATGCTGAACAGGAAGAGCCGGAGCCGGAGCCGGAGCCGGAACCTGAGAGTGAGGGTTGGATGGATGGGCCGCTTTACTGGGTCGTCGTATTCGTTGCACTGATTGTAATCGTCGGGTCGCTTGGGGTGGTCAACTCTAACCTCCGTGCGCGATCCAACCGAGATCGAGCAGTCTTGGTCTCTGAAGAAGAGTGATCAACTTAGATGCCAAGTTGGGCCTTCTGGCCCATCCTCGACTACGACTCCAATCGAAGCGAGTTCGTCTCTAATCTCGTCTGCACGGACCCAGTCCTTCGATTCTCTCGCGCTCTCGCGCTCGACCAGTAACTTCTCGACCCTATCGGCGACTTCTGCCCTATCCGAATCCGCCTGAGCTAGGCCAGACAAGACATCTTCTGGCGATGGGAGCAAACCCAGTACTTCTCCGGCATGCTTCTCAAGCCAAGTCGCTACATCCGAACCGGTCGCAGAGGACACTACAGCTTGGACTTCGATTATCGCTGCTCTGGTGTTGAAGTCATCATCCATTGCAGTAACGAAGCGATTACTGGCCTCTGAGAGGTCAGAGTCCGACTCGGAATCTGAGATGAGTGAGTTCCCATATGCCTGAACAAGTCTGTTGAAGTGAGTATTGGCCTCCTCAAGGAACTCCGGAGTGAGGTCAATTGGATTGCGATATGGTACACTCAACAGGGCATAGCGCAGAGCCAATGGGGTGTGATTCTCGAAGGCTTCGCGGATGGTCCAGAAGTTGTCTAGGCTCTTGCTCATCTTCTCTCCGTCGACGTTTACGAAGCCGTTGTGCATCCAGTAGCCGACCACGGGCTCGCTGCCTGTGCAACACTCAGACTGGAAGATCTCGGCTTCGTGATGAGGGAACCTCAGGTCGTGCCCACCTCCATGGATGTCGAACTGCTCTCCGAAGTGGTTGAGCGACATTGCAGAGCACTCGATGTGCCATCCAGGCCTACCTTCACCCCATGGACTCTGCCAAGATGGCTCTCCAGGCTTGGCTAGTTTCCAGAGAGCAAAGTCGCGATGATCCCGCTTACCCGAGCCGGTGTCTGCGACCCTGCCTCCAGCTCCTGCCCTCACCATCTCGAGTGTTTGTCCGGTCAGCTGACCGAACTTCTCTGGAGCAGTATCGATCTCAAAGTATACTCCGTCATCGCCGACATATGCGTGGCCCTTGTCCTGCAGAGTCGAAATCATGTCGATAATCTCCGGTATGGTCTGGGTGACTTTGGGATAATGGTCGGCTCTCAGGACGTTCATGGCGTCCATGACCTCGAGGTAGTCGTCGATGTTCCTGTTGGCGACCACTGAGAAGTCGACTCCCTCGGAGTCGGAGACATCGAGAATCTTGTCGTCGATGTCGGTGAAGTTCTGCACATAATCGACATCGTAGCCTCTGGCCTCTAGCCAGCGATGCACCACATCGAATGCGAGATAGCAGCGAGCGTGGCCAAGATGGCTCGGTGAGTACGGCGTGATGCCGCACACATACATACTCACCTTGCCCTCCTCAAGAGTTGAGAGTTCGCGCTTCTCACGCGTACGGGTGTCGTATACTCTGAGGGGCATTGACGGGGCTGCGTGGCTTATCGGTCATCAACCCCGCGCCGCTTCGACGAGCGCGCGATACAATCCGATATGTCCTATTCGCTCCGGGTGCCATTGAACACCGATGCAGAATGTCTTGTCTGTACGCTCGACTCCCTCAATCAGATTGTCGTGGTTAGAATATGCGCTGATTTCCAGACTCCCAGCATCGGAGATGCCTTGATGATGGGTGGAATTGGCAACTACATCTGCTCCCATAATGGAATGGAGCCGACTGCCTTCAATCATTGAGACTCCATGTTCGGTGACCACTCCGTCCCATCCTCCGTGTTCTTCGAATCCAGGTGTTTCTGGAAGGTGCTGGTGCATCGAACCACCGTGGATTACACACATCAATTGCATTCCTCGGCAGATTCCCAGAAGGGGGATGTCTCTGTCTATTGCGGCTTTAATCAGAGAAGATTCGGAGTCGTCTTGGTCGGGATGGGCCAGATAGATGTGCTCTCCGGGTTCTTGGTCGTACAAGGAGGGATGAATGTCTGGCCCTCCTGCAACGACTAAGCCATCGAGGAAATCGAGGTTTGAAGTGCAGCAACCCGGTGGGAGAAGAATCGGTTGCCCACCAGCCTCTTCTATCGCATTGGTGTATGTTGATGGTAGAATGACCGCTTCGATATTCCAAGGCCCAAACGTGGAGGGGCGTTTACAGGCGGTTACGCCGATTACCGGAGCGCGTCCCCCCTCGCCCATGCCTTGGGCACTAGCCACTTCACTAATTCAAGTAGATGGTATGAAAAAAGAGGAACTCATAGCCTAGCGGCTTCGATTAAGGCATCGAAGACCTTTGTCTGGTCGATCATTTCGGGATGCCATTGCATGGAAAGCAGGAAGCTTGCGCCGGGCAACTCCACCGCTTCAATCAAGCCGTCCTCGGCCCTCGCCACTACAGTGAGATTGCCCGCATCCGCCACACCTTGATGGTGCCCGGAATTTGCCATTGTCTCGGTCCCTACCACAGAAGCCAGAAGTGAGGATTTTTCGATAGTCACAGGATGCTTAGACCAATTTCCTGCCGAAGCGCCGTGATTTTCATGACCGGGGGTTTCCGGCAGATGTTGGTAGAGTCTGCCACCCCTTTCTACCGACAGAAGTTGATGACCTCTGCAAACACAGAGCATTGGCATGTCCCTGTCAATTGCAGATGCAATTAGGGATGATTCCCAACTGTCTTGCTCTGGACGGATGTCGTTTGTCCTCTCATGCGGTTCTTCGCCATAGCGACTGGGGTCGATATCTCGGCCTCCGGAGATGATTATTCCGTCCAATCTGTCGAGCAGGGGTTCGACATCATCGCCCTCGGCTAGTAGAACCGGGATGCCTCCTGCCTCTCGAATTGCCATAGGGTAATTCGATGGTAGCATCACCACCGCTTGGTCGGGAGTCTCGTAATCACGCACGTTAACCGAGGTAGTGACCCCGATTACCGGTGCTGACAAACCCTCACTCTCCTTCACGGGCGAGGCGTGCTGCGCGAAATGACATAATTCCACACGCCATGAAACAGACTCCTGCTACGATTAGAATCAGATGTGATGAGATCGCAAGGTCTGACATTTCGGACATCTGCGTGAATACTCTTGCCCCACCTAGGACCATTACTAATGCCAGAACCATAGAAGCATGCATCAGGTGATGGCGCATGTTCGGCATCCTTTCAGACAGGATTCCCAGAATCATTAGTGGGGCGCCCATGAAAGATGGAATCATTGCGGTGACCGAGGATTGGTCGGAGATGAAGTAAGCAGCAATCCCCCACAAGGTGAGGAAAGCGCCGCAATAAATCGCAATTTTAGGGATTGTGAATCCAGCTATGGTGAAATCTTCGCTCATGCCGCCTACCACCTGTGAATCAGTTATTATCTTCACTTGAAGGGAGATTCTTGAGTGGTTTCTGCATTAACTCATGAATCTCCTTGTCACGCGCCACAATCTGCTCCCACATGATTTCGGCCACATCCATGACCTCCATTTCGGCTCCGACTGAATCGAGACCGTCCTTCACCATGACCGAGCAGAATGGGCAGCCGACTGCAACCGTATCGCATCCGGTTTCTGCCAGTTCCTTTGCTCGAATCTCGTTGACGCGCTTGTCCGCATCCTCTTCCATCCACATCTGCGCACCACCAGCTCCGCAGCAGAACGAGTTCTCTGCATGCCTCTCAGTCTCGACATCGACTCCACCGATAATCTCTCTAGGCTCGTCGATGATGCCTCCGATGCGCCCCAGGTAGCACGGGTCGTGGAAGGTGATGCTGCGGCCGTCCTTCTTGGCCTGTGGCAGTTTACCCTCGTCCTGTAGTTTGGACAGAATCTCGGAGTGGTGATAGACCTCAAGTCTGTCTCCTCCATAGTCAGCATACTCCTTACCTAGGGTGTGGAAGCAATGAGGGCAGGATGCGATGATGCGCTTCACGCCGAGATCTTGGAAGGTCATCATGTTGGCTTCGGCTAGCATCTGAAACAGGAACTCGTTGCCTGCTCTTCTAGCCGGGTCGCCAGAGCAGCCCTCTTGCATCCCCAGTATGCCGACGTCCAATCCGGCCTCCTTGAGTAGAGAGATTGTCGCGCGAGCCACCTTCTGGTTGCGCTCGTCGAAACTCGCTGCGCATCCTACGAAGTAGATGTACTCAGCCGGCTCACCGACCTTGACGTCGAGATCAGCGGCCCAGTCAGCCCTCTCATGCGCTCCGAATCCATACGGGTTCTGCGCAGCATCCATATTGTCGAATGCGACGTTAAGCTGCTCGGGGTACTCCATGGTCTCCATAACCGCATTGCGGCGCAGGTCGGTGAGCTTGGGGACGTGCTCGATGTAGAGAGGGCAGACATCAACACATGCATTGCAAGTTGTGCAGGCCCATACTGCCTCCTCTGTAATCCTCTGCATGATGGTCTCATCAGGACTCTCGGAGGAGAGCAGGATTGGAGTGTGGTCGTTGGCGTAGTTGCGAACATCGTGGATGACTTGCATCGGATTGAGGCCTTTGCCTGAGGCATATGCTGGGCAGACGTCCTGACAGCGGGCGCAGGATGTGCATGACCAACCGTCAATGAGTTGCCTCCAAGAGTAATCAGTATAGTTACTGACTCCGAATCCCAGAGAATCCATCTCAAGAATATCATCCATAGGCACGGCCCTGCCAAAATCATCGACCGCTAGTGGCCTCATCTTCGCATTCGGCCCGACGTCGTGGAAGAATACGTTAGGCACAGCCATGACGATGTGCATGTGCTTGGATAGAGGGATCAGTACGAAGAAGATGCATATCGAGAGCATGTGGGCCCAGTAAGATGCTACTGCGAAGGAGTCGGACACTCCGTACTGGGCTACTGTGTAACCCAGTGGCTCCCACAACTTGCTAGGATCCTCCTTCGATTCGATTACGAAGGAAGTTGTGGTGATTGTGAAGATTAGTAGAAGGATTACGTTGCCCTCAATTGCCTCAAAGCGAGATTTCCCCTTCAGTTTCTCAGGAGTGAATACAATACGGCGAATAAGTGCGGCTACACAGCCAATCATCGCCATTGTATAGCCGAGTTCAACCATGCCGTTCCAAGGGCCGTTCAGTAAATCCGGCAGAATTCTGTCCGAGAAGAAATTGGCAGTAGCAAGGTCTAGCATGTCGGAGGCCAGCATCAGGAAACCCCAGAACAGGAGGACGTGCATCGTGCCTGCGACTCTGTCTCTGAGGACTCTCTTCTGACCGAGCCAGCCCTTGATAAACTCGAGAATCCTAGCATCCCATGAGTCGAAGCGGTTGTCCTCAGAACCCAGCATAACGAGTCTGACTGCCTTGCGGACCTGATAGACGAAGAACCCGATAGCAGTAGCACCCATGATGAGCAAGATATGCCATCCCTCAAGGGGACCGTATGTTTGCAGAAGGGGATGCTCCATCGAATCACTGTCAGGCTATGCCTGACAAACCCCCGAGTCGAATCATGTCC
>CAYMRU010000055.1:0-7294 GCA_964392975.1 uncultured Candidatus Poseidoniales archaeon | reverse complement strand
TACCTCACGTAGTGAGCGGCCTTGCGACAAACATACCCTATATGAACGAATCGGGGCAAGTAGACTCTCACCCCTACGGGGTGTTCGATTGATGTCCAGTAACTGCAACAATTTTGAACCCTGACCTCAAAGTACCTCACCCATGCAGCCTCGGATACGACATCCAATGCTCTCCTCGGACCATATCGAGGCCAGAGCATACCAACTCGAGGCTGCAGACGAAGCGCTGAGCGGATCGACCATGCTGGTCCTGCCCACTGCTGCGGGTAAGACCGTGGTGGCTTGGATGGTCATCGCCGAGCGGCTTGAGAGTACCGATGGTTGGGTCCTATTCGTTGCCCCCACTGTAGCTCTGGTAGAACAGCATCTGCGTGGCCTATCGACTGCCCTTGATGGCGTTGAGCCGGTCTCGATTACCGGTCAGAATCCAGTGGCAAAGAGGCCTGATTTGTGGGGGTCTTCGCGAGTAATCGTCGCTACACCGCAAGTGGTTCGCAACGATGTCGTCAGAGGGACTCTAGACTTGTCTGACTGTTCGTTGCTAGTGGTAGACGAGGCTCACCATTCCACGGGGGACCACGCCATGGCTCAGGTCGGGGAGATGTATCACTCCCAGTCCTCGCAACCTCTTGTCTTCGCAACCACTGCCAGTCCGGGCTCGAAGAAAGATCAGGTCAGGGAGGTCTGCACTAGACTGGGCATCGAGAGAATACATCTCAGATCCCCTGATGAAACGATGCTCTCGAAGCATCTCGCAGGACTGGAGTTACAGGAGATTAGGGTCACTGTTCCTGACGAAATTAAGGAGCTCGCAGAGCCTCTGATACTATGGCAGCGAGGCATAGTGGATAGGCAGAAGAGATTGGGCAGATATGTGATGCCCGGAGCCATCAGTCACGCCGGGCTATCGAATGCGATGGAGCGTTCTCAGACAGCTATCTCAAGGGGAGAGTCGAACGCTTACCAATCGATATCTCAAATCGCTACAGCCATGCGTCTACATCATCTCATCAATCATCTCCTCAGTCAAGGATGCGCGGCTTCCAGAGAGTTTCTCCTTAGGCTCTCCTCAGGGGATCGGTCGACCACGAAATCAACTCGGGGTTTCCTCAGAGACCCTCGAATCTCTGGGCTAATCAGCAGCCTTGAGGAGATGGAAGAAGTACACAGCAAAGTCGGTGCAGTTCGTAGGCTAGTTAGGGAGCGCCTTAGTCGTGACCCTGAATCCAGAGTCATCGTCTTCGCCACATTCAGAGACACGGTCTCTGCTCTGAAACTGGCTCTATCCGAACTCAAGGGAGTGAGGCCTGTCAGATTCGTAGGGCAGTCGAGTCGGGATGGCAGTGATGGTTTGACTGCGAAGCAGCAGGTAGCGAGACTGGACGAGTTCAGAGATGGTTCTGCAAATGTCCTCGTGGCGACTTCAGTCGGAGAGGAGGGATTGGATATCCCGAGTGCTGACCTCGTAATCTTCTATGAGCCGGTAACCAGTGAAATCAGAACCATTCAGAGGCGCGGCAGGACCGGTCGGCATCGCGAGGGAGAGGTCATCGTACTGATTGCCGAGGAAACCCGTGATGAGGGTGCCTGGGTGGCGGCTGAGAGAAGAGAGGAGCATATGCGCAGGGCGGTTCATCGAGTTCGCAGAGAGGTCGCACAAGGACCTACGGCCAATCTTTCTAACCTCTCTGGATTCAAGGTTAACTCAGAGGAGGGGGTGATTTCTGCAATCGAATTCGTGACCTCGCAGCGCGAGATGCACCGCGCCGAGATATCAGAATCCGATGAGAGTGTTTCCGTACAATCCGAATTGCCTAGCAGCCTGCCTCCTGATACATTCAGAGCGGTAGGGCAGACCGGACTCGAGCAGTTTGTCCATGATGCAGTCGAAGAACCAACCGAGTCGACTGGCGAGGTCAGTCCTTCCCCGATTGCCGTAGCGAAGGATTTGATTATGCTTGAGGAGACTGGACCTCCTGATTTCCCGGGCTCTACCATAACCGCAGACGACCGTGAGATGAATAGCGCAGTTGTGGCTAGACTCAGGTCCCAAGGATGTGACTTGCGGATTGACAGACTGGTGACTGGTGACTTCCTGATTGGAAGCAGAATACTGGTCGAGAGGAAGACAGTGCGGGACTTCGTAGACTCACTGGTCGATGGTAGACTACTGGAGCAGGCATCGCGACTCGTTGGTGCCGCCCCTAGAACGATGATTATGATTGAGGGAGAGGGGTTGTTTCAGAGTAGTAGGGTCCACCCTCACGCACTAATGGGGGCACTGACCACCCTGACTCTCGACTTCGGCATCCCGGTGGTCACCACCAAGGACGGTGCTGAGTCTGCGCGCTTCCTTACTGTGGCTGCGCGCAGAGAGGGATCAATGCTAGATGGACTGAGTGAGAGTGCGCGTGAGAGACTTGAAGCGGTACGTCCAGAGGCATGGAAGGACCCTGTCACCCAAGCAGCCGCTGGGGCTAGGGAACTTCGAGAGAGAGGGGATGATGAGAGGGCTGCGGCGAGGGCCCTGCTCGAGGCGATTCCCGGCGTCGATAAGGTGCTGTCCGTGAGGTTGCTCGATCGGTTCGGAACCATAGCCGGAGTGGCATGGGCCGAGGAGGGTGAGCTAGATGGAATCGAGGGAATCTCAGACTCGCAGGTCCGTGAGATACTGCGGACGTTCCGGAGTCCGGAATCAGCCTGATTAGTCGCCGATTACCGCGACTCTGGTTCGGAGCTGAGCGAGTCTGGAGTTGTGGTGACCTAATGCGAACGAGAGCATCTCAGTTAGATGAATCACGGGGATGTTTGTGGCGAGGCCGGTCGCTTGGGAAGCCTTGCCCTGATAGATGTCGAGGACTGTGTGCGAGAGGTTGCAGGCGCTGACGATTATGTCTGCACCTTCGTGTTTGGCCTCAGACAGTACAGCAGCTGCCTGACGCAGCACAGTTGGCTCTTCTGAGAACAATCCGGGCACTCCCACACTCTGTGTGCGGGACTCCCAGTGGACCGGGTTGCCTCCGATTGTATCGATAACCTGCTCGAGATAGTTAGGATCATGCACATCGTCATTGCCGCAAGCACCCTCCTGCTGGATGTTCGGGCCGTAGAATCCGGCAACTTCGAGGTCGATTGGGTTCAAGACCGCAGATTCGAGCTTGTCCAATCCTACCTCGTCGACGATGATGTGCAGTAGGTGGTGGACGTTCGTGTCACCATTGAAGCGGCGCCCGCATGTCCTCTCGAGTACATCATTAATCTCACCGAGTAGATTGGGTTCTGACTTGAGAGTGTTGAGGTCCTCGTGCAGGTTGCCTGCTGTAGCAGCGCAAGGGGTGATGATGTCCAAGCCCATCTCCTCAGCCATAGCGAACGTACGAGCGTTAAGAGTCAATTGCAGTCTTCTGCTTGCTTGTCGGATGATCCCAGCCCCGCAACTGGTAGCGCCGGGCAGAGGGATGAGTTCAATTCCGAGTGAATTGGCTGCTGGCTCCATTGTCTCTGCGACTTCCGTCGCGCTGCTGTGAGCGATGTTTCCAGGATGGTAGGCATACTTCAGAGGCATCAGAATCTACCGTCCACTTCGTTGAATATCGCAACCACCTCGTGGTGGTTGTCGACTGATGAGTTGAACTGCTTAGGCATCTTTCCTATCCCAGCAGGAGGGGCGACCATTCCTAGCATGCCGTTGAAGACATTCCCACCGGTCCTAGTGAATCCAAGCATCATCCTCGCGGTAACTCCTGAGAAAAGATTTCCGAACAGTCCCAATGGTCCGAGGACCTGTCTGTAGAGTACCGTGTCATTGACCCTACCGCTGCTCTTGACTGACCAACTGTACCACCAGACATGCTTGCCGTGGCGTCCGTTGAATGCATCCCTGCCCAGAGTAGCCGTGCGAGCATCCAGAAGTGCATCAGAGATAGTTCTCAATGATGCATTCTGCCTCCTAATTGAGGCGAAGTCAGTCTCAGCCTTGATACCTCCTTGAGAGTCCATGACTGACTGCATCGATGAGATGCTTCTGGCTGAGGAGCGTGGGTCGTTCAAACGGGCCCAGGTCCGGGCTAGGACTGCGGGGCCCATGTAATCATCAGAGTGAGGTGTCGCGTCAGAAGCGGAGTGTAATAGTGGTGCGCTGCAGAAGTCAGTAATCGAATGCAGGCTCCCTGCCACTGCTGGGTCCATGGTTCCAATCACACCCTGTGATGTGTTTGCCCCGTTTCTGGTCGCAGCAATCATCCAAGGCTCAGATGATTCGCGTGACCTCTCGAGAGGCCACAGGTCGACAACGAGATCGCGAATCACATCGAACGCAGGTAGTGGTTCTATCCGCAGTTGCAATGAGTCGCCTCGAGATGATGCGACAGAACCGATACTGACGCGACCTGGCAGAATCAGTCTGCCATTTACAGAAATTGCAGTTGTTGGGTCGTCATCCGCTCCGTCCCTGAAAGTAAGACTGCCGTCATGAGTGTGCTTTAGGGCTCTGAGAGATTCCATGACTGACAGGCTGCCCGGTAGAGCGCAAACCCAAGTATCTCTGCCGGTAGTAGTTCCCTCGGGGTCGTAGCGGAAGATGGAAATCTCGACTTGGACCGCGTCTGCCTCGAGGTTCGGGACGGTGAACCCGTCCTCTCCTGATGCGACTGGGGCGGTGCCGCCGACATGGTCCTTGATAGCCTCGACTTGATCCTCGATGAAGGTCCCGTTGCCATCGACTGCTGCCATAGCAGCGACAGCATCGAGAGCCCAAGCCTCGGCCATGGCGTCATAGTCGACATCGCAGTCGGCCCTGTCTACGAGCCTAGTCGCTCCCAACTGCTCCAATCTCACATCCCAATCCTTGCCTGACTCGCAGAAGAACTCGTAACTCGTATCGCCCAAAGCGAGCACCGAGAAGAATGTCTCCTCAAGTCTGGGAGCGGAGTCTGAGTTTGCCTCCTGCCAGAGCTCCTCAGCATTGTCGGGCATATCGCCCTCGCCCCAAGTGGAGCAGATAATTAGGACTCTCTTCATGCTGGACATCGAAGACAGGTCGAATCCATCCATATCGTGGACAGTCGCCTCCAGCCCGTAATCAGGGGCCCTCTTCGCGAATTTGGCGGCCAACTCCTCCGAGTTGCCGGATTGAGAGCCGAACAGTATGTTCAGTGTCCTGTCACCTGAAGATAACAGACCCTCGATTCCCTCCGCCGCTTCAGCCGGCTCCTCAGCAACGGACTCCACCTCGGGCTCAGCCGCCTCAATCACCTCGGGCTCTGGGGAATCTCCCTCTGATTCCTCTACTAGGATGATGACATCGACCGGGCAGGCATCGGCAGCATCCATGATGTCGTCGGCTAGGGTGCTAATCACCTCTGGCTTGAGACCGGATTTGTCGATGTTCCTATCATATCCTCCATCCACTCGTGCGTCGGGCTTGATGTAGCATGTGTCATCTGTCACCTCAAACACGTCTGGGGCTGCTTCCTCACAGGCATCGCAAGTGATGCAGCCCTCCTCGATGTAGACGCTGAAGATGGTCATCCTATTCATCCAGCCTATCGGCGTGCAGGGCACTCAGACGCGATTATTGAATCTAGTGCAAGTGAAGTCTACGGCCGTAGGCCGTATCCTACTCACATCCCCATGCCGTCGAACTCGCCGCCCTCGGGCATCGGGGGACTGGCGCGGCTGGAGATTACATCATCGATCCTCAGGATCATGGTGGCAGTCTCAGAAGCGCTCTGAATAGCCTGCTCGACAACTCTGCTAGGCTCGAAGACTCTGCTCTCACTCATGTCGACGACGCCGCCCTCATACACATTCACGCCGAAGTGAGAGTTGCCCTCAGAGTGTGCTTTCCTCAAATCGATGATGGTGTTTACCGGGTCGAGTCCGGCGTTCTCGGCCAGCGTTCTGGGAATTACCTCAAGGGCTCCTGAGAAGGCCTCGATTGCCATCTGCTCACGGCCCCCAATTCCTTCTGCGTACGAGCGTAGGTCCCTGCTGATTGCGGCTAGAACGGAGCCACCTCCAGTCAGGACCTTTTCGTCCTCGTATGCGACGGCGACAACTCCGACGGAATCGTCGAAGGCACGACGAATCTCATCGACCACGTGCTCGGTACCTCCGCGGAGCAAGACAGAGACGCTCTTGGCATCGGGGCATCCGGTGAGGAAAACCATGTCTGACTCGCCGATTTTCCTCTCCTCGACCTTAGAAGCGTTGCCAAGATCGTCAGTCGATAGGTCGTCGATGTTGGTTACGATGCGGCCTCCAGTAGCCTTGGAAAGGGCCTCCATATCACTCTTCTTCGCTCTACGAATTGCGAACAGGCCGGCCTTGGACATGTAGTGCTGGGCCATCTCATCTATGCCCTTCTGGCAAATGACTACATCTGCCCCAGCAGACTGAATCTTGTCGACGAGGGACTTCAGATATTGCTCCTCCTCGTCGAGGAACTGCGACAGCATGTTAGGATCGGTAATCTGAATCTTGGCATCGACCTCGGTCTTCTTGACCTCGATTGCAGAGTTAATCAGGGCAATCTTAGCGTCCGAGACGCTGCGCGGCATACCGCTGTGGACTCTTTCCTTGTCTAGGATGATGCCGTCAACTAACGTACTATCCTTGATTGACCCGCCCTGCTTCTTCTGCACCTTGATGTCGTCGAGGTCGACAACCGTCTCTCCGTCGACGTCCTGAGCGACTGCCAAAACCGCGCGCACCGAGATGTCGGCTAGGAACTCTTTGACTGCTCCAGCGCTCTTTCCGGTGAGTGCAGTCTTCGCGACTTCCTCAAGCATGTCCTTGTCAACTTCCACCGAATGAGCATCAATCAGTTCGGAAGCCTTGTCTGATGCCAGTCTGAAGCCCCCGCAGATTACTGTAGGGTGAACATTCTGCTCGACTAGATCCTCGCTGCGCTTGAGCAGCTCGCCTGCGATTACAACGGCACTGGTGGTGCCATCGAAGCAGTGTTGCTCCTGGGTCTTGGCAATCTCGATAATCATCTTGGCCGCAGGGTGCTCGATGTCCATCTCCTTGAGAATGGTAGCTCCGTCGTTGGTGATTACGACATCACCCATTCCGTCTACCAACATTTTGTCCATGCCCTTGGGGCCCAAGGTCGATCGGACTGAATCTGCAACTGCCTTAGCGGCAGCGATATTGTTACTCTGGGCGGACCTTCCGCTAGTTCTCTCAGTACCTTCCTTCAAGATGAATATTGGCTGTTGACCGCTGTACACTGGAAATCACGCTCCGGAATCCGGCGACTCAAGGGGGGGTCATAAGGCCTCGCACATGA
>CAYMRU010000054.1:0-7295 GCA_964392975.1 uncultured Candidatus Poseidoniales archaeon | reverse complement strand
ATGACTGAAGATAGGATCATTCTGTCTACGAATACTGCTAGTAACATACCTACTACTATGCCGTAAATTAGGTGCTTCACTGCCCCGGCTAGGTCGTAAAATCCTGTCATCCTAGAAATAGTGCCCTTCCAGCCGCCATAAATGCCCATTAGGCCTATTGCGAAGGCGACTTGTGTCTGCCACAACTCGACTGCCACGATTGGCCATGGCACCTCGGCTTTGAGCCCCACGCCTCAGATAATGTTCAAACCACACAATCAGGACCCGGGAGCATGGCGCTGGATGGGCTAAAGAGACGCATAATGGGTTCTGTCGGCCTGCTGAGGGGTAAGCGCAAGGTAGACGAGGAGACTGCCAGAGAGCTCAGCAGGACCCTGAGAAAGGCCCTTTTGGAAGCTGATTTCAATGTTAGGCAGTCAAAAGATCTCACTGAAAGGATAGAGAGGCGTCTTCTCGAAGAGGAACCTCGCCCAGGAGTCAAACTTGAGACACATGCAATGAATCTGGTCTACCTTGAACTAGTCAGGCTACTTGGTAATCCTCGCGAGATTATGCCTCACAACCAGACCATCCTGATGGTCGGTCTGTACGGGCAGGGTAAAACCACCACCACAGCGAAGCTTGCTGACTGGTGGAGGCGTCGACACGGAGTCAAAGTGGCGGTAATTGAGGCCGACGTGCATCGACCGGGGGCCTTTGAGCAGCTCAAGCAATTGCTTGAAGATACGAATGTAGATGTTTACGGTGAGCCTGACCAGAACGATGCTGCTACGATTGTACGCAACGGCATCAAGAAAGTTGGAAATGCAGAGGTAGTGATAATCGACACTGCCGGGCGAGATAGTCTAGACGAGGAGTTAAGAGACGAGTTGACTGAGATTGCAGACATCGCCAACGCCACTGAAAGATTCCTAGTAATTGATGCTCAGGTAGGACAGGCAGCTGGCCCTGTAGCAGAGAGTTTTCACCAACTCGTCGGTGTTACTGGTACAGTAGTTACTAAACTCGATGGAACTGCTCGTGGAGGTGGAGCGCTCAGCGCAGTATCAGCCACTGGGGCACCAATAGTATTCATCGGAGAAGGCGAGAAAATCCAAGATCTTGAGAAATTCGAATCTGACAGATTCATCTCAAGACTACTGGGACTTGGCGACATCAAGGGCCTTATCGATCTAGCTCCTGGTGATTTGGACCAAGAAGAGGCGAATCGACTCGCTCAGAGACTGATGTCAGGCCGCTTCACTCTGACTGACATGTACAGCCAGATGGAGATGATGAGTAAAATTGGTAGCGTCGAGAAGATGCTCTCGCATCTACCTGATGCAATGTTCGGTGGAATGGGCAGTATGAGTACTGCCCAGAAGCGACAGATGCAAGGTAATCTTGAGAAGTATAGAGTAATCATGGATTCGATGACTCAAGAGGAAAAGGATGCTCCTATCCTACTAAAATCAAGTAGAATCAGAAGGATAGCAAGAGGTTCTGGCGTCGAGGAGAAAGATGTCAAGGAGTTACTGGCGCAATGGAATCGGAGTCGTAAGATGATGCGTGGTATGAAGGGAGACAGAAGTTTCCGACGTAAGATGAAGTCGATGATGGATGTAGATGAAATGGATCTCGACCTGGGGTGAGCACCTGGGTCGAAGGTTTGCGATTATCGGACACGATGTGCCTTGCAAGGGAGACTTCTCGCTCAATGACCTAGCAGGCGGTGCTGGACGTCTAGATGTCCTATTGAGAGCAGTCAACACGGCACTCTTCGTCTCACATGGAATCAGAGAGGATACGCAGATAATCCTACATCTAAGAGGTAATGGTTCACGACGCATTAGATTCGACGGAAGCAAACTCAGAGGAGTTCATCCCGATGAGAGGTCGATAGCAGGACATGTGCGAGCTGTGGTCAGGAGTCCTATACCACCCATCGGAGTCTGGAATGAGCACTCAAGCGGAATCTGCCATTCGGGAGGTGGGCTAGATCAGACACTGAATGAATGGATGCAAGAAGGTTGTCAGATTATGGTGATGGATGCTGAGGGGAGGTCTTTCCAAGATTCCTATGAGCAGTCAGAATGCTTCGTTCTCTCTGACCACAAGCCATTCAATGAAGATGAGATGAGTCTCCTTAGTAGATTCGACAAGGTCTCAATCGGCTCACAGTGGCTACAGGGGCATGCCTGCATAGCAATCGTCCATCACATCCTCGATAGTATCTAGAACAGCCATTCAGGCAAGCCTGAGGGCGCGGCTCTGGTTGCCGCTGCCATCAACTCCTCGCTCAGCCCCAAAGGATGGTTAATTGGCCATGATGAAAGAGGAGTCACAGCAACTGATCCAGAATTGACCGCATTGCAATCTGTACCGGGGATGTTTTCGTCCTCGATGGTAGCAGCACCTACTTCGAAAGCGACTCCGAAATGCTCGGTATCGCTCATATCAATGGCATTGTGATACCACCTCGAGCCCAAGGAGACTGTTTGTATCGTGCCATCCCATGACTTCGGGGAATTGACATTGAGAATCATGTCTCCGTTAGCAAAAGCGGAGAGTGCGATTTTGGACGAATCCGGGCCTTCTGGCTTCCTCTCACTGCCCTGAGGCCTTCCTTGATTTGTGGGCTCGCGTGGGAGCTTAGCGATGCAGGCATCAATCAGCGAGATCAAAGCAGGGAGGGAATCATCGAAGTTGGAGTGCTCGTAGGTTGCAAGACTCAGTGCGATGGAGGGCATGCCGTAGAGCGAGGCTTCTCTTGCTGCAGATACGGTACCCGAATGCATCACATCGACCGACAGGTTAGGGCCCTGATTGATGCCCGAGACACACAATGTAGGACTAATCTCGGGAGCCCATGTGGTGAGTCCCCCATCCATTGCTACAATGGCGCAGTCGCACGGTGTGCCGTCCAAGGAGAAGATTCTCAGAGGTGGTCCATCCGGCTCCATGATCGACTCAGCGATATCTACTCGCTCTTCGAATCTGAGATCATGACTCAGTGTCAACCTCATGCCCGAGCAAGACTGTTCACTGGCCGGGGCGAGTACGACTACCGGGTGCCCATTAGAATGCAGGGCTTTGATGAGTACACGCAGACCCTTCGCTTCCACGCCATCATCATTGGTGACGAACACGGCGGGCTTGTTCATGCCCCGGGGCTCGCTTGGGGGTTCTTCAAACAGTGTCTGCCTCGACTTGTGAGGAATACTCCTCCAGAGTTACAATGACAGCGCCTGCAAGCATCAGGGGGCCCCCTAGAATGGTCCACATTCCCAATGTGATTTCACCTTCCCAAAGCCATCCGATTATCCCTCCTACTACCGGCTCGAAAAGTAGAGTAATGGAGACTGTGATAGGGGCAATCCAACGCAATACGGTGTTTATTCCTGTATGGCCCATCAGCCCGGGACCGAATGAAAGGTAGGCTATCCAAGGTAGCCAAATTGCATCGGCCCATCCTATCAAAGACATCTGTGGAACAGAATCGGCGATGCTTACTCCTTCTTGAGAAATCGCGGCAAGGGCAAGCCACACACCCGCTCCGAGTGTTACGGGGAAAGCATAGATGAAGATTGGAATCTGTCGCTCCGATCTAAGGTGACGTCCTGCTAGAAGATATCCAACTACAGTAACCGCCCCAAGGAAGGCGGCTGCATCACCAGCCATTGTGACTTCACCACCAGACTGTATGTCACCTAAGGAAAGGAGTGCCCCAGTGACGCCAATTACAACTCCAATGACGTGCCCCCTTAGCACAGACATTCCAATCATGGGCATCAGCAGGACGAGTACGATTGGGTGGATGGATACGAAGAGCAGGCTATGAACGAGACTGGTGTGATCCAAAGACCACACCCATGAACCAAAATGTGCGCCTAGAAACACACTCGATACTAGTATAATCCCCCAATCTCTTGATGTGACAGAGCCTTTTGCCATTCGACTGAACTGGTACAAGAAGCCAGGCAGCAGTACCAGTGCAGTGCCCTGCATCCTCCAAGAAGCCTTGAGCAGTGGAGGTACATCGCTCATCGACTGTAGGACGATTCCGGCACTGGATACAGCAATCAGTGCGACAAATAAGATTCCCCATGCAAATAGAGGTGGCTTGCCATGATTGTCAGACATCTCAATCTGCCATCTCTGCGTCCATGACATTGGAATCCCCTCCGCCTTCCTTGATACCGATTATCCCAGCAGTACGGAACAAAATGAAGATTATAGCAGCAAGTGCCACATTCACCAACAAGAAGCCGGCGAACCTGGCTTGGGGCCACCAAGATTTGATGCTCATCGTCTCAGTGCAAATCACTGATTCTGGAAGTATCTGGCAAGACGGTTCCTTACCATCACTGATGTCCGATGCGATTCGGGAGGTCGCATAGGCCACGACATTACCGAAGTCATCATCAGTAGCCCCGATTATCTCATCCAGATACGTGTCCTCAGTCCACGAATCAGGCAGATACTCCTGCTCGGTCTCAAGCTCGTCTGTGACAGCCATAACTGCTGACTCAACACCGAAGAATGCCTCTCCGGTTAGCGCACCAGCCGCTACCATGAATGTGAACAGTAGCATCATGGCTCTACTCTTCTCTGAGGCTGCAGAGCCTTCAGAGAGACGGATCTCCTCGACCTTCGGCAGTAAGCGCCTCTTTTCCCACCAATCTCGCGCCGCACCTCCTATTAGCATCGGAAATGTGACCGGGGTCGGCAGATACATTCCCAGTCCGAATGATGTGCCCATCCCGGTTGCCCATTCGGCGAAAGCACCCAGTGCGAAGCCTAGTGCGAGGGCGTACCAGTCTCCCTGACCCTCGGCCAGAATGATGGTGAATGAAGCGAATGCGTTGGCTTGCGGAGCCAGAAGGTCGATGCTGCCATCTGCCAGTAATTTAGACAGGAAGATGGCCACACCAGCCCCTAAAATGGCCCCGGGAACTACACCCATGATATTGCCCTTTGAGATGTGATAAGGCCGGTTACCGATGTACAGGCTGTTCTTGTAGTCGCCTACCACCGTGCCGGACATCGAAATAGCCGAACCAAACACAGTGGTCCCAACTAGCGCCATTAGAACCGATTCTTCGCTTGTTAGTCCAACTGGCAGGTTCAGGAAGACGAGAAGAAGCATCAAAAGGACGATGAAAGAGGTTCCCGATACAGGCTCGATTCCAGTCTCCCCCATCACTCTCACCGCTATTGCCCCTAGCAAAAATGTGGTCGCCAGTAGAACGATAGCGAATATCAGAGCAGGGATGATTGGGAATCCACCGATTGCGAAGATTGCAATCATGGCCACGAATGCGATTCCCATGAAGATTGGAATGTGCTCGAGTGGCCATTCATACCAACCCTTGCCCTCGATGAACTCATCGCCTTTCTCCCCGGTGAAGGCACTTGTGATATCTCCGAATATGTTGACGAATGTAGGTGCCATCTTCAACAGTCCATAGACACCACCGCCCAGAATCGCACCAATTGCAATCGTCTTGACAATAGATCCGAATGCCTTCCATTGTACAATCGGATAGACCGGTAGAGCAGAAACATCTCCATACTCAGTGATTTCGATGTACTGGCCCAATGCGGGGTCATACACAGGTGTGTCGAGCAGTACTACTAGTGGTACGAGGTAGAACCATGCTACGAGTGAGCCTAGATTGACTAGGAAAGCGACTCTGAACTTCATGAACCAGCCGATTGCGAGTAGGGTGGGGCTGAGTTCGACACCTAGGAAAGTGTACGAGAATATGTTCCCGGACTCATAGGGAGTGATTCCGCCAAACGGAGCATGTCCGTCAACCAACTTGGTGGGCTGATGCAGCCACCGCTCAGTGTAAATCGAAGCAAGGCCCCATTCTTCCCCGGACAACAGCATTGCGAGTGTATCTGCGATGCTTCCTGGTATCCCCGCTATCTTACGCCCCCACATCAGAGGATAGTCGATGAGGAACATGAAGCCCATCGTCAGTACAGTCCACAGTCCGACCGTCTTGAGAGACTCCCTTGCCGCATCAGCCGCTCCACTGCTGACATCCGAAGAGATGTCGAGCATCTTCAGAGTGGCTTCAAACCCGGGCATTGGAAGCGGGTCCTCGACTAGCCAAACGCGTCTGAAGATGATGAAATACATCACCCCGAGGAATCCAGCGAACATCGAGGCAATGATGCCAATGAAAGCTAGTTGTAGGGTATCTACAGACGATATAAGATGGCCATCTCCTACGATATAGTTGTCCGAGTAGGCTAGCAGGAAAATTGCTGGAAAAGTGAAGATGAACCCAGTCGAGGCATGAGTTGCCCCCGTGGTAGCACTGGTGGCGATGTTCACTTCTGAGGGGGACCATTTCAAGGCCATTCCCAGTAGATATGCGACATACCATGCAGCAGACACAGCAAGGCCGATCTTGAGTCCGATGTAGGCTGTGACGCCACTGAAGACTGCACCGATTAGAATCCCAATCAGGACCTTTCTGGTGTCCCAGTGGCTGATCTCGAAGGAGTCCTGCAGGTTCTTTTCTTCGAGATACTGTTCCAACAGGCCTGTGTTCAGATTATTGTACATGTCCTCATCGAGCCAAGTCAGTGTGCCTTTCTCGATGGCCTCTAGGCCCGAGGGTGTGACAGGTTGCCTGTAGGCAGAACGCTCCACGTCAGACATGCTACGCTCCTCGCTCCGCGGTCGCAGTCAGCCGCTTATACTTCTTCTCCGCTCTAACCGAATGATTGCTGAATTGGCAATCAATGGTCTCGCGTGATACGATATCGGCCCATCGCTTCCATCCACTGGGCTTCTCCACCGGGATTTAGATTCAAATCAGGATCTACGGGTAAAATCAGGGTCTCGTAGGTCTTGTTGTCCATTGCATGGACTTCCTCGCCTTGGATGTGGGTGATTATCGCCGAGCCTTTCTCAATGATTGGGATGTTGATGTTATCAGTGACGGTTCCGACGTGAGATCGCTTCTGGCCTGTGAAGATGTCCTCAAGCTCCAATCTAGCCTTAGCTGATCCGTGCTTTCCTGGCTTGGACTTAGACATACTCAGAATCTTGTAAGCGCTGTCCTCCAATGCGACATAACGCCCCACTTTCAGTGTCCTAATCTCGGCTCTGGTAGTACCCGGCATACTAACAGGAGCAGGTCGATGCTGTGCCTTATCAGCATTGCCAATGGCTCGGCACAAAGGTTGGTTCCAGGACCGGGAGCCGAAGCCCCCGATCCCGGTTATGTCCGACTGATTACTCAGTCGTCCTTGCGGCGGCCCAGAAGGGCTGCACCGACCAATGCGATAGCAGC
>CAYMRU010000053.1:0-7309 GCA_964392975.1 uncultured Candidatus Poseidoniales archaeon | reverse complement strand
TGAAGCGCGAGTTGAGGGATAATCCGATGGCACCTATGGCCGGAGAGATGTCGGGCCACTTCTTCCTGCATGACCGCTGGCCCGGTTTTGACGATTCGCTTTACAACGCAGCCCGCCTGCTTGAGATAATCGGGCGCGACCCTTCTCCCTCAGATGGTGGCCCCTCGTTCTCGGATCGATTCTCATTCCTGCCCGATTACCCCTCTACTGGTGAGGCGAAGATTCCTCTGCCAGGTCAGCGTGAAGAGGTCATGAGTGCCGTGGCAGAGGTATTCTCGGACATGGAATGCTCAACCGTCGACGGTATCAGAGTTCGATACGATGAGGGTTGGTATCTGTGTCGAGCCAGTAACACCGAGGCCATCCTCGTGATGCGTGCCGAAGGCCGGACCGAGGCTGCGCTGGAGGGTATCCTAACGGACGTGAACGTCCGCTTGGGTCAGATGATGGATCTCGGTGCTCTGCACTAATCTTCCATCGAGTCGCCGGAGGCGAGTATTGGTAGCGCCACTAAAAGACCACAGATTGCAGCGCATGCAACGCTGAAGAAAGCGCCTATTCCGCCCATGACGGATCCGAAAGCGCTGTCTCCGGCCATCTCTGCCATCATGTCTGCCATGAAGAGTGCTCCAATGAGGCCCATTACCAAGTCAACACCTATTGCGTATAGTCCCAACTTGACGCCGCTCTTCTGGTAGTTGAATACCTGATAGCCGGCGTATGCGACGACGAATAGGAATGCTACATCGACTATTGCATCAACATACAT
The DNA here is from genome assembly GCA_964392975.1 of uncultured Candidatus Poseidoniales archaeon. Lineage (GTDB taxonomy): Archaea > Thermoplasmatota > Poseidoniia > Poseidoniales > Thalassarchaeaceae > Thalassarchaeum. The sequence goes on along the minus strand of CAYMRU010000053.1, from coordinate 6,540 downwards.
GAATGAGGAATTCACTTCGATTCCCGCAGCTTCATATTCGTCCATAGATGCTCCAATTGCAAGAAGGCCAAGCAACGAGAGCAGCCCCATTATCGCGCCATAAATCATCATCAGGATTCCCATAATCTTGGGCAGGGAGCTCTTCGGTGCAGCCATCACTGCAGGCTGGTCAAACGCCCCTGCAGGTGCTTCTGCTGGGGCGGCGTTCGGTGTTCCGCTGAAGGTATTATCATCTTCTTCCATGATTTGACGTGGTTCGCTTGGCACTTAGCCTTGTTCCCTGCACCGATTCTCTATATGTGAGGGCGAGAGCGGGGGTTCGGCGCCACTGTAGCTTAGTTGGTAGAGCACCTGATTCGTAATCAGGAGGTCGGGAGTTCAAGTCTCCCCAGTGGCTCACTCTTCCTCATCGAGACCCAAGGCTCCCAGCAACGGTCTGAATTTGTCATTGGACTTTGAGAGTGATTCAATCACCGGCATTGAGTCACCCGAGAGCATCCCAAGTGCCGAGCCCCCTCCCGTGCTGTTGTGGCTGAACTCACCTGCCATTCCCCTCTGATTGACCAGTGCGCTGGTGTGTCCCCCACCTACTATGGTGACTCCGGTGGCCTCGGCGCACATGTTGAGGATCTCGATTGTGCCGAAGGCGAACTCGGGCTTCTCAAAGAAAGACGCAGGTCCGTTCCACAAGATGCAATTGGCGCTGTTGAGAAGTGTCTTCAAGTCCTGTAGAGTCTGTATCCCGATGTCGTAAATCGGGTATTCAGTAGGTAACTCGTGCAACTCCAACTGGAGTCGCTTCGCATCGACCTCGACGGCCACATCGCGAGGTAGGAATAGCAGTTCGGAGTGCTCCTTCACCAAACGCTGAGCCGTCTCCCAAGTAGACTCGAAATCATCACCCATCATACCTTTGATTGCTTCCTTGTTTGTCCCTCCTATGTTGTAGCCACTCGCCCACAGCATCAGATTGCCCACCACTCCGACCATCACAATCGAGTCGACTACTCCTCCGCCAATCAGATTGAGTGCGACTCTGAGAGAATCATCACACTTCGCCCCTCCGAGGATTGCCACATATGGTCGAGGAGGGTCGTTCACTGCCAGACTCAGCGAGCGGATCTCCTTGTTCATCAGTCGTCCTGCTATACAGGGGACCTCTTCGGTGAATCCTGTAAGGGTAGGGGAGTTACGATGCGCAGCTCCGAAGGCATCGGTGACGTAGGCTTCTGCTACCGATGAGAGTCTGGTGACTATCTCAGAAGTCGGCTCGTCCTCTGCCTTCACCTTGTGCTCGCCGTATTCTTCAGGATGCATCCTGACATTGTCTAGGAACACCTTTTCTCCGGGCTGCATCTCCTCGATTGCTTCAATCGCCTCATCACCGCAGACATCTCCTACGAATCGAATCTGCTGACCTGTGAGCCGCGATAGCCGATCGCAATGACCAGACATGTCGGTGAAGTCGATCTTGCCCGGTCTCGACTGGTGTCCCATGATGACGACCTTGGATTCCGATAGGTCACTTAGCGTCTCCAAGATAGAACGTAGCCTGCTGTCATCTAGGAAGGCCCCTGTCGCTGGGTCTAACGGTGAATTCACATCGACTCTGTACAATACAGTCCGTCCTGCTAGACGGACGTCGTCCAACGACAGGACGGTAGTCACGTTCCGCGGCACTAGCGGTCCCTCTATGGCCATTGTGGGTGTAGAACAGGCTCTGCGCGTTCCCACAATACCTTTCTTTGGTGGCTACGGAGCGGTGGCATGGATTGGGATGCTGGGAGGCTCACAGGGCCCGATGGACAGGACTGGCGTGTCCCTGCATCCGAGTTGGAGGCGCGACAAGAAAGGCTCTCCAAGTCTCTGGCCGATGCCGGGCATGAGTCTGTTCTAATCGATGATCCAGTTGAGCTGTACTGGCTTACAGGGGGCCGTCAGAGCTCGATGCTTCTCGTCGGTGCGGATGGTTCCGGTATCGAGGCGATACATTGGGTCAGGCGCTCGCTTGAGCGAGCTAGGTTCGAGGCTGGAGAAGGAGCTGCTCCTCACCAAATTTCTGAGCAGCCTCGGATGAGTGCTCTCGAGGATGCTCTGAGGGATGCCGGTTGCACTGAGGCTCCCGGAATGTTAGCTGGCAAAGTCCCGAATTCAAGATGGGGTTTCCTATCTGGTAGATTCTCCGGTCTTGAAGGCGAGAGTCCCGATTGCACCGGGATTCTATTCGCTCTGAGAGAGACCAAGTCCGATTGGGAGATTGAAATGCTCGCCGAGAGCGGCCGTATCAATAGGATGATGTTCGAGACCATTCGCGACACCGGTGGTGTGGGCAAGACCGAGATTGAGATGGCAGCAGCCGCTGACGAGGTCAGCCGAGCGGCCGGGTTCGGTGGCAGGATTCGTATGAGGACTTGGCCGATGGACTGTGACAGAGTGGTAATTGCCACTGGACGCTCAGGCGCGGTTCCTTCGTACTTCGACTCGGGTGTCGCCGGCCTCGGCGCCAACCCAATCGCTTCATTGGGAGCCGGTTTTGCGAAGGTATCCGAGGGCGAGCCGGTGCTAGTTGACATAGTCCACGTCCACCGAGGCTATGTCTCAGACTGCACTCGCATATTCAGTGCTGGCCCATTGTCCTCAGAATGGCATGAGAGGCTCGATGATATGGCTCAAATCAGAGGCATGCTGGTCAACGGCCTCGGCCGGGGTGATGATTGCTCTGTCGTCTGGGAAGAAGGCAGCAGTATGGCAGCCGAGATGGGGCATGGTGGTAACCTGATGGGTATGCCGCCTGATCAAGCCAAGTTCCTCGGCCACTCTGTAGGCCTTGAACTCGATGAGACTCCGGTGATTGCAAGGGGTTTCGACAGACCCTTGGGACTGGGAGGGACGATGGCCATCGAACCGAAGGTAATCTACCCTGATGGGGCGATTGGAACCGAGGACACATGGGTCAGAGGAAAGAACGGGATGGAGTGCCTGACAATGGGTGATTCGTTCCCGATGCTTACGGAGTGGTAGCATGAGGAAGCCGATAGTCTCTGTATTCGGGTCCAACGATTTGAGCGACTCTCCAGATGTCGTGAAGGTGTGCGAGGATCTCGGTAGAGCAATAGTGGATCTTGGATGCAGAGTAGCGTGCGGTGGACTTGGAGGGTCGATGACTGCGGTTTGCAGAGGAGCTAGGAGCAGTCCTCTCTACAACAGTGGTGATACCATCGGCATACTGCCCATGGATGATGCCGATAGCGCCAATGAGTTCGTGGATGTCGTGATTCCAACAGGATTAGGGCTATTCAGGAACATGCTCGTCGCTCAGGCTGGTGATGCATGCATTTCTGTCAGTGGGGGCTCGGGAACACTATCAGAACTCGCCTTCGCTTGGCAGATCAACAAACCGGTGGCTGCGATGTCCCAGACTGGAGGTTGGTCAGGTGAATTGGCAGGAGGAAAGTTGGATCATCGCAGAGAGGGGCACTCGGTCGCCAATCTACAGGACGTCGGTGCAGCTAGAAATTGGATATCGGAGGTGCTGAATCTTGACTAGGGCTCGCAGGAAAGCGCAGATGCGACTGGCCAGAGTCCTGAGTGACCGCAAGGAACCCCATGGCAGCCCGATTACTGATGAATCAATACTGAAAGGTGCCGAAGTGGACGACTCTGGAATCGTGGAGTTGTGGGTGAAACCACCTCATCCTCACTGCCCGTGCTGCTTGGATGACCTGATTGCACTCAAGCACGAGATTGGGTCACAAAGAGGGGTGCTGGGTTGCCACATCGAGATTGTCGGTATCCCACAAGCTGAGAGATGGACCGCGGCAATCAACGAGTAGTCATTCGTCTTCGATATCGTATTCACTGAGTCTTCCTCGGGCCGTCCTTTCCTCGACCTCTCTCATCTTGGAGGTGAACTTTCTCGATAACCACCAGACTGCAATCACGATTGCCGCTATGTCGATTAAAAGCAAAGTGAGGAACTCCGAATCGGACCAATCTACCATCGAATCACCAAGCAGGAGGAATCAGGTCGATATCACACGATCCCTTTGGCTTGATGCAGCAAGTCAGTGTACCTCCCAGTTCCACCAACTCATCATCCAAACCGGGAGGCAGGTCCTCTGGGAGGTCGACCTCGCCCTCACGCAGTGTGACTAGGCATGTGCCACAAGTACCGGAGGTGCAGTTCGTCGGTATCTTGACTCCTGCGATTTCGGCCATCTGTAATATTGGAGCATCGGGAGTCACTGTAGCGACACCGAGGGGCTTGGAGCCTCTGAAGAACCGGATAACCGGTACCTCCTCACTCATCGAACCGCCTCAGCGATCTTCCCAGCGGGTCCATCTTCCGGTCTGCTTGTTGAATACCAGTCCGGCCTTCTTCATCCACTTGTTGAACTTGGTCGCTCCCGCTCCGGTCGCGATGATGAATTCCTCTCGGTGCTCTTGGGCCTGGATGTAGCCCTTCGCTGCGATGGTCTGGTCAATCCAGTCGTCAATGCTCATCAGCACACCGGAGAGTTTGCTCGACTCGACTGCAGCCTCAAGTTCCTCGGCGCTCGCGCCGGTCGATTCAAGATCCTTGATTATCTGGTCTGCAATCGAAGTTGTGGTCTTCTTCCTCGGAGGTCTCTTCACCGTAAGTCTCGGCTTTTTCTTAGGGTCAATTTTTAGTCTCGAGCCATTGTTCAGCCTGTCTTCCACCAACTGTGCCATCGGGGCTCTGAACTCCTCCTCGCACTCCCAGCAAATTAGTGAGAAGTCGGACATATCATCCAGCACATTTCCTTGAATTGGGTCGATTTCCTCACCGCAGGAAGGGCAAGCGTGCATGCAAATCGTGGGTGCTATCTTCCTGCGGAAGTCTACGATATCCTGTGGTGTTCCGACCAACTCTAGCATCTCATGGTCCCTTGCAGCCTCAAGTCCCCTGGTCTCCAACTGGTCTCGCAGTTTGGAGCGCTGCTCGTCCTTGGACTCATCGTCGAACGTGTTCTCCAGTTTGACAATGAGCTCGATGGTCTTGCCGAGTCTGTTCATCACCAGCTTCTTGTTCCTGAAGTCCTCGACTCGGGCGATTCTGAGTTGCTCCTTCTTCTCGAGTAGTTCCGAGTGCAAATCCTTCTGCTCGCGCCTGAATCTCCTCTCCTCGATGGTGTCAATCTTCTTCTTCGTCCTGTCAGCGAGGACATCGGCGAGGAATCGCTGCTTGCTAGAGTCTCTTGGTCCTGATTTGACTGCATCGAGAACAGACTCGGCGACTTCCTTCTTCAGACCGTAGTTGTTTGAGAGTTTCTCTACATCGAGTTTCTTGATGTCACCAACCTTGACTCCACTATTGGATAGCAACTGAGCCGTGTTCTCATCTATACCCCTTCTCAGGAGTGCCAGATAGGTGTCCTTCTTTGCCATAATGTGTCCTGAGCTTGGGTCTCCTGCGGCCCGCTGCCCCTGACCAGCGGAGCCGGGGGCCCTCTATCAAGGCGCTGACAAAAGCCTCTCTAATTCGCAGGAAATGACGAAATTGACTTCGTCAAAAGTACCCAATCTGAGATTTTCAGGTTCTCCGGTCTGAGGTTCTGCCAATCCTCCGAAATTCCCTCAGGAGAAGATTCGATTACTGCCCTTGCTGATTGGTTCCAGCGACCCTTGTGCCAACCCTTGTTACGTGACAGGCGTCGGGGCGTCTGAGACAGCAGTGTCCTCATCTTGCGTCGCTTGTTTGCGAAGCAGTGACTTGAGATGGTTCGGAACATCCTGCGATTGATTTCAGGTTCTCTTGTAGTTGGATTTAGTCTAACCAGTCGAGAACTGACCCTAGGTGCTGGGCTGAAGCAATGTGGTGGCACCTTGACATCGAGTTCGACATCGAAATCAAGCCATAGCGAGAGTGACAGAGGGCCTGAAGCGGTATCATTTCGATTAATCTTCATCCTCTCAGCAAACTCATCCTGTAGAAGTAATACTACAGAAGTCAGGGGGTACTGGTAATGGTGCTTCTGAATCCTCTCCAGTAGAGGGCTGGAGATCTGATAAGGGATGTTCGCAACTACATGAGATGCGTCTTGTGGCCAATCAGCCAGCAAGGCGTCCTGATTGACCACGTCCAGTCTTCCATCTGCCCCATTGAACACCCTAGCGAGATGGGATATGGCCTCTTCATCGACCTCAAAAGCGGACACTGAGGCTCCGGCCCTGAGTAGACCAAGAGTCAGGGAGCCTGCTCCTGGGCCAATCTCAATCACTCTGGAATCTGCAAGAGGTTGAGAAGAGTTGGCGAGTTCTATCGATCTATCCACGACCGATTCGTCGAGCAGGAAATGCTGACCGAGTCCCTTGTCTGGGATGATTCTGTCTCTCAGAAGGTCGACTAGGAGTCTGATATCTAAGTCGTCCATCCGAGCACCCCGGTTAGAGATCGGTTCGGACTAGGAGGTCGAGCAACCGAGGAGTCTGTGCTTCATCCTCCATCTCCTTGAGATAGCGCTCAGCGAGGAGTCTGACCGAGTCAATCGTGCAGGCCTCATCGACAGAGGAGAATTC
>CAYMRU010000052.1:0-7317 GCA_964392975.1 uncultured Candidatus Poseidoniales archaeon | reverse complement strand
AGGGTACCCATTGTTCAGAGAATCTTAGCAGCGGTGGTGAAAACCCTCGCATCGGGGTAGTCTGAGCAGTATTGGTAAGCATAGGTGGTGCGAACCGTGCCTGATGGGTCTACGAGGAACTCACCGGGTGACATCCAAGGATTGTCGACGAGAGGGCGATTGATGGCACGCCTAGCCTCTTGGAAGCCAAGTCCAATCTCCATTGAGTGACACCATGTTTCCTCGGGGGCGTCGTACAGGACCTGTTCTACGCCGAAGTTAGAGAGACCGTAGGCGGAGTAGACAGTGTACTCAGGATCGCAGAGTATGGGGCAGGAGATGTCGTATTTTTCGCGATATTCAGCGGCTCGCTCTGGCTCGCCCTGACCAATTATCACGGGATTGATTCCAGCGTCAAGATAGTCGGCATACTCCTCACTGAGTCTTGATGCCCTATCTAGGCCACACCCGCAACCGAAGTGACGCCAGAACATCAACAGTGCCGGTCCGTTTGACCAGAATGAGGAAAGTCTGCGCGAGGTACCGGTGTGATCAAGCAACTCTAGGTCAGGGGCGCTGGAGCCTCGATCGAGGGGTTTCGACCGTTCGTCTCCGGGTCCGGCCACCCAAATTTCAAGCCATTCTTTCTCAGCGTCTTCAACAAGTCTCTCAGTGGAACCCATACTCTGAAGAAGAGTTAGTGATGAATAAAGATTTAGTCAACAGAAACTGGTAGGACTCTTGTCGTTCTGTAGCCCTGCAGGACTTTCATGTAGCGCATGGCAGCGAAATCGGCATCAAGCTCTGAATCTCCTGTTTCTATTCTCAGCCGGCGAACCGAGAGCAGTTTGGCTGGAGTGACTACTCCCAGTATGTTGTCGATGCCGATTAAGCGCAAGACCTCGGGGGAGAGCTGTAGGTTGCCTCTTCCAATCAAGAAACCCTGACCCCCCATCGGAGAGAGCAGCAGTGTTGTCGGGCCGTCATGTTCGGATAGCAGTTTTAGTAAGTCGGACTCACTCAAATCGGTTCCAACTTGCTCGTTGCCGGCAGTTGCATCGATGCCGAGGTTGGTAGGTTGGAACCCGTTCATCTCTGCTATCCTGCGCAAGGTTCCTCCCGAGCCCCAGATTAGCATCCGATCTTCACTGACCAGAATCTCGCGGATGTGGTCAGCCAGTCCCTCAGTGGTGTCCTCTTCACCGCTAGCCTCAACCCTCTGCTTGGAGCCTTGCATCCATCGGGGACTCGAAGGAGTCATTGCCTCTGCGTAGAGTCTGACCACCCATTTGCCCTGCCTGTACAATTCCTCGTCGAGGTCGAGCACCTCAGTACTTGCCAGTAGAAGGTCGCCGATGAGCCAAGACGACAGTGCCTCGGCGGCCGCCTTGGGAGAGGCGGCGAAACAGCCCGAGTGCATCTTGACTCCCGTAGGTACACCGATGACTGGGGTTTCAGGAGATTTCACTGAATCCAATGCGGCCACTACATCACGAGTGGTTCCATCTCCCCCGGCGTATACCAATAGGTCGATTTCTGATTCAAGAAGAGCGTTCACCGCATCTTGAGTATCTTCTGCAGAGGTACTGCCGCTGCTCGTGTGAACTATGCTAATCGAGCCTATCTCTGCTTCCGGTAACCATTCCGTTCCCATGCGGCCCTCGCTGGTCACCCAAGAGATGTCCTCAAAGCCGGCCCTGTGAATCGAGGAGAAATGTTCCAGCATAGCCTTCATGCGGGGCCCAGAGCGGTCCTCGGCGCCCATCGAGCGAGCGAGTTCGGCCTGGCCGTCTGAGCCTTTCAGACCGAGTCGCCCCCCAAGGCCCGCGTCGGGATTGACGAGCAGCCCAAGTCGCACCATGAGCAGTCCAACGGGCCTGTGTTCTTATCGCTTCATGCTCGCGCGACAGCAGCATGAGGGTCGTGGTCGCGCTTGGGGGTAACGCCCTGCTGAGGAGAGGTGAGCCTCTCACAGCACAGAACCAGCGGGCTAACGTTGCTGTGGCAGCAAAGGCCCTAGCCCCACTGGCCACCGAGTTTCAGTTGGTAATCTCGCACGGCAACGGGCCACAGGTCGGCCTACTCTCATTGCAGTCGGCAGCCTACGAGGAGGTCGAGGAGTACCCCCTCGATATCCTAGGTGCCCAGACCGAGGGGATGATTGGTTACATGATTGAGCAAGAGCTCGGAAATCTGCTGCCGATGGAGGAGCCACTGGCAGCGATTCTCACCATGGTCGAGGTCGACCCTGAGGATCCGGCTTTCGATAATCCGACCAAGCCAATCGGTCCTGTGTACAGCGAAGATGAGGCGAAGAGGCTCGCCGCTGAGAAGGGTTGGAGCATCGCGCAGGACGGTGAGCATTGGCGCAGGGTCGTTGCCTCGCCCGAGCCGCAGAGAATCTTCGAGATGAGGCCGATTCATTGGCTGCTCAAGCAGGGTTGCACGGTGATTTGCGCCGGCGGCGGAGGGATTCCCACCGTCTACCGTGAGGATGGGACTTTGGAGGGAGTCGAGGTCGTGATTGACAAGGACAGAGCGAGCGCTCTGTTGGCTTTCGAACTCGATGCAGGTCTGCTGATTCTTGCCACAGACACCGATGGAGTGTACCTCGATTGGGGGACTGATAATGCTCGCAAGATAGACAGAATTACTCCCGAGGAGGCTAGAGAGTATGAATTCGAGGAGGGTTCAATGGGCCCTAAGGTCGAGGCTGCCTGCGACTTCGTTCAGAGATCAGGAGGCAGAGCTGTGATTGGGGCTCTGTCCGATATGCAGGACATGGTGGATGGTACCGCCGGTACCCAGTTTGTTCTCGAGTGATTCAGGCCTACGGCCTGTTTTTCGCGATTGGCTTCATATCCAATGCGCCTCGCCAACGCGCTGAGGAAGACGCGATGAGTATGATTTCAGTCGATGTGGGTGCCGATGTAGCACACGAGTACGCATCAGGCATCACTGCTGGCGAAGTCATTGTGAACGTTCACGGTAAGAAGTCGGGAGCTGTCGCAGCCCTAGTCGATGGAGTCGAGTGTGACTTCTCTCATGCTCTTGACTCAGACTGCTCTGTACAGCCGATTGCAGGCGACTCGGACGAAGGGCTGTACATCCTGCGCCACTCCTGTGCCCATCTGTTGGCCCAAGCGGTCACTGAACTGTTCCCGGATGCCAAGCCGACCATAGGCCCGCCTATTGACAACGGCTTCTACTACGACTTCCACATGGACCCGATCGGAGATGAGGAGATTAAGGCCATCGAGAAGAAGATGAACGAACATGTCCGAGCAAACCACGCACTCATTCGCGAGGAGTATGACAACGAATCACTGCGTGAGATGTTCGCTGCAAACCAATTCAAACTAGAGATAATGGACGACAACATCGGGCACGATGTTGGCTCTTCCGCTTACCGACAGGGTGACTTCGTGGACCTGTGCCGCGGGCCCCACGTCCCAAGCACTTCCCACCTGCGCTGGTTCAGGCTGACCAGCACCAGTCAGGCCTACTGGAGGGCGGACAGCAAGCGCGAGTCGCTAGTCAGAATCTACGGCATGTGCTATGCAAGCAAAGATGCGCTGAAGGAGAGGGTGCGTCAGATTGAGGAGGCTGGCAAGCGCGACCACAAGAAGATAGGAAAGGAGATGGAACTCTACATGATTGACGAGTTAATCGGCAGGGGACTGCCGGTCTGGCTACCCAACGGTGAGATTCTCAAGTCTGAGATAGAGCGCTACGCGGTCGAGACCGAGGAGGCATACGGCTACGTGAGGGTCACCACCCCGGTGCTGGGCAAGCAGCAACTGTTCGAGGCTAGCGGGCATCTGCCCCACTACGCTGACTCGATGTATCCGCCGATGGAGATGGACGACGGAGCCTACTACCTGAAAGCGATGAACTGTCCGATGCACCACCTCGTGTACCGCAACAAGAAGCGCTCCTACCGTGACCTGCCCCTTCGCATAGCCGAGTACGGCACGGTCTACCGCAACGAACTCTCCGGGACTCTGACCGGGCTGCTGCGCGTCAGGATGCTGTCGATGAATGATGCGCACATCTACTGCACCCTCGACCAAGTGGCCCAGGAGTTCGCTGACAACATCCGCATGGTGCAGGACTACTACGCCGCCTTCGGCTTCGAGGACTACCACTTCAGGCTCTCACTGTGGGACCCCGAGAAGACTGAGAAATACATCGACCAACCCGAGAATTGGGCCGCTACCGAGAACCACCTCAGGAACATCATGGACAGTCTCGGCGTGCCTTACGTAGAGGCCGTCGACGAGGCTGCCTTCTATGGCCCTAAGGTCGACATCCAATTCACCACCCTGCTCGGTCGCGAGGAGTCGATGTCCACAATCCAACTCGATTTCGCCGCCAAGGAGCGTTTCGGACTGACCTACAAGGACGAGACAGGGGCCGAGAACGGAGAGGTCTTCGTGATTCACAGAGCCCCACTATCAACTCTCGAGAGGTTTGTAGCCTTCCTGACCGAGCACTGGGCTGGAAACTTCCCGACCTGGCTCTCGCCCATCCAAGTGCAGGTCATCACGATCTCTGAGAAGCACAAGGAGCACGCTGCCAGAGTGGAAGAGGCTCTGAAACTGGCAGGAGTCAGGGTCAGAGTGGACGACTCGGACAGCACCATTGGCAGGAAGATCCGCATGCATCGCAAGCAACGCCCTGCATACATGGTAATCATCGGAGATGACGAGGTCTCCTCGGGCTCTGTATCTGTCAGAGGTCGCAGTGGAGGGCAGAGAAACGGCGTTCCTCTGGACGAGTTCGTGGCCGAGATCTTCGCTGAGATTACCAACCGGAGTACTAAACTCGGGATTGTGCCTCCGGAGTGATGTACATGATTGTCAACATCGCGGGATACCGCTTCGTAGACCTGCCAGACAGGGATGAGTTGCGTCAACCGATGCTCGACGTGTGTACGGAAGCGGGACTCAAGGGCACGGTCCTGCTCAGCCCAAACGGAATCAACTTCTTCCTAGCAGGAACGGAGAAGTCAACCGATGATTTCCTTTCGCATCTGGATACTGACGAGCGTCTGGCTGGAATTCCTATCAAGGTCAGTCATACCGATTACCAGCCCTTCCGCAGAATGCTAGTCAAGCGTAAGAAGGAGATTATCGCTCTTGGAATGGACGATATCCGGCCTTCTGAGTTCACCGGACCTCACATCTCGCCGAAGGAGTTCAAGCAGATGCTAGATGAGGGCGAGGAGATTGTCGTGCTCGACACGAGGAACGATTACGAGACTAGAGTCGGGATGTTTGAGGGGGCGGTCGAGCTCGATATTGCATCGTTCCGTGAGTTCCCCGGAGCAATCGAGGAATTATCCGATGAGTACCGCTCGAAGACCGTGGTGATGTACTGCACCGGAGGGATTCGTTGCGAGAAGGCATCAGCTGTGATGCTGAAAGCCGGCTTCGATGATGTAAGGCAGTTGGAAGGAGGTATACTCGGTTACTTCGATGAGTGCGGAGGCACGCACTGGAACGGGGACTGTTTTGTTTTTGACCAGAGGGTCGCTCTCGACCATCAACTCGAGGAGACTGAAGTTGTGATGTGCTTCAAGTGCCGCGAACCGCTTTCTGCCGAAGAACAAGAATCTGAGCAATACGTCATCGGACAGTACTGCCCTTACTGTCACTCTAATCGGTAATCACTGTCTGACCCAACTATCGTCTTGCTGCCTAACCCAAATTCCGTCCTCTTTGTCGATGTACTGCATGGGGTCGGTTTGGATGTATTCGCCACCAGAAGGAAGGTCCTCCCAACTACTCGCCCTTTGAGGCTCGGATGGGATTACTATCCCCGGAGGTGGTGGTGGGTCCTCAGAGACCGTTTCAGCGGTTGACTGTGGAAGAATGACGTCTCCGACGGATTGAGGCATAATCAGACTCCCTTGCTCATCGCGGTTAATCGCCCTGAATCTAGTAACTAGTAATCCAAGGCAGCCAATAACAACGACAAAGGACACTACATCCCGTACCATCCCTCCAGTAGTCTGATATCGAGCGATAGTAGGGAATGCATCGGAATTGTCACCTGTTCCGTCACCGTCACTGTCCTGCCACTCCGAAGAGTCTAGAGGTAAGTCATCAAGCGAATCGAGGTGCCCATCTCCGTCTGTGTCGGGGTTCATCGGGTCGGTGCCGATCGAGAGTTCCAAATCATCGCTCAGCAAATCGTTGTCGTCATCGGTATCGGCATTGTCTCCGATTCCATCCATGTCGTTGTCATACCACTCATCTACATCGTATGGGAATACATCGACCAAATCGAGAAAGCCATCATTATCGACATCTCCATCCATCAAATCGCAAATCATATCTGAATCGAAATCTAATGGTGTGCTTGAACTATCCAATGGGTCGCTGGGGTTGCCGCAATTAATGGCCTCATCCACATCTAAATAGCCGTCACCATCGTCATCGGAGTCAGCGTTGTTTCCGACTCCGTCTTCGTCTGTATCAAGAGTCTCATTTGGGTCGAGTGGGAAGGCGTCGGATGCGTCCGCCACCCCATCATCATCGTCGTCTACATCGACCAAATCACAGATCAGGTCGCCATCGGTGTCAACCGGGATTGACTCGGAGTCCAGCGAGTCTGTTTCGCATGATTGCTCATCAGAATCGGACCACAGGTCGCCATCATCATCATCATCAGCGTTGTCACCGATTTCATCCCCATCGGTGTCTAGCCATTCATTGGAGTCCAAAGGAGCCCAGTCAAACTCATCCAGCATTCCGTCGTTATCGTCGTCATCATCAGCGTTGTCACCGGTTCCATCATCGTCCGTATCGATCCATTCACTTGGGTTGAAAGGCGCCCAGTCTTCGGTGTCTAGGTAACCGTCGTTGTCATCATCAGTGTCGACGATATCACAAATCCAATCGCCATCGGAGTCATCTGGGATGCTAAAGGCGGAATCGGGTGCGGTCAGGCAATCCACTTCATCGACATCCAACCATCCGTCTCCGTCGTCGTCAGTGTCGGTGTTGCTGCCGATTCCATCACCATCAGCGTCGTCCCACTCTGTAGGATCGAAGGGGAATGCGTCATACCCGTCGTCGTAGCCATCATTGTCATCGTCTTCATCCAGACCGTTGCAGATCTGATCTCCGTCAGTGTCCGTTGGTGTATCCACCGGATTCAGAGGATCATTATTCTCTCCACAATTGGTGATTTCGTCCACATCTGAGTACCCGTCGTTGTCATCATCTACGTCCATATGATTGCAGATACCATCAGAGTCAGAATCGTAGGGAACGGAGTTGGAATCATTTGGGTCGGTCGAGCAATCTAGCTCGTCTGCGTCTGTCCAGC
>CAYMRU010000051.1:0-7339 GCA_964392975.1 uncultured Candidatus Poseidoniales archaeon | reverse complement strand
ATCTCCAATGCCGTGAAGGCGCCAATGTTCGTTCTTGGAGAGACTTCCGACTTCGAGTGGATTTACTCTGAGAGTGAAAATCCAGCCCCTTGGGCAGAGCTGATTTCGAATAATTTCATCATGACAGTGCCAAGCCATGAGATTCGGGATTTGTCAAACCCTACGGAATTGATGGACTGGTGGGACTTAGCCCTAGAAATGGAGCATGAACTGTATGGGTATCTTCCATGGCCAAGAGTAGAGAGGGCAGTCTTCGATGCGCAGATCTCTGCTGGATGGATGCACTCCGGCTATCCCTTCATGGCACACGATCTTAGTGTCGCCGGGGTGGTAAATGTGACTCACATGTCAGAGAATGGAGATTGGGGCATGTTCCACGAGCTAGGTCACAACCACCAGTGGATGCCGTCCACACTGCCTGGAACTACAGAGACAGGGTGCAACTTTGCTAGCGTCTATTTGATGGAAGACTTGGTCGGAGTGGAAGGCCACGGTGCAGTGGACCCTGAACAGCGGGCTTCACGTATGCGAGGTTACTTCGACGATGGCTCAAACATCTCCAACTGGTCAGTCTGGACAGCCCTAGATACATATCTGATAATCAAGGAGGAATGGGGTTGGCAGCCTATTACGCAAGCACTCACAGTCTACTACACCCTTCCCGCCGCAGAGGTGCCCAGAGGTGACATTGAAGAGTTCAATGCCTGGGTCCTCCACCTTTCAAACGCCACGGGATACAACCTAGCGCCATACCACGCAGCGTGGGGATTCCCACTGACTCAAGCGACCTTTGACGCTCTAGAACACCTGCCTGTTTGGGTTGATGACCCGCTGCGCGGAGAATTCTACGTCTACGATGCCATTCTACGCAACCTTAGTTCAACCAACCAAACTAGCAGTAATGCCGACATCATATGGGATGTCTATGACAATGGGACGAACACTACACTGACAGTATTCTACGGGACTTCTGACATGGGCAACTACTCACAGTTATGGCCTAATAGCGTCGACATGGGAACTCCACTAATCGGCCCGGATTCGACGACAATCAGTCTGACAGGAAATGTCACCCACTATGCCCGAATATTGACATCCAATGAACAGGGAGATACTTGGTTCGGGCCGATTACAATTAACTGAGTTTCCTCAACACAGACTCCAAAGAGATATCTGGTATGTTGTTCTGGTGCCAGATTGCGAGTGGAATCCAAATCAGAGTGTGACCGATGGTAGCAGCGAACGCCGGCACCAATTCGAGTCTAGGCTCCCCTTGCATCAAAGATGCCACAACGCCCAGAACTGCGAAGTGAGCTACATACACTGTGAGAGTAATCTTGCCAAGCGGCTCAAGGAAGGACAGACGCGCTCCCTTCCACGGCTCTCCTCCGCTGCTTTCACTGCCCTCCAATACCCTGTGTGCTAGTAGTGCAAATGTGCCTGAGACGACTAGGAATGCAGGGCTGGCGGGGAAGAAAGTCAGCACCGCATCGCCCTCAGTGAGGGCCCAAGGAATATCTTCCATCACTGCGATAACGATGGTGATGGTAGTGGCTGCTAGTCCCATTGCGATATTGCGCTCTCGCATACGAGGATTCTCCGATAGGTCGTAGACAAGGGTGCCGAGCATCACGAAGAACAACCAAGGGACAGCAGGGTATGTTCCGTTCCAGAGTAACCTAGCCACCCACTCGGAAGAGTCCTCGCACGCCACCCTCTCCCACCACGTCCAGTCGGAGCCAGCAGCATCGCCTAGCATCAGAGGGGAGGCGACCATGAGCAGCATCAAGGCGATTCTCGCTTGTATCCCGAGCCTCACCAACACAGGGGCTAGCAGGGCTGCGATTGCGAGAAGGGTGAGCACACCGGGAGTGTGCCACTCAAACCTCCCACCTCTTTCGACATTGAGCAGAACATTGACCAGCAGCTGACACAAAGTCAGGAGTAAAACACGAGGCATCAGCCAAGACAACCAGTCCGAGCCCGCCATAGGGCCGCGAGCAGCCCTGCGAGTCGCACTCAGATGGATGCCCCATCCTGAAATCATCACGAACATCGGGGCAGCCATCCCTCCGAATGCTGCGGCCACGAATGCTGCAGGATCGCCCACAGTCACCCCTCTGGGGGGGATGATGGCAGCGGTGTGGACTTCCACCATGCAGAGCACGGCAATCGCCCTCATCCGGTCAATGTGTGCAAGCCTCATTCAATCACCTCTAGAATCCTGCTTCCAGAGTCGAATTCCTCATCAATAAGGTCAATCGATCCGATGAGGCTCTCTACAGCCGACCTTTCAATCTCGCCTCTGTGATACAGGGTAATCCAAGACTCGCCACTCTCGATTCTATCTCCAACCTGCACCTCTAGGATGGCACCTACAGCTCGATCGATGGAGTCTCCGAGCTCCGATCTGCCCGCCCCCAGTCCTTGGCAGACGAGTGCGATTGACAAGGCATCGATATCCATCACCCAGCCGCTTTCAGCCACGCACAGGCTAGTTGCATTGAGTTCGGAATCAATCAAGCCCAGACCCTTCATCAATGAGGAATCACTGTCAAGAATCGAAGAATCTCCTCCTTGGGCATCAATCATCATTCGGAAACACTCGAGCGCTGAACCGTCATGTAGCGAGTCGTGAATCATCAAGGCGCCCGTATCACGGTCTTCTGCAAGACCAGTAGAGTGCAGCAGGAGGCCACCTTGGATACAAACCAGTTCCTCAAGGTCAGCGGGACCGTTTCCGCACAACGTCTCAACGCTCTCAAGGACCTCAAGCGAGTTGCCGATGGCACAACCTAGCGGGACATCCATCGAAGATAGAACAGCGGTGGTCGCAATTCCCATCCCTTGAGATGAAGATACCATGGATTCAGCCAATTCTCTGGCCTTGGTCTGTTCGACCATGAATGCGGCGCGCCCGAACTTGACATCCAGAACCAGAGCCGACAGGCCCTCAGCGGCCTTCTTCGATACTATCGATGAGGTGATGAGAGGGACCGAATCTATCGTTCCGGTGACATCCCTGAGAGAATACATTCTGCGGTCAGCTGGTACCAGCCGCTCGGTCTGGCCGACCATCGCTAGTCCGATGTCGAGGACTTGGGCTTGAATCTGCTCTGAATCCATCTCAACGCTGAATCCTGGAATGCTCTCAAGTTTGTCCAGCGTTCCGCCGGTGTGACCGAGTCCTCGCCCTGAGATCATAGGCACCTTGAGGCCACAAGCGGCGAGAGCCGGAGCGAGGACCAGAGAGACCTTGTCACCGACGCCCCCAGTCGAGTGCTTGTCAGCCACCAGTTCTGAGATTGCTGAATCCCAAGATAAGGTCTCGCCGGAGTCCCTCATGGCTTCAGTCAGAGCAATCGTATCTGCTTCGCTGATACCTTCGCTGTGCACTTGTCTAAGCCAAGATATCAGATTCTCGTCCGAGATTGAACCGTCAACCACTCCCTCTACGAGGTCGCGGATGTCCTCGGACATCACTCCTCCTCGCCTAGCTCGGCTCGAATCTCTTCCATGGTGCGCCCCTGTTCGAGCATCCACTGGACCTCATCCCGGATATCATTGTCAAAGCCGAATCCATCCAGCTTAATCGCCCCATGTAAACCATCATTTCTGCCCTCAGTACGTGCACGAACATCCTCGGCCATCTCATCGAAACTGGTCCCTGCCAGAATCGCCTTGTGTGAATCGGCATCATCGAATCGGTAGCCCGAATCGTCTATCAGAACTTCATCAGTACCTCTCCTTGGTTGTAGGAACATCGATGCGGCAGCTGCACAAATACAAACAGTCGAGATTACCATCAGCCAGAACAGGAATGAGGCCCCGGGTCTGGAAAGTGGGTCGTCCCTGATGTTGAACAGACCGGACTCCTCCTCTTCTTCCTCAGACTCCTCCTCTTCTTCACCGCCGCCATCTCCGCCACTATCTCCTCCATCAGTCGAACCTTGCTCGCAGCCGTACTGCTCACCGTCAGGAATACCGTTCTCATCTACATCACCTGAGTTCATTGCGAACACCGGCTGACGCATTACACTGGCAGCGAATGCTGACTCCTCACCATCGAGAATGCAGTCTCCATCGGTGTCGTTGGACATCGGGTCTCCACCGAGCTGATACTCCTCAAGATTGTTCAGTCCGTCCTCGTCGGGGTCGAGTGACTGCTCGCTCAGAGCGGTCCCCAGAACTGCAGCAGAGTGCCGGTTGAGGCCGTATTCTAACTCCCACTGGTCTGGTAACAGGTCGCCATCCGAATCGGTTGTGGAATCCAATCTATTCCAGTCTTCTTCAAATGAGGCTGAGTAGTCAGCCGCTAGCCCCTCGTGATGAATCAACACGCCAATCTCCCGATTGCGCAAGGCCGCACTTGAGCCCCAGTTCATACTCCCGACTAGGACGCTGGAACCATCGATTATGGCGCCCTTGTTGTGTAGTTTCACTATGGTGTCCGAGTAGGCCATCAGTCGGGCAGTGACATCGAGGCCTTCGGTCGCGTTCCATTCTGTGTTGAACATGTTGATTGCATCTCGAATCTCATCGTCCCACTCGGCATAGAATCCGTTCAGCATCAGGCGTATGCTGACTCCTCTCTGCGCTGCATCGTGTAGAGCAGAGATAATCGGGTTGTCTCCGAATCCCCAGTACCAGTCCAAGTCGAGATATTGCACCGACAGTTCGATTGATTGCTCAGCGGATTCAATCATTGAAACAATCCCCGTTACGCAGTCATCGGGGCAAGTCATGAGTTGAGCATCAAACGGTCCCTGATGGTATTCTATAGGAACCAGTTCACCATCGTGCCACGGCTCCTCCATGGTCCAGTCTAACGTGGGGTCATGCCAGGAAGAGTGAGGTGAGATATGCAGATGCTGGGAGTTCTCATCCCATGCCATTCTAGACAAAACTAGCTCGGCAGCAGTCTCCGAGTTCATGATTACAGACCACTCGCGGTTACCGACTCCATCGGGAGGCACACTGGTATCCTTCCAGTTGCCCGAAGAGATCCACACGCTCTCAGAGTCTCGAACAGCAACCTTGCTGTGGATGTAAGCGTATGGTGAACTGATTTGTGTCGGGTTCTCCATCCAGAGCACAGTCGCTCCCGCTTCGTGCAGTGCCCGAGCATGCCCCCGCTGCTTGTTGACGGTACTGCTGCCATCAAGAATACCCTCTTCTAGCAGCAACGTGACCTCGACGCCCTCATCAATCGCTTCAAGGAGCGCTTGGGTCAGATCCGCGCTCATGAACTGATAGACATGCAGATGTATCGAGTTCTCTGCAGCATCAATCCACTGCTTGAGGTCATTGAAGGCTGTGTCCGGACCTATCGAGGCTGAAACGGACGAGTCTGCTTCGGTAGAGAAGTATCCTCCATCGCAGAAGGTCGAAGCTCCGATTCTAATCCATCGCTGCTCCCAGTCCAAGCCGGTGTCGGTGTCAGGATAGTCTCCGCATCCACTGCCTCGCATCAGTATGAGTCCCGGGGTACCATCTCCGGGGACTGAGATCGCAGCGCCCTGCCAACCATCTATTTCCGCGATGCCTCCACCGAAGGAGATGGCATCGACTACTGTTCCGTCGGGCGACTTGAGTTGTAATGCACTACCCGAATCGACCAACCAGGGCATGTTGTTCAGGGCTACATTGCCATCCAAGGCCGTGATTCCTCCGTCAGCCAGCAGATTTGCCGGACTCTCGGTCAGGACTACTGACTGTCCAGCATCGATGACTACATCGTTGAAGGTGGATATCCAAGGAGTGGTCGAACGGATTCTTTCTATCGTCCAGCCAGCGAGACTCACAGGCTCGTCTCCGGCATTCGTCAACTCGAACCAGTCGTTTTCTCTGTCCGGAACTTCTGCTGGCATGATTCGTGTGAACTTCACATCGAACTCACCGTCCCAAACAGAAGGCTCTGCTGGAGGGTCCCAAAGCCACAGCATGTTGTTGTCATGCTTACCGGTGTCTTCAGCCACTAGGACCCTGCCGTCATCTAGCACTGCTAGGTTGTCGGGGCCTGCGATTCGGTTAGGGTCGCAAGAGCCCGAGGAGTAAGTCCCACCGGCAATTACTGGCTCGATTCGACTGACATCCCAGTCATCCTCCACGGGCATCCTGTAGACTATTCCGCAACGGTTCTGCGACAATCTGATGTCTCCTTGTGAGTCAGTCATGTCGTAGCGGATATCTGACATCGCCAGATACACGTAACCGGGAGCTTCTGGATTGAAAACCACTCCTTCCATCTTGTTCCACTCATCGGTGGCCCCGATGGCGCCGGCAGCCTTCCTCGACTCAAGGAAAGCCACCCTGTCATCGTCTGCGATTCCGACTTGACCGTCACCGTCCAAATCGTCATCAAGCACACTCTCTGCCCAGTCATTGATTTCTTGGTCCGAGATGTATGAGTTCTGGCCAGAGACGAAATCCGAAGTCGTGATACCATCGTACTCGTCTATCCACGCCTCAATCTGGGCATCACTGGAAGATGCCATCTCAACCCACTCGACATCGAACCCGGTGGTAGCGGGGTCACTGCCGGAGTCCTGAGTCACCCGTGCGGCAAACAGGGTTCCCGACTCCAGGTCCCCTGCGGTGTCCGCGATGAATTTGAACAGCACAGTATCATATTCGTCGTCAGAGAGATACACTGTCTTCTCATCTGGCATCACTTGGGCGTTTTCATGCGAGAATCGACCCATTGCGAACTGCTTGTTGAAGGTCGGAGAGGTAGTGTCGGCATCCTCTATCTCAACAATCCACCCGTAGTCGTAAGGGTTAGGATAGTAGCCTAGGTAGTCGGCCAACTCCTGCTGATCTGAGTGGTAATGGTAACTTGCATCGTTCCAGTTCTTGGTATCTGAGAAGTACAACTCCTCGGAGAGAAGTGGAGTTCCCCACGGGCTTATTGAGCCGAAGCAAAGGACCCATCCACCGTTCATCCCACTCAGATCCTGCATCATGCCCCCTAGGACGTCCCACTCATGTGAGGCCGTATTCCATTGAATCAAGAGTTGACTCACGCCAGCAGGACGACTCTCCCAAGTCGTGTACAAGTAACCCCTAGTACCCTGAGAGTTCAGAGGCACGAAGGCATTGAAGTCGGGCTTCTGGCTGGTGAACAGCAATTCGCCGTCATCGGCCGCATAGATTCCTCCAGCGACTCCTCCTTCAGACAGAGCATCCCCACTCTGAACGATTACCTGGTAATCTCCGTGGGACACTCTGATGCCGTGCCAGATATCCCATTCGCTGCTAGATAGGTCCAGTTCTGGAACAACATCGGGAAGGGCATTCCAATCAACTCCGTTGATTACCCCGACGGTGGCATCGTAGT
>CAYMRU010000050.1:0-7704 GCA_964392975.1 uncultured Candidatus Poseidoniales archaeon | reverse complement strand
ATGACCCAGAGGAAGAGCAGGGCGGAGCGATGGAAAATCATCGACCACGCCCATTGGATTGTGGTGAAGGACTGTAGCGGGACCCGACCCTCCTCTAGGCGAGGCCGTAGCAGACCTCCTAGCAGGCCGCAGAGCATTACCATGCAGATACCCCAGATGAGATATCCAAGCCCTAGTCCAATTCCAGTTCCGATAGCCTCGATGAGCAACCCCTCTCCGACCACACTCTCTCTAATCCGTATCAAGAGGATGTAACCCGGGGCTGCTGCCACCCCCCAGATCGCCGCGATGAACAGCATGACGACCACTGACAGGATGTTCTGGATGTGGTGGAAGCCGCGCATCTGACTCTCCCTGCGCCCCAGTCACCCTACTGGACCCCTTTAGCATCGCCTACGGCATCCTCAAGTCATCGCCGGGAGCGGCACAGCCATGGCACAGGCCTCTGGGATGCTTGGTGATGGCTCGAAGGCCGTAAAGGTCCACCATCTCATCAAGGCGCCAGAGAACACCCCGCAGTCCGTAAGTAGGCGGGAATCGTGGGACGCCACCGAGCCCGCTACCGTCTACAAGACGCCTGAGATTCTGCCTGATGGGACACACTGCACCGCTGCCACTGTGATATTCCGGACTCGCGGGTGCGCTTGGTGGTGGAAGTCCGGCTGCACCTTCTGTGGCTATTTCAACGACGTCCGCGACGACGTCACAGCCGACGACTTGTTCGCTCAGTGGGATGAGGCCAAGCGCAGGCTCGATGATTTCGAGGGCTGTAGCATGATCAAGATCTACACCTCGGGGACTTTCTTCGAGGACCGCGAGAACCCTCCCGAGTGGCAGGACGCAATTCTCAGGGAGACTCACGAGAGAGAACTGCATCTGGTCATCGAGGCCCAAGCCCAGATGTGTACGCCCGAGAAGATCTCCTGGGTGGCAGAGCGCCATCCTGGCTGCACGGTTGCAATCGGCCTCGAGGCCTACGACGACACAGTGCTTAGGTTCCATGTCAACAAGGGGTTCTCGACCAAGCAGTGGCACCGCTCTGTTGAGATGCTCAAGGACAACGGCCTGAGAGTCAAGACCTATCTTCTGTTCAAGCCCCCATTCATGTCGGAGGGCGATGCACTCAGACTGACGACGAAGTGGGTCGCCGATGTCGCCCCGCACTCAGACGACATCTCGGTCAATCCGATGAACATCCAGCGCAGCACCGTGGTCGATCGACTCTATCGTAATCGAGAGTACCGCCCGCCGTGGCTGTGGTCGCTGATTGACATGCTTGAGAACACTCACTCCGAAACTACGGATTCAGGGACCCGAATGATTGTCCATCCGACTGCTGGGGGCAAGCTGCGAGGAGCCCACAACTGCGGCAAGTGCGACGAGGAAGTCGTGGCTGCAATAGAGCGCTACTCTGTGTCTGCGGATCTGCGAGAACTCGATGGTCTGGACTGCGGCTGTAAGGCAGTCTGGAGAACCGAGATTGACAGCGACCTTTCTCTCCCGGTGCCACTTGGGACTGGCACTGACAGGAGAGGAGAGCCGACGGATCTACTCCGGGCACCTTGACGAGGGACGAAGTCCCTCGCCCAATGCTTAAGGGGCAAACTTCTGTGGTCGTGGTATCTCGTTTGGCGAGAACAGGTGATGAGATGTCATCAGATTCTGCAGATTCGGTAGGCGAATTCATTCAGGGAGAGAGTGAACCCTCGTCCTCATGGGTAGTTCTGGCATTTGGCGTAGTACTCTCACTGGCCACTTTAATTCTGCACGGAATGCTGTTTCCCGGACACGATCTCCCTGTCATCTCGGACATCCTACCAGTCTTCGATGGAGTGTTCGATTCAGGCATCTGGTTCTTCATCCTCGGTGTTATGATGGGAGTTTTTGCAATCCTCGCCACCATGATGACGGAAGCGACTAGCGAGTGAGGTTGAGATATGGGCGACGTAGTTACCTCAATGGCTTACTTCTGGGGCTTGATGCTCCTATCTTACTTCTTGATGCAGAATGGATTGTGGATTCTCAACGACGTTGTCAAGTCGATGTGCCGCTTTGCTTTAGGCAAGGCAATCGGCCCACCAATCGACTTCGTTGAGGGCCGCGAGGGATCAGCATCCAAGACTTGGATGATGCAGGGAATGTTCTGGCTCATTCTGGCCTCTCTTCTCACATTCGAGGGGTTGTGGCTGGCATACGACCCACACGCTCTGCACAGCCTATCCTCGTGGGGCTACAACCCGACCTCCGAATCACTACTCTATGCTGCTGGCTTCGCCACCATGTATGGTGGGGTCGGGATGCTAATCATCGCCTCTAGTTTCCACATCATCCCGAAACTGGCTGATACAGAGCTTGCAAGTGAGAAGAATGGCACCCTAGTCTCCTACCTCTGGACCCTTTCAGTGCTAGTCGCGGTCATCGCAG
Organism: uncultured Candidatus Poseidoniales archaeon; assembly: GCA_964392975.1. Lineage (GTDB taxonomy): Archaea > Thermoplasmatota > Poseidoniia > Poseidoniales > Thalassarchaeaceae > Thalassarchaeum. Next base: position 5,280 of record CAYMRU010000050.1, on the reverse strand, counting down.
CCCACGATTCGGTGATTCTGGGGGTGAACATCTTCCTGTTTGCCACCACTCTGCACGGACTGGCATTCCTTGCGGTGCTGATTAACCTCCTGCTCACCGCATCGGAGAGGAAGGCAGCCCTGCCGCTGCCCGGCTGGCTAATCATGCTCGGTATGCTCGCTGACCCGATTTCTGTGGTTGCTACAATCCTTGGCGGAATCGGTTCCGGCTCTGTGCAATGGCTGCTGGGACACTTGGTCACTGGCACCTTCTTCTTTGCAACCCTAGCTGGAATCTCACTCTACGTCTCGTCCAGCGCCACCGGCAACCCACTATGGTCGAGGTCGCTGACCGCTGTGACCACAGTCGGCGTAATCGCGACCCTTACTCCTATGGGGTATACAGATGGGAGGATGGCAGCAGATATGCTGCTAGCCGGCTTTGAAGAAGTCTCGATACAGTCCACAGACGGCATCGCAGTCGCGTTTCTGATGGCACTCGCAATCATTCCGGTTATGGCACTGGTAGCCAATGTGATGATGACGCTGCGTGGCGGAGACGCGTTCGTCGAGAACCCGGATTCCGCAGGGGTCCCCGAGATTAATCTCGGAATCTCGATGCTGCTGCCCCTGGCTGTGGCCTCTCTGTTCGTGCAGTCCGATGCCCTGTCTCACAACCCCGAGTTGACAGGGATCTCAACTACTCTGGTCCTGATGGTCGGATGGTTGGTTATGGTCCCGCTTTCTCTTGGGGCCGCCCAGCATCTATTCCCTTCAGTTACCGGCCGCAATCTGCTATCGGCCAACCGCTCGCGATGGGCCTTCTGGATGATGGGCTGGGGGGCCTTCTTCGGACTCGCTATCACGATGATGGCAGATATCGCCCATATTGAAGCCGCAGCAGAATCTACCGGAATCATGTCCGGGGAAGTCAGGGTCGTGGGCGCGATTCTGTTCTACGGAACCGCCGTCGGCGCCATCATGCACACTCTCAACGCGCTAAACGGACTATATCGCGGAACTCCAGTTTCCGATGGCAGAGCGACCTCGACCTCGATTTCAAGAGACGACTACTCTCTCACTACTCCGACCTCAGTCAGAAGGATTCTCGCCGGAGGAGCCCACCTCGATACGACTGTAGTTCCACTCAGCGAGAGCGACGAGGCGGGCGGTCCTACGGAACTGCACTGAGACCGTCACCTTGAGGGTAGAGTCCCTGTTTCATCACTAGGAGGGGTGCTATGCGGATAGGTCTGGTCGGCAAGCCGAACGTCGGAAAATCAACGACCTTCTCGGCTATGACACAGACACCAGTCGACATCGCAAACTACCCATTCACAACTATCGAGCCTAATGTAGGCGTGGCATGGCTGCCCCTGCCTTCGGTCTGCGCCTGTGCTGAGCTCAGGCAGCGTAGGGAAAAAGCTGGACGTCTGGAACCAGTCACTGAGGACGACCCGAGAGAGGGCAGTATCTGCGAGCCGAATTCGGGTTCGTGCAGCAATCACCTTCGACTGGCCCCAGTCACTCTAGTGGATGTGGCAGGACTGGTTCCTGGCGCGCACGAGGGAAAGGGGAGAGGCAACCAATTCCTCTCTGACCTCGCTAGGTGTGATGCCTTGATTCAGGTGGTGGATGTCTCTGGTTCCACAGACATCGACGGCAACCCGGTCGGCAGCGGAGGGTCTGACCCCATAGAGGAGCACAAGTTTCTCGTCAACGAACTCGAAGAGTGGATTGCAGGAATACTCAGCACCGGCTGGAATCGCGGCGCCAGAAGGGCTCAGGCCGAGGGTGACAAGGCACTGATAGACTACGCCGTTGACCAACTGACAGGAATCGGAGCCACCGAGCAGCACGTGCTCGCCGGATTCAACGCCGTACGCTCAGGACACCCCGATGCGGATGTGCCTTGGGAATGGGGCGAGTCCGAGATGAAGTCGATGTCGTCCGCCATTCGCAGTCAACTGTTCCCAATCTCGGTAGCCGCAAACAAGGCGGACTTGGTCATGTCCGGATCTTGGACGCCTCTAGCAGAGATGATCCGCAGCGACGGCGGTGTCCTAGTCCCAACCAGCGCAGAGGCCGAACTCGCACTGAGCCGGGCCAGTGCTGCAGGAATTATCGAGCGCAGGCCGGGAGAGGCAGGGTTCGATATCACTGAGAAGGGCGAACAGAGTATGACGGAGCAGCAGAGAAACGCGCTCGAGTCAATTGCAGAAAAACTGACTTGGGAGGGTGGTGGAATCGTCGGACTGCTCTCAGAAGTGGTGTTCGGAACGCTGTCTCGCAAGGTCGCCTATCCGGTCCAGGACGAAACCCACTGGGTTGACGGCGACGGCAACACGCTCCCGGACGTACTCTTAGTTGAACAGGGCACGACCGCAAAGGGTCTGGCCTATGAGGTCCATTCCGACTTGGGTGATGGATTCATCAGGGCTGTTGATGCGAGAAACTCGCGAGTAATCGGCGCGGATTACGAAGTTCAAGATGGGGACGTAATCAGCATCTACGCCAAGACCTAATCAAGCCTCTACTTCCACCACCGGCTGCAGGATTAACTCGTAGGTCATCGCAGTCCAGGTAATCTCGTACTCCTCGTCGGAGTCGACGATTGAGCCGAGAGGAGATGGAGGTGAACTGATGTCGGCAGTAATCGTAGCAGCCCATGTCCCCCTGCCCTGACCACCATCATTCCACATTGCCCTGATTTCAGACTCGCTCATGCCCGAGGCGGAGAAGTTCACTCCCGAGTAGTTCGAAGTCACATCCCATCTTAGGGTGAAGCCCGAATCACCACCCGAGCAAGGCCCGTCTCCACTTTGGTCCTCAAACTCACCCTCGACCCCGCTTACATCGCTGGTACCCTCAGCGCTGTCGGTGAAACCAGGACCGGGGTCATCGTTGTCATTGCAGTCAATATTCAACTCGATGTAGCCGATATCGAGTTCAGAGGCGACATCGAAGAAGGTGTCATGCGTGTCGCCATCCCCCAATACCTGAGTCTCTTGGAGGACTATCGGAGTCTCGGCGAAGCCGACCTCCCAGTCCCCTGTAGGGCCGGATGAGCCTCCCCCGAACATATCGTCATCTAGCAATGTCGGAACGAGAGCGAAGTAGAGCGGGAAGGCGAGCATGAATGCTAGACTGATGCCAGCAATTCGCATCTTCCTCGGGGTGTTGAACAGGTCTTCGAAGTCCATTTTGCTCACGCTTCGCTCACAACCCTCCCTATCAAACGCTCCGCCTTTGCGAACATCACAGGCCGATTAGCAACTAGATGTCGTGTCCGACATGCTCGGTGCTCTCGCCCCAGCATTCTGCTTCCATATCCTCTTCGGGACCATCCTCATACAGACACGGGTGATGGTTGGTGAATACATCATCATAGGTCAGCCAAGGCCTCACTATCCAAGCGTGTACCATCCAATACTCCTCAAGATTGACGTTGACACCCTCACGATTCTCACATATCTCCTGGTCGAGATCCGCGCCTTGAAGTAGGAAATCATCGGGTCGGATGCACAGGGACTCGTGACGATGCCACCAGTCGTTATCCCCGGTGAAACCCTCAGGAGGGGAATCGGAAGGAGCGTGAACGAACCACGCGAAACCGACCAGAATCGAATCTCTCTCCTCGCCCCCGTACATCAGGAATTCCGGCCTCTGGTAATCGAATACATCGTCAATCCTCGTGCCCGGGAACTCCGGGTTATCGGCATCGAACTCAGAATTGGTCATCGAGAAGTTATTGAGGATGACGTGGTGGGTCCCCATGCCCTCAATGTACTCCACAGACATCGTGAAACCGGCATCCTCGGCATCACCTAGAGTCGGCCATTGAGAAGCCCACTCGATTGCATCCTTCAACTCGTAAGTTAGAGTCTCGCACAACTCCGGGACGAGCTCTCCCTTGGTCATGCCCTCGTAAGCCGGGTCTACATGATGCCCGCCTATCCCAGTGGAATTACACCACCACGGATTAGTGTCAGGGATATATCCGCTCAGAGGGCAGTCAGGCTGACCATCACCGTCGAAATCGCCACAGTAATCGGGACCCTCGGGATTGATTAGTTCACTTTCATCCACGATGAAACGATCGTCATCCATGAAATCCTCCTCGGCCAGACACCCCGAGAGTGAGACCAATAGAAGAAGCAGGACGACTAGCGAAGCCGACGACCTCATGTCTATGCGGTATGACTGTAATCAATAAAACCATCATCACGATGACTCAGGCCCCTTCCAATCCCCAATATCTACTCCTTCGCTACTGAACAGTACTCTCGAGCGACGGAACTCAGGCAGGAAGTAGCCAATCATGGACCTCTCTCCGAAACTCCACTTCCAAGGGCAGCGCGGCAGAGATTCTGCCCATTCGCTGAGCAACTCCTTCCACTTCTCGCCCTCTAGTCCCCTCGGAACCTCGAAAGCGACCATTGAGAGTCTGCCAGCCGACCCGGGAACGAACGACCAGGAGCGGATGGAGAGACCAATCGCTTCTCCGTCTTCGACCACAAGTCCTAGCACTCTGGCTTGTCTTGAGATTGGCACGATTATCGCCCAGCGCTGCACCATGCGAGACTCTTGTACTCGCCTCATGGTCCAGCCTCGCCCCTCACCGATTCGGCGAAGCGCACGAATGCCATCAGTAGGCGTGATGCTGACTGGAATCTCAATCAGACGACTTACCGCCATGGTCGAGCCTGAAGGCTACCGCCCATAGCGGCTTCGCGTCAATTCCTTGGGTTGCAATCAGCCGAAGAGCGAGCCGAGACCCTCGAAGCCAGCGGCGTCGTCTTCTGCCTCTTCCTCTGCCTCAGCCTCTTCGGCCGCAGCAGCCTCTTCGCCACCGCCGCCAGAAGCAGCGGGTGCAGCTGAGGCAGCCACGGGAGCAGCCACGGCAGTAGCCATGGCCTCGCCGATATCGACTGATCCCAGAGATGCGACCAGAGCCTTCACGCGGGCACCATCGACATCCACGCCAGCCGCGGTCAAGACCGCGTTGACGCCATCCTCATCAATCTCTTTTTCAGCAGAGTGCAGTAGCATTGCAGCATATACGTATTCCATTTTTTTCACCTATTTTTCAACCGAAGAGGTCACCGAGTCCATCGAACCCAGCATCCTCCTCTTCCTCCTCTTCCTCTTCAGCCGAAGCGTCACCGCCCTCGCCTTCAGGTGCCGCATCGGAGGGTGCGGCTACGGCGCTCGCGCTCGTTGCGGCACCGAGTGCCTCTACGAGCGACTCATCGAGAGCCGAGGAATCTAACTGGCCGGCTATGGCCATAGCGTGCGCGTT
>CAYMRU010000049.1:0-8106 GCA_964392975.1 uncultured Candidatus Poseidoniales archaeon | reverse complement strand
GAGGAGTCTGGGCTCTGGCATTCCATTCTTTGCCTCTTCAATGGCCTCGACTTCCATGTGAGCACCTGCCATAGTGGTCACGAACGGAATGTTGAGTTCGACTGCGAGTCTACGCATCATGTTGCCATCGAGCACCGCTCCCCCAGTGGAGCGTGGTGTGTTGATAATCAGGTGAATCTTGCCCTGCCGCATCAAATCCAGCGCGTCAGGGCTGCGTCGCTCGGCAATCCTGTAACAGGTCTGCACATCGAGACCTCCTACATCTCTCAGCACATGTGCTGTACCGCGGGTTGCATACAGTGTGAAACCCATCTCTTGGAGTCTGCGAGCCTCATCGATAATGGCCAGCTTGTCACCATCCTTGACCGTGATGTAGACACCTCCCTCGACTGGTACAGGAAGTTCGGTTGCTAGTCTGGCCTTCAGGTAAGCTGCAGATGCACGAACATGTGAGCCCATCACCTCTCCTGTCGATTTCATCTCCGGACCTGGTGCGGGATCTAGTCCTCGAAGTTTGATGAACGGGAAAACAGGTGCCTTTACGCACACTGCATCAGTCTGAGGCATTGGGACATCTAGGTCTGCTAACTTGTCACCTATTGCTAATCTGGCTGCAATCCTTGCTAGGGGGACTCCGGTGGCCTTGGCAACGAACGGGAAGGTGCGCGAGCCTCGGGGATTTACCTCGAGCACATACAGGACCTCGTCGCGAATGGCGTATTGGATGTTGAAGCAGCCCCTGATTCCCAATTCGACACCGATGCGCTTAGTCCAGTCCTCGACCTCAGCGAGTACATGCTCGGCGATGTTCTGGGGCGGGATGAAACAAGTCGAGTCTCCAGAGTGGATGCCCGCTTCCTCGAGGTGCTCCATTATCGCGCCGACCAGCACCTCGTCGCCGTCACAAACCGCATCGACGTCTAGTTCGATGGCGTTTCCAAGGTACTCGTCAATCAACAGAGGACGGTCGGGGGCGAGGTAGGCTTCATCCATGTAAGCATCGAGCTGCTTGTCAGTAGACAGAATTTCCATACCGCGACCGCCTAGCACATAGGAAGGTCGAATCAAGACCGGATATCCGATTTCTTGTACAGCCCTCCTGACTTCATCGGGAGTGGTGGCTGTGGAGCCGCGTGGCATCCTCAGTCCATTTCGAGTAGCGAAGGTTTCGAACCTCTCTCTGTCACTGGCTTCGTCGACCGCATCGGGAGAAGTTCCCTCCATCACTAGGTGTAGTCCCATTGTGGATAGGTGCGGCATGTTGCCAGCGAGAGGCAGTGCGAGGTTGATGGCGGTCTGTCCGCCGAACTGTAGCAGGATTCCATGCGCCCTCTCCCTGAGTAGGACCTCGGAGACGAACTCTAGAGTCAGTGGGTCGAAGTAGAGTCTGTCACTTGTATCGAAGTCCGTCGAAACTGTCTCTGGGTTGTTGTTTATGATGATGGCCTCGTGGCCCAAATCACGGATTGCTCCGACAGCATGAACACAGCCGTAGTCGAACTCTATTCCCTGGCCGATACGAATTGGACCTGAGCCGATTACAACAATCCGCTGCTTAAGTGAATCCTCCAATCCGGGGACATAGTCGACTCCAACTGGCGCCGAGCCGCCCTCATAGGTGGAGTAGTAGTAGGGAGTGACTGCCGCGAACTCGGCTGCGCACGAGTCGACCATGCGGAAAACCGGGTGGATGCCCAACTCGTGGCGCCTGTGGGTTACTGCGGCCTCGTTCGAGCCCTCTGGAATCATCTTGTAGCCGGACTCGGGGAATCCTGCAAGAGCATCAGCGATGTGCAGGTCAGTGAAGCCGGCACCCTTCCATAGTCTCATCTCAGAATCAGGGATTTCAGAAGGTGAAAGGCCAATCTCTCCGGCTGCCCTAATCTCTGTCTCGATGGCTGCCATGTTCTCAAATCGGTGAAGGAACCACCTAGTCACACCACCTGACATGTCCCTGACATCCTCAATCGAGTAGCCTCTTCGGAAGGCCTCGAACAGTGCAGACATGCGCCTGTCCGAGGGAATTCTGAGCCAGTCTTCTAGCAGAGCCTCGGGCAGGGGCTCGAAGGCTCGCTCGTCCATCGACTCGCCCCCATGAGCATCTGCCATAGTAAGCGGTCTGGGATGAGGTTGGCCGTACTCCAGACTGGCCCACGCCTTGAGGAAGGCCTCCTCGAAGCCACGACCGATTGCCATCACTTCGCCTGTGGATTTCATCGATGTTCCGATGGTTCGGTCGGCAGTGCGGAACTTGTCGAAGGGCCAGCGCGGAATCTTGACCACGCAGTAGTCCAGTGTTGGCTCAAAGGCTGCCGTGGTGCCCTCTCCTGTGATTGGGTTAGGTAGTTCATCGAGAGTGTAACCGACTGCGATTAACGCGGCCATTCTTGCAATCGGATAGCCCGTCGCCTTGGAAGCTAGGGCAGATGAGCGCGAGACACGGGGATTGACCTCGATGACTCGATACTCTCCAGTTGATTGTTCTACTGCGAATTGGACATTGCACCCGCCCTTTATGTTGAGTCTCCTGATTAGTTTGAGGGCCGCATCCCTGAGCATCTGGTGATCGCGGTCGGACAGCGTCTGCTGGGGTGCGACAACGACTGATTCTCCCGTATGGACTCCCATCGGGTCGAGGTTTTCCATCGTGCACACGATGATTGAGTTGTCAGCACTGTCGCGCATGACCTCATATTCGTGCTCCTGCCAGCCCAGAATGCTCTCTTCAATCAGAACCTGTCCGATAGCAGAGTGCAGGATTCCCTGGCTCGCTATCTCGACCAATTCGCCCGTGTTGTGAGCCGTTCCTCCTCCTAGTCCGCCTAGGGTGAATGCGGGCCTGATGAGTAGAGGGAATCCTCCCAGCTTGTCCACCGAGTCGAGGACCTGTTCTATCGAGTCGCAGGCAATCGCCTTACACACGGGCAGGTCGATTTCCTCGCAGACCTTCTTGAACAGGTCTCGATCCTCTGCCTCGTCGATTGCCGCTAGATTGCAGCCAATCAGCTCGACTCCCAACTCATCGAGAGAGCCATCGTGGGCTAGGGCGGCGGCGATGTTGAGAGCGGTCTGGCCGCCCATGCCTGCCAGCAGCGCATCGGGCTTCTCGACTTCCATGATACGCTTGACGACTTCGGGCAGCAGCGGCTCGATGTAGATGCGGTCGGCCATCTCGGGGTCGTTTTGGATGGTTGCAGGGTTGGAATTGATGAGGACGACTTCGTAGCCGTCTGCTCGTAATGCCCTGCAGGCTTGCGAGCCAGAGAAGTCGAATTCCGCAGCCTGACCGATTCTGATTGGCCCACTGCCCAGAATCACGACCTTGTTGATGTCGTCCCTCCTAGGCATAGCCATCACCTCCTCTAGCAACTGCACTCGGACCATCTGCCAAATGCTCGGCTACCATCTGCGAGAAGCGGTCGAACAGAGGTGATGCGTCATGCGGGCCCGGGCAAGCCTCGGGATGGAACTGGATTGTGAAAGCAGGCTTGCCCACTAGGTCCAAGCCCTCGACGGTGCGGTCGTTGGCGTTGATGTGTCGCACCGTGAAATCTGCTTCAAGCATATTTTCACCGGCCTCAGAACAGGCACCAGTTGGGTGCGGAGCTAGCATGCCTTTGTCGGGATCCTCGACTGCGAAGCCGTGGTTCTGACTGGTTATGTGCACCCTGCCAGTCTGCAGGTCGACTACTGGCTGGTTGGCTCCCCTGTGCCCATATCTCAGCTTGTATGTGCGCAGTCCAGCTGCCAATCCCATCAACTGGTGACCTAGGCAAATACCCATCACTGGCATGTCTGCGCGTACGGCTGCGGCGAGTGAATCGCGAGCAACTGTGGCGTCTCCGGCATGAGCGGGGTCTCCCGGACCGTTGGATGCGAACAAAGCGTCAGGCTCCCAGTCCGAGATGATTTGGTCGAAGGGCAATGAGGCAGGACACCAGACCACTTCGAAGCGCTGGCAGAGTTCTCGCAGGATGTTGTACTTGATGCCACAATCCAAGGCTGCCAGCCTAGGCAGCGGATTGCCTTCATCATCAGTCGCTCCGGGATTGAGTAGAACAGCGTCATCGCGCGACACTAAAGCGACTAGGTCGTCCTCGTCGGGAGGGGTCATCTGAGAGAGAATCTCGCGCATCTCGTCTGCCCTGTCCTCGGGACCGAAGACACACAGCACGGTGCCGTGTTCCCTGACCCTGCGAGTAAGTGCCCTAGTGTCGACCCCCTCGATTCCCGGCACTCCGTGGACTGCGAGGAAGTCATGCACACTGCCTACTGAGTCGCGGTGGTCGGGAGTTCGCATAAGTTGCCTACAGACCACCCCTCTGGGGTGGACTCCCGCTGACTCTGAGATGTCCGGGAGAATGCCGTAGTTTCCGAGCAGTGGCCATGTGAAAGTAAGTACCTGTCCGGCGAATGAGGGGTCGGTCAAACTCTCCTGATATCCACACATCCCAGTGGTGAAGACCAGTTCTCCCTGGGCTATTCGCTCCGAGCCGAACAGGCTACCTCGGTAGCTAGTTCCGTCTGCCAGAAGCAGTAGGCCGGGTGAGCCACTCGGCTGCTGGTGCCCGGTGGACTCCAACAGAAGGTCGGCCGCGTCGGTGAAGGATGGAGGATTACTGACTCCTGATACGCCAGCGCCGGGGACGAAGCCCCGAGGCGGTGTCGTACCCGACATCAGCAATCGTGCCTGAGTGCCCCTCTTAATCATTGAGAATGACTTGAGCGTTTCTGGCGCCCCGGCTCGTCATTCCTCTTCCCTGTTCACAACCCTCTTACCGCGCTCACTCGGGACTACCTCAATCTGTCCGCCAGTGAACTTTGAGGACTCGTCGACCGGACCTAACCATTCCTCCATGAACACCCCTAGGGCTGCCACCTCGGAATGCGGTTGGTTACCTACTGAGACATTATGGTCCGCGAGAGAGAAGACCTCTGCTGGGACCTTGGTTCCGCCCACAACGATAACTGCAGGCTTGTCCTTGGGAATCTTACTGGAGACTTCTCTCCATGGCTCGCCGTACATTGTCAGATGAATCACCGTCCCCGAATCGGCGAAACGCCTCAGCCAGTTCATCGGCTTTGGTTCAAAGCGGCACTCGAGACTGCCTCCGAATCGCTCGGCAACGGAGTTCCATGTCTCCAAGGCAGATTCATCCTCCTCTCCGGCCAGAATGACTTCATCCGCTCCGAATGCCCTCGCCGTTAGTCCGAGGTGAGATGTGATTCGCTTGTCGCGCTCACGCCGGTGTCCAAGTCTGAGAACTGAGACTCTGAAATCCCCGGTCATCACCCTCATACGAGGGGCGGGGCCTCATCAGCATGACCCTCGCTGGATGCCTCTTGCTCAGGAGTGACGTCGATGTCCATGCTCATCATCGAGCCGCGGACCCATTCAAGCAGTATGGAATCCACCTGCATCTTGGTGGCCAGATGAATCAGGACTGCGAGAATAGCCAGTCTTCCCGAGGCGACCGATGCGTCTTCCATACCTATGTCGCCCAATAGCAGAGACCTGCCTACCGGCTCGAAGATGAGGAACGCGGCTAGTACGGCTAGGATTCCGCCGATGTTGGAAGGTATAGACTGTCCTTTCTCTCTGCCCATGGTCAGAAGTATGGTGGCGAACAGGGCCAGAGCCGGGACGATGATGCTTAGCCTGTAGAATGTGAAGTCGCCGATCATCGAGTTCGGAAGATCTGAGTCTCCCAGAGTATCAGCCCCATTGTGGATCGCCAGCCACCAGAACAGGAGTGAGGCTACTCCAAGCGCTCCCGAGGTCCGAGCGCGTTCCGAAATCATGTCTCGAATCTGATGACGGTCCTCGGGCTTGAGTCTCTGCACTATCGACTCCATCATCTCCACGTTGTAGGCCGAGGTGGCGTCATCCGCCTCGGTTACCGCAGCTGCGGTATCGGCAGCCTGAATGACTTCGTCTGGAGAGTCATCTCCCATTACCATCGAGGGATTGCCTCTCCGTCACATCATAAAGCATGCGTCGAATGGGGTGACTGACATGGCCGACTGGCGACCTATGCTGATTCGCCGAAATGATGGTTTTCCGCGGATAATGGGGGTTCTGAACCTAACTCCAGACTCGTTCCATGAGGCCTCAAGGCTCGATTCTGCCGAATCTGCGGTGTTAAGGGCCATTTACATGGTCAATCAGGGAGCAGACTGGATAGACATCGGAGGTGAGTCGACCCGCCCGGGAGCGACCCCAGTGGATGTAGAAGAGGAGATTGCAAGAGTAGTTCCTGTGGTCAGGGCGGTTAGAGAGGCATTGCCCGAAATCTGTATCTCAATCGACACCCGCAGGGCTGTAGTCGCTCGTGAGGCACTGGATGCTGGTGCTGACATGGTGAACGACATCTCAGCCCTGTCTGACCCGGAGATGGCTAGATTGATTGCTCAGAGAGGTTGTCCGGTCTGCTTGATGCACATGCAGGGTACTCCTGGAGATATGCAGGACAACCCGAGTTACCAATACGTGGTGGATGATGTCAGGCAATCTCTTGGCGGGGCCGTCTCAGCGCTTGAGGAGTTAGGAGTTGACCCGAGTGTGGTTGTAGCCGACCCTGGAATAGGCTTCGGCAAGACGCTCGAACACAACCTGTCTCTGCTCTCTTCGGGCAGAGATGTGGTGCCCGATGAGAGGATGTCTCTGATGTGGGGAGTAAGTCGTAAGAGCATGTTCGCTCAATTACTGGGTCGCGAATCCACCGACGAAAGGTTAGCGGGCACTTTGGGAGTCGCCGCTATGGCCAAAGATAGGGGAGTCGATATCATCAGGGTGCATGATGTCGCAGAGCATGCGGACCTGTTCGCTGCCATGGGTGCGTTGAGGTGAGAGATGGCTGAGTCCGGCAAGAACGTGGTCGATATCGACGATAATCTGAGGCTGGTTGGAACAGCTCACATCAGTTCGGCCTCGGTCGAACTGGTACGCACTCAAATCGAGGAGTGGTCTCCGGATCTGGTCGCAGTCGAGCTGTGCGAGTCCCGCAAGGCATCGCTGCTTGAGCCCGATGCACTGGACAATGAGGACCTACTGAAGATACTCAATGAGGGCAGGTCGCACATGATACTGCTACAATCCGCTCTGGCAGCTGAGCAGCGCAGGATGGGGATTTCCACAGGAGAGAAGCCGGGGGCAGAGCTGCTCGCTGCAATCGAGGCTGCTGATGAGGCGGGAATACCAGTCGAGTTGATCGACAGGGACGTTCTAATCACTCTGAGGAGGGCCTGGTCGAAGATGGGTTTCATTGAGAAGTTCCGCGTCCTCGACGCCCTTCTATGGCAGGATGACGATGAGGAAGAGGCGACAGTTGAGGAGCTCCTAGAGGACTCCGATATGCTCAGCAAGCTGATGGAGGAGGCAAGAGAGGTCGCCCCGGCTGCCGGCTCGGTTCTGATAGATGAGAGGGACGCTTTTCTAACTGGTAGACTGCAGCAGATTAGAGGCAAGGGCAGAGTACTCGCAATCGTAGGAGCAGGTCACCTCAAAGGAGTCCAAGAGAGGCTTGCCGAGCCGGCTATGGAAACGGCTTCGCGAATCGCTGAACTCAGTGAGGAGCCACGAAAATCGATATGGCCCAAGGCACTGATGATCGCCATACCCCTATTTCTCATTGGCGCAGTGGCTTGGATGGGTTACAAAGGTGAGATTGAGTCGATTAAGCAGGCTGCTGTGGCATGGCTAGCCATCAATGCAGGCCTGACTGGACTGGGAGTAATGCTCGCCCGGGGTCATCCACTCTCAATTCTAGTCGGAGCGGCGGCTTCACCGATTACATCCCTCAACCCTTTCCTTGCAGCGGGCTGGTTCGCTGGCTATACGCAACTGAAAATCACTCCTCCAACAGGGGGTGACGCTCGAGCATTCCTACACTTGGATGATCTATCCTTGTTCTGGAAAAACCGAGTCGGAAAAGTGCTGATGGTGACTGCGGTGGGCAACTTAGGCTCTGTTGTGGGGACCTGGGTTGCCGCTGCAGGCATCGCTAGTCTGCTGTTCTGAGTCTAGCGAAGGCTCATGTGCCAAGATGACCTGTCCGCCCTCATAGAGGGCGGACCATGGTCAATTACGGCTTCGTGATAGACAAC
>CAYMRU010000048.1:0-8430 GCA_964392975.1 uncultured Candidatus Poseidoniales archaeon | reverse complement strand
CTCCGGAATCAGCGACAACTTGGGGATGGGATCCCATGAGTGAGAGCAAGTCACCAGATGACAACGATACCGAAGGTATCGACGAGTTGGCCACGCTACGTGCTCAACATGCTCTTTCAGCCTCCTCAAACATGGAGTCCGTGGCCCGTGCCAGAGAAAGGCTCGATGAGGAATCGAGAATCCGATCCGGCATCCGCCGAGAGCGTCGGATGCGCATCGCTGAGATGACCGAGAGAGTCTCGGGGATGCACGGAGCGATGCGCAAAGCGAATGAGATTCTATTCGAAGAGAGATTGCAACAAATCGAATCAGATTTGAGGGCAGAGCTCGAGGATGAGATGGAACGTCTTGAGACCGAGGCTCTGGAGCGCGAGGAGCGCTTATTGCGTGAGGAGATGCTGCACCGACTCCGTCGCGAGGAGAATCGGCTGCGGGAACAACTTGATCTAGAAAGGGATCGCAGAATTGAGGCCCACGCGGCAAAGTTGCGTGTCCGTCTCAAAGATGAGATGGAGACCGAGTATCAGCGCCGCAGAGCCTTCCTTGAAGAGAGACTTGAACTCGAAGCATCACAAGACGTAGAAAGGATGCAGCGACGTGTAGAGATGGACCTCAGGGAGGCTATGGAGACTGGGGTACATCGTAAGATTGAGACTCACAGGCTTGAGCAGGAAATGCAGATGCGAGAAAAGATCTCTGAGGCAAGGCGCGAGCGAGAGGTCGAACTTGAGAAACAACTCAAACAGGAGCGTAAATCGCTCGAGAAGGAGATGAAGGCTGATGTTAAGGTCCGCATTAAGGAACTCGAGGAGGAGTCAGAGCGAGCAGCTCTGGAGGAGTTGGATAGGAGATTCCGCGCTGAGAGAGAAACCATGCTCGCCGCTCTGGGGCTGCGACGCCAAGAGATGGCACTCGAACTGGAAGTCGAGATGGAGCAGAAGGTTTCCGAGTACGCAAAGAAGCGCGAGCAAGAGATGCTGTCCAAACTCGAAGAGCAGTTCAACAAGCGTGGAGACCTATCGAAGAAAGAGATCAAGGAGATGATGAAGTCACTTGAGGCCGAGTTGAAGTCCAAGTGGGAATCTGCTTTACTCGATACCAAGCAATCTGCTCTAGAGCGGGTTGGCGAGGAATAACACTAATCCTCCCAATTCAAGTTGCACATAGGTCTAGATGAAGTAGTATGAGCGAGGCGATACCAAATATGCCTCAGGGTACAGTGAAATGGTTCAACCGCGTGAAGGGTTTTGGCTTCATAGAGAAAGAAGATGGTAACGATGTATTCGTTCACAAGTCAGATGTGGAGTCTGGAACACTCCACGAGGGTGACGAAGTCGAGTTCGAGCTCGGCGAAGCACCAGACGGACGCGCATGCGCGATTAACGTCAACAAAGTTGAGTAGACTACCCACCAACAATTCTGCCTATCCTGGCATCGACCTCTTTAGCTAGTTCCCAGTAGGACCTGCTCCCCGGATTGGACTTGTTTGGCTTCTTCGCGATGACTATCGGAGCCCCTTCTAAGGGCGCTTCTGCAATCGCGACCGATCGGTGGATGGCAGTATCGAAGACTCTGTCGCCAAAGTGCTTCCGTGCGCGCTCGGCGACAGCCTCGCCCAGGTTACTGTTCGTCTGAACCATGGTGAGCGCTATTCCAAATAGCCTGAGATTCGGATTAATCGCCTTCTGTACATCTCGGATGGCGTTCATCAGTTGACCCATGCCCTCGAGGGCGTAGAACTCGGCTTGAATTGGTATCAGGATCCAGTCGGAGGCCGCCAGTGCGTTGATTGTGAGCAGACCCAGCGAGGCAGGAGTGTCGACGATTACTACATCGAAGTGACCGACTGAGTCTTGCAGTGCCAGTTTCAGTCGGTTCTCTCTACCGATGCGGGTTGCGAGATCAATCTCTACGCCAGACAGGTCTAGGTCGGCGGGAAGTAGCCAGAGGTTCTCGATTGCAATTCCCTTAGGCGGCCCTCGCTTGCGATCTGGATTATGCAACTTCCAGGATTCACGCATAGCCTCAGTCAACCTGTCGGGTCCAATCAGACACTCGTTGAGGCTGACTGGTGAACCATCCACTCCTCCCTTGAACAACTCATTCATGGTCGGACCGAGAGCCTTCTTGTCGATTCCGAAGGTGGTGGCGATGTTGCCTTTGGGGTCGAGGTCGATGACTAGCACCCTGCGGGCAGCGATTCCAATCTCCTTGTTCCCGACTGCTAGAGCGGAGGCGATGTTGATTGCAGTCGTGGTCTTGGCACACCCACCCTTGTGGTTCACCACGGCGATGACTACTGGTCCGGGCATCTCGCTCAGTGGGTCAAAACCACGGGACTACCGTGAATCTTGCCTATCACTGGATAACAGGGACGGGAACTTCGCTGAGAATCTTGCGAGTGATGTGACGGCCGGTCACACCGCGAATCTTGGACTCGGGCTTGAGTACGATTCTGTGGCTGACGACCTCTAGAGCGACATTCTTGATATCGTCAGGGATGACGTAGTCGCGACCATCGATGGCTGCTGATGCACGCGCGGTCTTGAACAGCGACTGGCTAGCGCGTGGAGACGCTCCTGTGATTACTCGGTGGTCCTCACGAGTGCGTTGGACCAACTCGACCACATAGGACATGATTGCCGGGTCGACATGAACTGTCTCTAGCGCCTTCTGCATGGCGACGACCTTCTTCGGGCTAGTAATCTGCTCAATGTCGTACTCGTCCTTGCCACGCAACTTCCTGCGCTGCAGGATTGCCTTCTCTTCCTGACGGTCGGGGTAGCCCATTGACATCTTCATCAGGAATCGGTCCATCTGCGCCTCTGGAAGCGGATAGGTACCCTCCTGCTCAATTGGGTTCTGGGTTGCCATAGTGATGAAAGGCGCAGGCAACTTGTGGGTGATTCCCTCGATTGTCACCTGCTTTTCTTCCATCGCCTCAAGCAGGGCTGCTTGAGTCTTGGGTGGAGCACGGTTAATCTCGTCAGCGAGTAGAACGTTGGTGAACAGAGGACCGGGTCTGAGCTTGAACTCACCAGCCTGCTGGTCGTACATGTATGTCCCCATGATGTCTGCTGGGAGTAGGTCAGGAGTGAACTGGACACGCTTGAACTTGCAACCTAGAGCGGTGGCGAAGGTATTGGCCATCAGGGTCTTTGCCAGACCGGGAAAATCTTCGATGAGAGTGTTTCCATTCGAGAGTATACCGATGGTGATTCTGCGCAGATTCTCCTGCTTGCCTATGATGACCTTGGCGACCTCGGTCATCAGGCCGTTGGAAATCTGCGAAACCGTTTGAATCAGTTCGCGTGCCTTAGGGTCTGCATTCTGAGCCATGATACCCCTACTACAACATCACGAGGCCTGCTCATTCACTACTTGAGCGTTAGGTTTCCCTGAACGCTAAACGCATCAAAATGCTCATCGGCCCCAGAAGTGATTATCCTTGCGGTGAATGGCTAACAGTTCATCGAAAACATCCTGCTCGGCTGCGGTCAATTCCATCTTTCTGAGCTTCTTCGCATGTGATTCGGGGATGTCTACTAGCAGACTGTCTCCCTCCTCAATCTGACGCCCCACAGTTACCCCGTCGATGGCTACTGCAACCTCGTCTCCCTGCATCGCCTCCTTCATTGAACTCTCACCCGAGCGAATTGACTTGATTCGCCCAATCCGCCTTTCTTCCTTGAGCAGGTACTGGCCCACATGGATGCGCCCTGCGATCACTCTGACTCCTACGACAGCTGGCTTGGAGACACGGAAAGTATGGTCGGGCAGCAGCAGAATCCTAGCAGGATATACGACCTGTTCACGACTCTCCTCCTCGAGCTCGCGCGTGCGCTGCTCGACCCACTCCTCATGCTCCTCAAGTATACGGTAAATGATATCAGAACCTATGTGCTTGGCTCCCGCTTCAGATGCCCCTACCTCGGTAATGGCATCGGGTAGAATCTCGGTGCTGAAGGCCATGATTACGCGGTGCAGCGGATTGCTAGCCGCTTCGGTGTTTCGAATGTCCCTGCGACTGACCTTACCGATGCTCGCCATTCTGATTGGCACATCAATCGCGTTAAGCTCCTTGGCTAGAGCCTCAAGCCCTCCCACGGTGTCTGCCTTGATACACACGCCCTCTTCTTCGAGCTCAATCGAGAGTTCTGACTCCGCTTTGGCAGCAGCCAGTGCATCAGAACGCTCGGAGTCTGAATGGACGACGCGCAGAGTTGTTCCTGCGAGCACCCCATCGAGGTCCGGAGCCGAGATCTTGAGACCGCTGGCTGCATGAGCCTCCTCGGAAGCATCCCAGCGGTTACCTGCATCCCTCATCTCACTCATGCCGCGCGGACTGAACAGGCCCTTGACACGGGTCGCACGCCCTCCATCATCAGTGACGAGAACTATCTCGTCACCCTTCTTTATTGAGCCGCGGTGTAGGATTACGTCGAGCGTCTTACCAAGTCCCCGCTCTTCCTTCATCTCGAGTACAGTGCCCTCGCCGGAACCCTCGATGTCAGTGAGTTGTTCACCGAGATATCGCTCGGCCAATCCGATTACTACAGCCAGTAGATCTTGGATGCCTTCGCCCTCCCGCGCAGAGACTGGAACCAGAGCGATGTCCTTGGTGAAGTCGGTGACGCGGTCGTAACGCTCGATGTTGAATCCGTGCTCGGCGAATTGGCCCACTAGGTCCCAGTAGCGCTGCTCGAACAACCCCATTGCCTCCTTCGACTGGTCGCCCATCGAGACGGCCATCGAGCGACTCTGCTCGGAGTTCCAGCCGTGGATACGGTCAATCTTGTTGGCTGCAATCACGAATGGCGTCTTGGCCTCCTTGAGGACGCGCAGAGACTCGATGGTCTGGGGCCTCGCTCCCTCCATGACGTCGACCACCAAGATGGCGATGTCGGCGAGTGAGCCACCGCGCGAGCGCAGTGTGGAGAATGAGTGGTGACCGGGGGTGTCGATGAACAGAAGTCCGGGTGAATCGAATGTATTGCCACCCAATAGAGGGGCGCAAAGCGTGTTGAGGATGTCAGCGGGAACCTCAGTGGCACCGATGTGCTGAGTGATGCCGCCGGCTTCTCTATCCATCACTGAAGCTCGAGCATCTGCACCTAGACTGCGGATGTGGTCTAGCAGGCTGGTTTTGCCGTGATCGACGTGACCTAGCACAGCGACGATGGGTTGTCTGCGTCCTGACATCTTACCCACCTCATGCTACTCACTCTTTTCAGTCCTCAAGACCATCGGGGAACCAAAGCCCCAATTCGAAAGCTGCTGTGTCTTCGCCGTCCGAGCCGTGGATGACGTTCTTGTCAATGCTGCGCGCGAAGTCTGCACGAATAGTGCCAGGTTCCGCATCCTCCCAGTTTGTTGCACCAATCAGCTTGCGGGAGGCTGCGATTGCATCCTCTCCGTGCCAAGCCATGGCCACTACGGGACCAGAGGTGATGAATTCGATGAGATCCGGGTAGAACGGACGTTCCTTGTGGACAGCATAGTGGGCCTCTGCGAGCTCGAGAGGGGGTGTGATGTCGCGCCTGCCACGCATCCGCAGACCTATCCCCTCAAAGCGTCCAATTATCTCGTCTGAGAGACCTCTCTCAACCCCATCGGGCTTGATCATGATGAAGGTGGTCTGCTCGTTGCTCATGGGCCCCGCGCCCCCCCTCCCCTATTTCAACACAAAGCAATCCGAATGTCGTTGGTATCAAGGCACATCGCCGATTCGAAGCATCATGACCAGTGAGGATGGCGACATCCTAGTCGCCGAGATTGCCGATGAGAAGGTCCACATCGGCACCCCTATACAGCCAAAACACGCCGCCCTAGGCCTCGCTGCAGTAGTTGTGGCGGCGATGTTCATCGCACTGGTAATGCAGAACCTAGTCTTCGACTCGGTCGAGGGACCTAATGACCCTACTGGGGATTACGAGCGCGTTCCGGTATGGGAGCGAGCGAACTGGCCTTACATCACCAACCAATCGCACGCCTTCGTGATGGAACACGGACCGTACAGTCCAACTGCTACAGACAACGAGTGGAACTCAACGCATCATTTCGTAGAATTCACCCTTCCTCTAGCTGAAGGAGGAGCCGCACCAAACGGACTGGTCAGCCTCGCCTACTGGCTGCCAGACGTTCCTGAGGGCACACAAGTTCCGATGATTGCCGAGTTCGGACCATACTTCGATGAGCAGAGCGTGGGCACTCCGAGCATTGAGGTGCCTGGGACTTGGCTGGGCCAGATGATTATCGATCAGATTCTGCCCCACGGCTACGGCTTCGCCCAGGTCTCGGTGATGGGAACAGGCCGCTCGAACCATTGCATGGATCTGATGGGCAACGCTGAGCAACTCGGCGTAGATGCCGCAGTGACTTGGCTAGGCAGCCAGAATTGGAGCAACGGCAAGGTGGCGATGATAGGCAAGTCATATGATGGCTCAACTCCATGGCAGGCGGCGATGTTCGGCAACGAGCATCTTGCGACTATCGTCCCGATCTCGGGACTGATTGGCGTGATGGAGTTGATGTGGAAGAACGGCTCGAATGAGGCGCGAGCACCATTCATGCATAATGTGGTCTACGGCAGTTATGGAATCGACGGCGATACCGGGGATATCGGCAATGCATGTCCCGACTATGCTCTGGGACCCGCCGCAGGTACGGGTGCGTACGTGTGGGGAGGTGAGGCAGTTGGCACCTATTGGGAGGAACGCTACTTCCTGCAACGTGTGCTGGACAACTACAACGGCTCAGTCTATCTGATTCAAGGAATGCACGATTGGAATGTCGACCCTCACATGGCAATCCCAGTAATCAATCAACTGAAAGATGAGGGAATCGATGCCAAGGGTCTGTTCGGACAGTGGGACCACGACTATCCAGACCGTCCAGACTACCACTTCGATCGCTCTGCAGAAGGTCGCGGGCGCGAAGCATACCCGCAGATGACAAGATTCGACTGGATGCAGGACCTGCTCGAATGGTTCGACTACTACCTCAAGGGGATAGGCGACAAGCCGGGCCTGTGGATTGAGATTCAGTCCAATCACGGAGAGTGGAGGCTTGAGGACCACTACCCGCCAAAGGGCATGGAGGCCCTTTCATTCGACTTGGGAGGGGCGCTTTCCAATATCGGAGGCACAACCACCATTCTACCTGACGCTTCTACAGGACCAGTGTACGAGACCACCCCACTAGAAGAGGGAATCTGGATTGCCGGACTCCCTCGACTGCATGTGGATGTGCGCACCACCACCATCGGCGGGCAGATCTACGCCCTGCTAGAGGACTGCGACGAGTCCGGACAGTGCATCCATCTGGGCCACGCCGTCATGGACCTACGCTACCACGAGGGAGGTACTCAAGAGCAGACTTGGCTACCCTTGCTAGAGACAATCAACGCCAAGATGGAGTTCTTCTCTATCGATGCATATGTGGATGCTAACCACACCATCAAGCTGAGTCTTTTCTCTACCGGCGACGACTACGTGCCTGCGAGCACAAGCTCTGTGGTGACCGTTCAGGAGGGCACCGGGTCGACTTTGCAACTGGATATCATCGACCCGGCAGACAAGTTGTGGTTTGAACCACCTGCATGTACGCACACGGTCTGCCTAGACTGGCTGAACCAGACTGTAGACGCTACTTGATGCCGCCTTTTTCGTAGCGACGAGTCCACTTGAGTCGGCGTGGATTGCGCTTGAGCTTGAGCATATTCTTGCGAGCCTTGCTATCCTTGAACCAGAACACACTACCGTCGCGCTTGACGTACATCATGCCGGTGCCAGGCTCGATCTCCTCGTGAGTGAAACTACAGATGCGCCGCTCTGGCATTGAATCACCTGCCACCGAGTTTTCGTGCCTCGCGTCCGGTGTCCTTGAGCATCAGGATGTCACCGACTCTGATTGGGCCCAGCACGTTGCGTGTGATGATTCGACCGATGTCACGTGGATTGGCTGCATCATTAACACGGACCTTGACCTGAATGGCCTCACCGCTCATTCCGGTTCGGCCGACAACCTCGACCACTTCTGCGGGCCATGCCTCTTGAGCCACTCAAATCACTCCTTCTTCAAGCTACTCTGAAAGTGTCGAGCAGTGGCCATTGACTTCCTTGAACTTGTCCTCGGCCTCCTTGTCTACGTCCATAACTGCGATTGCAGCTGTCCTGGTACCTAGACTCATTCCTGCAGCCTCGGCCAGATATGCTTGGTCCTCGACATAGATGAAGGGGATACTCTTCTCCTTGCAAATCATTGGAATGTGAGCCAGAAGCTCGCCTGGGTTGACGTTCTCCGCCATCACCACCATCTTCGCAGTGCCGCGCTCTGCAGCCTTGGTGACTTCGTTGGCGCCCTTCTTCAGACGACCTCGTCCATCCTTGCCTAGAGACTTGACCATCTCGTAGACTTGCTCTTGTATGT
>CAYMRU010000047.1:0-8848 GCA_964392975.1 uncultured Candidatus Poseidoniales archaeon | reverse complement strand
CCCTACCGGCGCACCCATCGCAAGTCATCCCGCCCACATCGAGTGTGATGGTCTCGGACATGGATTAGCGTAGTCGCAACCACTATTGAAGCCTACTAAACGTGAAATTCGCCCTTTGGGCGAAGCGGGCACCTTCAATACGGTGTCTTTGGTCGTCGGACCGATGGGTGTACCTGAGCCAGTTGGAGAACTCGACCCGGTTGAGGTCGAGACTTCTCTTATGCAGACATGGGAAGAGGAGTGTACTTTCCAGCAGAGTATCGAGTCGCGACGTGTTGCCTCGAGTCCTTTCACCTTCCTTGAGGGGCCACCGACTGCGAACGGCAGACCGGGTATCCACCACGTGCTGTCACGGTTGTTCAAGGACATGGTCTGCCGATGGAAGACGATGGAAGGACATGTCGTCGAGAGGAAAGGCGGATGGGACACCCACGGTCTGCCTGTGGAGATTGAAGTTCAGAAGCGATTAGACCTGATGTCCAACGAGGCCATCGAAGCCTACGGTATGGAGGCATTCAATCAGCAATGCAAGGAAAGCGTGTGGACCTACGAGCAGGCCTGGCGCGAGATGACCGAGCGAATGGGCTTCTGGGTCGATATGGATGACCCGTATGTAACCCTCCATGACGAGTACATCGAGTCGGCGTGGTGGTCACTCAAGCAGATGTTCGAGAAGGGGATGTTGTTCCGTGGACACAAGGTCCTGCCCTACTGCCCTCAGACCGGGACCAGTTACTCCACCCACGAGGTTTCTCTGGGTTACAAGGAGGTCGCTGAGCCAGCGGTCTATGTCAAGTTCCGTTTGGTAGACGAAGATGCTTCCGTGCTGGCTTGGACAACTACGCCATGGACTCTTCCGGGCAATGTCGGTCTGGCCGTCGGCCCTGATGTGACTTACTGTCGAATTCTCATCAAGGAACCGCCGGCTGGCTCGTGGGAAGGTCGGGGCGGGGCCGAGGTTGGAGAAGAGTTGATTCTAGCCAAGAATCTGCTTGGCGATGTTCTGCGACATCAAGTCGAGGTGATTGACGAGTTCCCGGGTTCAGACCTAGTTGGAAAGTCGTACAAGCCTCTATTCCCCGGAGCGATCGACGGCAGCGGCTCAGATACCGCCTGGACAGTTGTCGCCGCTGACTTCGTCACTACAACTGACGGTACCGGTGTCGTCCATACTGCCGTGATGTACGGCGAGGACGACTACAATCTCGGAATGCAGGTCGGCCTACCGGCCCAGCACACCGTCGGAATGGACGGGCGATTCGTCACCGGTACTCACGGCCTTCTGGATGGTAGATACGTCAAGGACTGCGACTCCGATATCATCGACCTGCTCTCAGAGCAGGGGCTGCTATATCGTGAACATGAGTACATTCACGACTATCCGCATTGCTGGAGAACAGACCATCCTCTACTGTACTACGCGATGGATAGTTGGTTCGTCCGCATGACCGAGGTCAAGGACGAGATTATGCGTTACAACTCGGAAGTCGAGTGGGCTCCCGAGTGGACTGGAACAAAGAGAATGGGCGAATGGCTCTCGAACATCAAGGACTGGGCAATCAGCCGAGAACGATACTGGGGAACTCCAATCCCGGTCTGGATCTGCGAGGACTGCGGACACGAGCACTGCATCGGAAGCATCGACGAGATGAACTCGATGAAGGCCGAGAATTCACCCACTCCGCCTGAACTCCATCGCCCATACGTTGACGATGTCAAGTTGCATTGTCCAATTGATGGATGCTCGGGCACAATGGTACGCGAGCCGTATGTGCTCGACTGCTGGTTCGATTCAGGCTGCGCTACCTTCGCCCAATGGCACTACCCGTTCGAGAACGAGGACGGGTTCAACGGTGCCTTCCCTGTTGACTACATCTGTGAGGCGGTGGATCAGACCAGAGGCTGGTTCTACTCACTACTGGCAGTCTCCACCGCTGTGTTCGACAGTATCTGCTACAAGCGCTGTCTGTCACTAGGGCATATCTTGGACAAGAACGGCAAGAAGATGAGTAAGTCGAAGGGAAACGTGGTCGACCCCTGGGCCCACTTCAACAAGGAAGGTTCGGATTCAATTCGCTGGTACATGACTACGCAGAGCGCACCATGGTCTCCTACCAACTTCGACCCCAATGGAGTCAGAGAATCATACGCGAAGATGTTCCTGACTCTCTGGAATGTCTACAGATTTCACGCAGACTACGCCGCTATGGACCGATTCGATCCGGATGATGAATCCGGTTTTGTCGCAATCTCTGGCAGGAGCTCATTGGACAGATGGGTTCTGTCAAAGGCCAGTGCTATGGCAGAGGCCTACCACCAGCACTTCGAAGACTGGGATTTCCACAAGGCTGGAAGAGAGCTTGAGGACTTCGTCGTCAACGATCTGTCAAACTGGTATGTCCGAAGGTCGAGGCGTCGGCTGTGGAGCGAGTCTGACAGTGATGACAAGCGTGCTTGTCAGCATACCTTGCATGAGGTTTTGTTGTTGGTCTGCAGACTGATGGCTCCCATCTCCCCATTCATGCCCGATGTAATTCACAGGGCTCTGGCAGGAAGTTCAGTTCACCTTGCCGATTGGCCTGTTGGATCCGAGATAGTCGAAGCGACACTGCCGCCCAGAGACTACCTCCTTGAGCAGCAGATGGAACTAGTCAGGACATTGGCTGAGTCGGGCCGCAGGGTTCGTGTCGAGAACAACCGTAGACAGCGATTACCGTGCCGCTACGGTTGGATTGTAGGTGGCCCGGACCTGTCTGATTTCCATGATATCCTTGCCGAGGAGTTGAATGTAGAGGAGTTGCTCACCGAGGAGGATATAGACATCTTCCAGAGAATCGTCTTGGAGCCGAACAGGAAGTCGTTGGGGGCCAAGTGCAGATCCGATCTACCCGCCGTGCTAGCCAAACTGGATACTGCGGACCCCGATTCGCTGCTACTGGAGATAGAGGCTGGAATCGCTGCAATCGCCGGATATGCGATTACGATGGATGATATCGAGGTGCGCCGGACTGAGAAGGACGGATATGCAGCGACGACTCTGTCGGGAGATGACTTCGGAGATGTGTCTCTAGTTCTAGACATGGATTTGAATGAGGAATTGATGTCACGAGGATTGGCCAGAGACGTGATACGAAGAATTCAGTCGAAGCGTAAGGAACTTGATCTGGAGGTCGAGGAAAGCATCTCACTGTCAGTCTGGATTGAGGGGGCCGAGTTGGCAGATGAGGATTGGGCTCACGTCCAAACTGAGACCAGATCAGGTATCGCCGCCCTAAACGAAGGGGTGGTGCCGAGCGATGCTGACGCTTTCGAAGTGGATGGTATCACCGTTTCATTCAGTGTGATCG
This sequence comes from uncultured Candidatus Poseidoniales archaeon, assembly GCA_964392975.1. Classification (GTDB taxonomy): domain Archaea; phylum Thermoplasmatota; class Poseidoniia; order Poseidoniales; family Thalassarchaeaceae; genus Thalassarchaeum. Next base: position 5,501 of record CAYMRU010000047.1, on the reverse strand, counting down.
AGTAATCAGGCCACTGCGGGTCCGTAAGCGACTGGCAATAGTAGTTCTACTCCGAATAGAGGGTCCGGGTCAGAGGAGTCGTGATAGGCGATGAAGGCGCCACCATCAGGAAGAATACCCATGCTGGCGAAGTCGAACCTGATGTCATTGCCAGCGCCTGATGTAGAGTCTAGGTCACCAAGTCCCAGATAGGTCTTCATGTCGGGCTCGAGGCTTTGTGAGTACTCTCTGACATGCCAAGCCACATCGACATCAGGACCTTCTGCGCTCTGGTAGCGGACATTCAACACGAACAGGTCGTGCCCACCATTGGCGTGGAATTCCCACTCCTCCAATTCGGTGGCCACACCTGAGAGGTTGTAGGTCTGATTGGTCCAAGAAAGTCCTCCGTCCCACGATAGCATATGTTGCAGAATGGTTCCTCCTGCCGTGACGCAGTGCAATGCTCCTGACGAGTCAAATGCGCAGTACTCCGAGGGCAGGTCACTGCCATTAGAGCCAGTAGCTGCCCACCAACTAAGCGAAGTGTCGAGATAGGCGTCTACGCCGTTATCGAAGTAGTCGGGGAAGTACAAGCCGCCCGAGGGCACCGGGAAGGCTCGCATCTCCTTGTGCGGCTTGGTGTAATCCCACTCAATCCCTAGGGCGTCGAAGGCAAGGTCCACTTCCATCACATCTAGGTTAGCGTCTCTGTCGGGGAAGTCGAAGTTCTGGTAGTTCAGTCCGTCAGTGCTAATCTGGCCACCGCGGTTCGCAACTTGGTGCCAGAAGTTGCTAATCACAAGGCTAGCCCAAGGACCGCTTCCGTAGATGCTGCTGATTGGGCCGACCACCTCGACCTGCCAAGATCTATCGTAGAAGGCCTCAGGTGGCCGATTGTAGCACCAACTCCAATCCTCATCCTCGGCATCATAGAAGAAGGCATAGAACTGGTCCGCCCCACTGGTGCTCGGATATGGGAACCAACCCATTGCGATGAGGTCCCCATTGGTCGCTTGCACGATGCTGCCTTCGCCAAGTCCCTCTTGTCCGGGCACGGTCGGTTTGGGCAGCAGGCAGCCGAACTGAGAGAGAATAGTCGGGCGCCACTCCTGCCAGGTGTGGCCCCGGTCCTCGCTCCAAGTCGGGTACTCGCCGCCGAAGTTCAAGATCCAGCCCTCTTTGGTTGCAGCTAGGTAGTGCTCGCAGCAGTTTCCGCCGTGCTCATTGCCGTAAACTGTCCACGATGCATTGCCCCAAGTCTCGTTGGAGAACGGGTTGCCAACGACGAAATCACGAGGGTCTTCGTATGACGATGGGGTGTCGATGTAGTGGTAGCCAGTGTCCCAGGGGGCGCTGCTCTCTGATTCAGTCTCGCCGCCCCCGAAGCAGCCAGCCAGCGTCATGCTGGTGACCATCATGACGGCCAGGGATACCCTTGTCCTAGACTGGCCGACCATAACACACCCGGGATATGGCTGTATTTCGCACTTCGCACGTGATGCGCCCTGCAACGCAGGGCGGTGGGGTTCAAAACCTGAAGCGGTGCGTTGTGGACCATGCGCCGCGTCGCCGTCACCGCAGTCCTACTGATGCTGATTACTAGCCTGAGTCCAATGATAGTAGTATCAGGACAGACTGCTCCAACTGATACCATCTACATCAACGAGATACTGGTTTCACCGAACAATGAGAACTATGGCGGGACAGACTGGAACGGCGATGGCTCGATGGGGACTTACAATGATCAGTTCGTCGAATTGCACAATCCGACTTCACAGGCTATCGACATCGGCGGATGGTGGTTGGACGACATCGCCGATGGGGGCTCCCCTGCTTGCAGTATCGGATGGAATACTGTACTTGAGCCCGGAGCATACATCGCCTTCTACCGCTCATGGACCGGGATAGAGTTCGACTATTGGGACGGAGACACGATTCGTCTGCTCGATGGTTCCGGTATTGAAGTGGACTCAGTCAGTTATGCAGGAGAGGACTCAGTCTGGGATGTCCCTTACGGATTCGACTCTGGAGGAAATTGGGTGAAGCTGTCTGATGGCAGCCCGACTCCTGGAGGGGTCAATGACCAGGAATGGGGTGGCGCCAATCACCTGCAGGGTAACTGCTACCCTCCACAGGACCACATACATCGAGGAGAGTACATCCTCGAGGGGCGCGTAGTCACCATGGAATCCGAGCAATCGGTGATCAATGACGGTAGGATTCTGGTCGTAGACGGGATGATTGAGGCGGTTTGGAGCGCAACTGATTCCGCACCCGCTGCTGCTCAAGGAGTCATGTCGATACCGACAAGTGGTACCATCTACCCTGGATTCATTGACCCGCATAACCATGCCAAGTACAACATCATACCACTATGGGATCACGGCACCGATGGATGGGACAACCGCTACCAATGGCAAGCTGAAGACTCCTACCGAGATGCAAAGGATGTGGGATGCTCTCTAACCGATACTTCTGCCATGCGATTCGCAGAGTTGAGAGCAGTTGCTGGTGGCAATACCGCGCTGCAAGGTAGTTCTACATCCAATACCGATACCTTCGAGACTATGCTCGCGCGTAATGTCGAACTCTACAACTTCGGCAGAGACTACATCCACACCAAAGTCACCGAATTGGAATCAGATTACTCGGGCTCCCACATCAAGGATGGAAATGCCTCAGGGGAGTTGGATGCTTGGTTCCTGCATCTAGCTGAGGGTGTGGACGAATCTAGTAGGGCTGAATTCGATATCTTGGTGGAGAACGACCTTCTTGTCGGAGAGGTCGTGATTATCCACGGGACTGGCCTAACTCAAGCAGAATTCGATGCACTCGGAAATGTAGGAGGGAGTCTAGCATGGTCTCCGACCTCGAATCTAATACTGTATGGAGAAACAACCGATATTGCCACGGCCAAGGCCGAGGGAGTCAACATCATGATTGGCCCTGACTGGGCCCCCTCCGGATCCAAGAGTTCGATGCACGAACTGAAGACGGCTGATTGGTGGGATGAGAATGTCCTCGGTGACATCTTCACCGATTACGAATTGGTTCAGACCATTACCACAAACATAGTCGATGCAATCGGTTGGGATGATCAGACTGGTCGTATCCAAGCAGGCCTAGCAGCGGACCTTGTCGTTCTCGATACGTTCCACTCGGACCCTTACAGAAACGTCGTCGAAGCTATCGATCCTGACGTCAGACTAGTGGTAGTCGGCGGATTGGCCGTTTTTGGTGATGTAGACATCATGCAGGCGATGGATGATGAGATTCAGATTATCGAGGGAGATGGTTTCACCAAGGCTACAGATATCACCTATGACGGAGTTCCAGAAGCTCAGCAGACAGTGGATGAACTGCTCGCTGAGTTGCAATCCTGCAACCAAGGGGCGCAGGTACCTCTTGAGTACTTATTTACTCTCGGTGATGAACGTTATTTCGATGTACTGAACCGCTCTCTAACCTTCCAGAAGGATCGTACTATCGATCTTTGGGGAGACTACTACGATGTCGAGCTGAACGAAGATGGACATCGAGTCAATGGTGCTGTGGCTGGATCTGGCCCGATCATTACTGATCCTGGAAACGGCGGCTCCGAGGATACTGATACATTATGCAGTGATGGAATAGATAATGATGGAGATCCGTACATCGACTGCGACGACTTCGACTGTAGTGGAACTATGGTATGCAGTGAGCCTGAGCCGGAACCGGAGCCTGAGTTACCCGTGCTTTGGAGTACATACGGTCCGCGAGGCGGTACTATACCTCACCCGACCACAATCGAAGAGGGGATCCACCTCGAAGAGTGCATGTCTGATGCAACTACGATGAGTGATGCAGGCGTACCAACGATTCCTTCCAGTAAGATTCTACTTTGTGGTGCAATCTTAGTAGTGATGCAGCCAACTGATGAGTGCATAGAGTCAGGCGGGTCATTCTGTAACCTCGAAGTGGCTGATGCAATCGCTATTCCCGGACATCTCTGTACAGATTCTGGAAGTTACCCTCAAGAGGTGACCTGTAGGGCTGCTTGGTCATTCATCGATATCGAGGAGGATGAGCCGGAACCGGAGCCGGAACCGGAGCCTGAAAGCGAGAGTTGGATGGATGGTCCGCTATACTGGGTCGCTATCTTCGTGGCACTGATTGTTATCGTCGGTTCTCTAGGAGTGGTGAACTCAAACCTACGTTCACGTACTGACAAAGAGCCATCAGTACTGATTACCGAGGACGAATAATCATTCCAGATGCCAAGTCGGGCCATCGGGTCCGTCCTCGACTACGACACCCATCAAAGCGAGTTCGTCCCGAATCTCATCGGCTCGGGCCCAGTCCTTTGACTCTCTAGCACTCTCGCGCTCGGCCAGAAGTATCTCAACTCTACCAGCGACCTCTGCCCTAGCAGAGTCAGCCTGAGCTAGATTAGCAATTACATCCTTTGAAGATGGGAGTAGTCCTAGCACCTCGCCAGCATGTCTCTCGAGCCAATCAGCAACATCCGAACCGATAGTCGAGGATACTACTGCTTGGACCTCTATCATCGCGGCTCTGGTGTTGAAGTCATCATTCAGGGCAGCAGAGAAGCGCTCACTGGCTCCAGTAAGATCAACGCCCGACTCAACTTGAGAGTTCAGAGATCTTCCATATGCATCGACGAGTCTATCAAAATGCGTCGCCGCTTCGTCTAGGAACTCTGGTGTGAGGTCAATTGGATTGCGATAGGGGACGCTCAACAGAGCATAACGTAGAGCCAATGGGGCGTGATTCTCGAAGGCTTCATGGATGGTCCAAAAGTTACCTAGACTCTTACTCATCTTCTCACCGTCAATATTTACGAAGCCGTTGTGCATCCAGAAGCCCACCACGGGTTCTGTGCCTGTGCAACACTCCGACTGGAAAATCTCAGCCTCGTGATGAGGGAATCTTAGATCGTGTCCTCCTCCATGGATGTCGAATTGCTCTCCAAAATGATTGAGCGACATTGCGGAGCATTCGATGTGCCATCCTGGTCGGCCTTCGCCCCAGGGACTCTCCCATGACGGTTCGCCCGGCTTAGCCAGTTTCCATAGAGCGAAGTCGCGATGGTCTCGCTTTCCAGATCCTGTTCCCTCAACTCTTCCGCCGGCTCCAGCCCTAACCATCTCAAGTGTTTGACCGGTCAATTGACCATATTTCTCTGGAGCCGTGTCTATCTCAAAGTAGACTCCGTCATCGCCGACATATGCGTGACCTTTTTCCTGCAGTTTAGAAATCATGTCGATAATCTCTGGTATGGCCTCTGTTACTCTGGGATAGAGGTCGGCTCTGAGGACATTCATTGCATCCATGGCCTCTAGGTAATCATCGATGTTCCTGTTTGCGACTACAGAGAAGTCGACTCCTTCGGAGTCGGAGATATTGATTATCTTGTCATCGATGTCGGTGAAGTTTTGCACATAATCGACATCGTAGCCGCTGGCCTCCAGCCAGCGATGCACCACATCGAATGCTAGGTAGCATCGAGCATGCCCTAA
>CAYMRU010000046.1:0-8879 GCA_964392975.1 uncultured Candidatus Poseidoniales archaeon | reverse complement strand
TGGATATCACATGAGCTTGCGGAGCTTGTAACCCGTGTTCGAATCGCGGTGGGTCCGCCATTTACCCCCGTCGGTGGTATACGAGACTAGAAAACGGAATACATTCACGTCTGTCTATGCGAAGTCTAGCATTCGCACTTTCTATTCTATTGCTATCTTGCATTTTTGCAGGTTGTGCTTCAGACGACAATCGAGATGTTTCCGAAGACCCAATCTCGGAAAATGATAGAGAAGGATTTGGAGAAGAGACCAATGAGCCTTCGACAATTTCATCAGAGGATTGTGAAGAGAGAGGAGGAACTTGGAATGAAGAAAGAGAAGAGTGCTCCTTTGAATCAGAAAGGCCTGAGCCTGAGCCGGACCCGGACCCGGACCCCGAGACAGAAGAAGAGACCGGACCAATCTCTGTTCCCACATGTAATGTGACCGCTACAGAGGCCCTTAACTCTACAGCCAACCCCTCATCTTGGCCCGAGATTGAAGCCGGACAATGGCTCGCAGTCGACGGTTTGACAGATGTTTCATACGCCTCCATAGAATTAGACAGCGAGTCTGAAGTTGTTTTAGATGAACGCCTTGATTACGAGTGCGGATACACATATTCTGTGAAAGTTCCAGCTGGATATAATGCCAGTAACGAATATCCGGTATTCTTGTTCCTACATGGCCAGGTTTACGACTCAGTATTCTTCAACAATATGCTAACGAATAATTTTCACATGCCTGAGGATGACAAATACATCATCGTCCGACCTTCAAAGTTAGAACCGGATTGGGTTCCAAAGAAGGCATTGGATGTTCTTGAAGATGTCAAATCAAATCTCAATGTGGACGATGACAGAGTCTACCTAACTGGATTGAGTATGGGGGGTAGGGGGACATTCATTGTGGCTGCAGCAATACCGGACTACTTTGCTGCCATCATGCCCCTCACTCCTCACCACCAGCCATACTCATACCTCCCATTAGCCGAGGAAGTAGCACATCTTCCAATATGGATGAGCCATGGGACTGCAGATAACACATCATCATACGAGATGGCAGCGCAAATGGCAGAAAACCTCACAGATTTGGGCGCCAATATCATCTTTGTAACCGTGATTGATGGTGGGCATGGAGGGTGGTTCAACGTCTACATCGATCCGGTTGCAATGGAGTGGATGCTATCTCACGTCAGAGAACAGTAGTCTCTCCATAACAGCCTTCAACCGGAGCCACCGGGCGATACCATGGCCTTCGTGTCACACAGACGGGTAGACTTCCCGATGGTCGATCTGGCCAAGATAGTCTATTACCCGCGATTCTGGGACTTGGCACACCGATTCTATGAGGAATCGTGGGAGTTCTCTTGTGGCATGCACTACAACACCATCCTGTCTGAACACAAGATCGCCTTCCCGCTTGTCCACAGCGACACCCAGTTCCTTCACCCTGTAGCCTATGGGGACACCATACAGTGCACCCTGACGGTTCCCAAGGTCGGTAACACTTCGATCACTTGGAGGTACGAGTTCAGAAACCAGGACGGAGTTCTGTGCTGGACGTCCGATCAAGTAACTGTATGCACTGATATGAGTGAGGTGCAAAGCAAAATGCCTGTGCCTGATTGGATGAGAAAGGGTCTGGCCAAACTAGCCCCTGAGTGACTACTTCTGCGGCCACTTCTTTGAGAGTGAACTTCTCAACGAATCATCGAGCGTAGCATCCCACCAGTTGGCATCCCTCCAGACAGCATACTTGCCCCTGATCCCTCTCATATCCGCTCCATCCAATCGCGCTCCTTGCAGATTGGATAGCCCCAGATTAGCCTTGATCATACGAGCTCCCCGTAGGTCAGCCCGATCTAGAGCCGCCTTCTTCAAGTTGGCTCGCTTGAGAGATGCTCCGCGCAAGTCACAGTCCGACAAGTCTGCGCCTTCTAAATCGGCGCCATCGAAGATGGCCCGACGTAAATCAGTACCAGATAAATCGGCCTCTCTGAGGTTCTTACCTACATGAGAGGTGTATGACAAATCTTTCATCATGCGACTCCTAAAGAGACATGTTCTCGAGATGGTCTACACCATCATCGGTCAGCACCACGAATCGGTTCTTGCGGTTATTGCCCTCGGGATACTCCAACAACGGAGAGGAACCATCCAGCATCCTGTTGATGTACAGGGAGAGGTTCCACTTCTCGACCTCCTCCTCGTCCCATTTCCCGCTCTGGGCAATGAGGCTCCTGACATCTCTTGGAGGGGTATCATTCTCTTTTTCGACTGACCTGAGATAGTGTATCGCGGCTAGAATGACATCCGACTTCTTCTCCACTCCACAGGTGTCGAGAAGTCGCCCGAAGGCAGACCCCCTCTCGGGAATTCCGGACTTGACTGCCATTTCAGTAGCTCGATCTATCGCTTCTTGACGTGCCACCCTAATTCTGGATAGGGTCGATTGCCAAGTATCCTGTTTGGTAATGTTGAGCCAAGCATCACTGACCTCCCTTGCAGAGCCTGAGAGATCAATCTCCTCACTACCTGCTTTGATGTAGATTCGTCCGACACCACTGTTCCCGGTCTCGCTCACGGGACCCGCAACGCTTCATCAGTGTTAATTTGTCGCTACATTCCTTAACACAGTCAACAGCGAATCGCTAGGATTCGAGAACTACTCTGTCGTGGGTTTCAATAATCCCCGATTAGGGGGCAACCCCATGGAGGAGTACACGAGCGGGGCCTATCCTCTCGTTCTGCACGCAGATGCGGACCCCTCTAGGCTCGGCGGCACGGCAATCTGCGGGTTCTCTACTGTGGGTTCAGTCGGGGTGATTGCCACATCTCACTTGATTCAGAAGTTTGAACTCAGCCCCATGGGGACGGTTATGCATCCCAAGTTCCCTGCAATCGCCCTCATCCATGACTCTGTTCCTAAGCACCCCGTCAGAGTGTACCAAGGTGAGGGAGTAGGCGTCTTCACTTCCGAGATACAGTTTCCTAACGAGAACGACGTCTACTTCGGTGAGACTGTCATGGAGTGGTTCACCAAGGGAGGATTCGACCGACTAATCGTGATTGATGGGGTTGTGAGCAACGACCTCGGAATCAAGGAGGACAGCGATCTTTGGGGTGTTGCATCTACCTCTGCAAGCAGAGAACAACTTCAGGATGCAGGAATTCAGCAGATTCAGCAGGGCATAGTCGCTGGAATAGCCGGCTACCTAATCGCAGAGGGAGAACGCAGAGGACTCGATGTGACAGCCCTGCTCGCCGAGTGCAATCCGATGTATCCGGATGCTAGGGCCGCGCTAATCGCCGTTGAGGGACTCAGTGAGCTGATGGACAGGGAGATTCCAGTGCAGGGTCTTCTCGACGATGCTCGCAACATAGAGGAAAGGGTCAGAGAAGCCTTCGAGAGAGCCCACTCGATGGCTCTGCCCGCACCGGATTCGGATGATGACGAAGACGATGTGCCAATGGTCTTCTAATCAGTAGAACGGATTGGTTCCGGCTGCATGGTCAGTAGCGTCGATGACTTCTGAGATTTCTGGGACATTGTCCTTAATCATGACCTCGACACCCTGCTTGAGCGTCACATCGACCATGCCGCAGCCCTGACAGCCGCCACCGAAGGCGATAATCGCCTTGCCGTCATCGACTCCAATCAAGTCGACATGTCCGCCATGAGAGGCGACGACTGGATTGACCTCACTGGCGATGATCTCGGCGACTGCCTTGGACAACTCGTCTACCCATAGCGGATTGGGATTATCGAAGCTGAATCCACCTCCCATCAGGGTCTCCTTGTAGTCTAGAGTGGTGCCTTCGAGATACTGAGCACTTCGAGCCGCGACAAGTACGGGGACACCATCGACATCCAATTCGATGTCGTTCTCCCTGCCATCCTCGCGACCGACGAACTGTAGGTCGTACTGGAATCCCTTGGGCCCCCTGCCGACAATCTCGACCCTGAGAATCAACTCAACTCCCTCGTCCGCCGATTCTGCGAACTGGTCGAGCATCTCTTGTGCCTTGTCAGTGATAGTAAGCATCTCTCTCATGGCTTCGTGAGCATCCCCTTTATTCAACCTGTCCGAACTCAGGTAATCCTCATCATCGATGCCTGCTACGCGAGAGCGTGACTGATTCAGTATTGGACACTCTTGGCAGACAACTGAGGGACCTCAGAATCTCAGTCACAGACAGATGCAACTTCAGGTGCAGGTACTGCATGCCAAGGGAGCGCTTCGGGGAAGAGCACACCTTCCTACCAAGAAGAGCTTATCTTTCGTTTGAAGAGATTCGTAGAGTAGTAAATGCGTGCAAACCCCTAGGTCTGGAGAAAGTCAGAATCACAGGTGGCGAGCCTCTTCTGAGGCCAAATTTGGAGGAACTGATATCTAATCTGAAAGAAAGCGGCGTTGAAATCGCCCTCACTACCAATGCATCACTGCTCTCCGGGCAAGTCGAGAGATTAGCCGAAGCAGGACTTGACAGAGTCACCGTGAGTCTAGATGCACTGGACCCCAAGACCCATGCTCAGATGACCGACAGCAGCATTCCCGTAGAGACCGTGCTCGATGGCATCGGGGCTGCAGTTAGCGCAGGCCTATCACCGGTGAAAGTGAACTGCGTCATCCAGAAGGGAGTGAATGAGGACCAGATAGTCCCACTAGTGGAGAGGTTCAGAGGAACCGGCGTCACAGTACGCTTCATCGAGTACATGGATGTGGGCAGGACGAACGGCTGGCAACTGGGTCAAGTGGTCCCATCTACCGACATCCTTTACTTCCTTCAGAAACGATTCGACCTCGTCCCGGTCGACCCAACCAACCCGAGCGACGTGGCAAGGCGCTGGGCTCATTCCGACGGTTCGGGGGAAATCGGATTCATCTCTTCGGTCAGCGAACCATTCTGCGGCGACTGCGTCCGCGCGCGCCTCTCCGCGGATGGCAGATTACACACCTGCCTATTCGCCTCGGGAGGACACGACCTGAGGGCGATCATCAACTCACAGGGCGATGAAGATACTCTGTCCGAAGCAATTGCCGCCATCTGGTCAAGACGCGACGACAGGTATAGCGAGATACGCTCGCTGGAGACCTCAGTATTACCTAGGGTGGAGATGTCATACATCGGCGGTTAGACTAGGCTCTCCACACCGCTCTGAACCGGGATATATCCGGCTCATCGTCGGGCAATGAGCAAACATCGAGGCTTTGTATTTCAAGACCCTCACCGATGGTTTCGATGAATGATTTCGACAGAGGCCAAGGAGGACCTTCCTCCATCTGTGCATCAGTTTGGTATCTGCCGATGCACACTAGGTGCCCACCTTCTCTGACTAGGGGCGCTAGAGCAGGGGAGGCTTGCAAACGAACATCCTCTGGCATGGCTTGCAGGATGTGAACCTCAAGTACCAAGTCAAATGAAGCACACCATTCCTTTGGGAGGTTGAGTAAATCTGCAGCCAACCAATCAACCTCGGAATCGCTGAACAGATCCTTCGCCCATTCGACTGCCGTAGGGGAGATATCGAACGCTGTCACATCCCATCCTCGCTTATCGAGGAATGCAGCATCCTCGCCCAAACCACAACCTACAACCAATGCACGCCCCCGGTCCTTTTGTTCCACGACCCATTCGACAAACAGTGTATTCGGACGGCCATCAGACCATGGAATCCACTCATCGTCTCGGTCGGCTGCGGAGTACAATTCCTCAAACCACGCCAATGGTATTCCGGCCTCAGATGCAGCCTGAGACATCGATAGCAACCTGTCCCGAACTTCATCCATGCTTTACTCACCTGTTCGGGCAGTTGAGACAATAGTATCCCATCCCGCATCGGTCCTGAACGCTGGTTTGCCGTACCTTGAAACCGCAGCTCTGTGACCTTCTTTTCGAAGTCTTTCGACCATCACGTTGGGGCTGACTGGGGAGCCCGAGTTTAGCCAGCTCGCCAGACCATCGACGAGAATCAAGTGAGGTGCATCGATTACTGCTGCTTCCTCTGAGATGTGCCTGACACTGCGTACAATACTTCTCTTCTCACTCTCACAATCACGCTCGGACCATCCCAAGGCATCATTCTCATCATATTCTGGAGCGCACATCTCGATGGCTCTATCTTCGCTCATCGATGCCATCGCATCGGTGTCTCCTAGAGGTCCCGTCCACAACGGCCCCGACACTCGCTTGTCGGTTCGGTCGATTGGATGTGCGAGAGGTAGGAAGCAGTGCATCGGGAGCGATTCTGAATCAAGTGAAGTCTCTGGATGCAGACCAGCAGAAATGGAAGCAGCAACCTCAGACTCGTTCGGGGCCGCTACCCTCCACCCCAGAGAATTCTCGACCTGATTGGCTCCCTGGACACCTCTTCTGACCAGAGCCGAGATCCTCAAGTGATGAGAGTCCCAGACCGAGAGCAGCGGGGTCACAGAACGCTCGTGTCGAGCAGCAGCCCTCGCTAGGCTAGCAAGCAGGACTCTGAGTCCGGAGTCATGCGCCAAACCATCGGTCTTTACACGCGCGCCATAGCGTCGAAGTAACGCGCTTTTTGAAGAACCAGTAAGGGCCGCGCTGTCAGTCGCGCTGACTTCCAAAATCCCTATCCTAGCAAGTGACTGGACTGCTGTATCGAGGAAGGGCAGAGGAGATCCATACGGATCAATATCGACCCAATGGCGTCCATTCTCGAGCACACTCTTGCGCAGATCACCGAGTAGGGGGAGCAACTCTCCCACGCCATGCTCGGGCGGGAAGTCCTCGTGACACAGCATTGCCCAATCCAGAGCTGCCGAATCCATATCTCCCATAGTAGCACTGATGCGACCCGCGCTCTCGGCAGGCAACTCGTTCAACCACCTCCTAGCTCTGAGCCCTGATGCAGACAACCCGTCCAGTGCGTAGATTGTGCCTTCTCCGAGTAACCCAGCCTCGATGCAATGCTGCAGCAACAGCACGCTGCGAGTCCTGCTACCCGCGACTGCTGGGTTGTGGAATACAGCACCTTGTCCCTTGGTTGCAGGACCGGGTCCCGATTCACTTGGGTCGCGGGGTAGTCTGCATAGGGTACGACCCTCTCTATGCAGCACGCCGGGCCAACCATCAGGCTCGTTTGCACCCATGTTAACCGGAGAGCGCTATCGCACAAGGCATTGACTACTGTGGAATTGTTCAGTAATGGTCGAAAAACACGTCTGAATCCGCATGTGTGACTTTCCCTGAATCAGTGACTGAACCCACTTTTCGAGTTCCGGGAAGCCTATTGGAAAGCCACACAGCGACATCATCTGAAACTTCTTTGGAAACTGCGACAATCATCCCCATACCCATGTTGAACGTCCTGTGCATCTCCCTGCTCTTGACCGAGCCGACTTCAGCAATCCATGAGAACTCAGGATGCACGGGCATAGGCTCATCGATATGCCAACCGAGAGTGTCATGCAACCGAAGCAGATTCGACAGACCGCCCCCAGTGATGTGAGCGATTGCCTTGATGTCCTCGGACTCGCAAGGACCAGATCCATCTCTGCATGCAAGGACCAGATTGATTACCGGGTCGACGTAAATCATCGTGGGGTTGAGCAACACCTCACCAATGGTCAGATCACCCTCAGTCCACCTGACTATCCGACCATCTTCGACTTCAAACGGTGCAGTATCATTCAGGGAGAGCCCCAATCGATTGAGAACGGCTCTCACTAGAGTGTATCCGTTGGAGTGGATGCCGCTACTGGGAAGGCCAATCACAGCATCCCCAACCTGCAATCTCTCACCAGTAATTTCACCTCCTACTGGGAACCAACCCAGAGCAGTCCCAGATAGGTCGAGTTCGTTAACAATCCCCGGTAATGTTGCAGTCTCTCCACCAGCCAGAGTGACTCGGGCCTGACGACACCCTTCTGACAGGGAATGACCCAACTCTGAGTGCACTTCCGGGTTGGTCTTGGGGACTGCAATATAGTCCACGAATGCAATCGGTTCAGCCCCCACGCAAATGAGGTCATTTACATTCATCGCAATACAGTCGATACCCACTCCCCGAAACCAACCAGTTTGGCTTGCCAACTGCAACTTCGAGCCCACACCATCGGTCGCCAACACCAGTCGTGAATCACCATATTCGACGATACCCCCGAACCCGCCGGGCAGTGGAACAGGCGCACCCTTCTGACCCGCCTTCCTAACCGAGCCACTGAGCGCATTAATCAGACTCGAAATGGCCTCGCCCTCTGCATCGATGTCAACTCCACTTGAGGCGTAGTCCATCGGCTCGCCCATAATGCCCGGAAAGGCAACCACTCGATGATTCTGACTATCGAAATCAATAAAATATCAGGCCTCAAACGTACGAAAACAGTAAAATTTGGCGGTTTTTTATTGCCCAATCGGTTTACCTACGGTAAAAATACCGAATCTCTATAACTACTACACATTGTCGTGGTCGCACTGGAGCGTGATTACGCTATGGAAAACAAGAAAATAATTGCAATGATGCTTACCCTGAGTATGCTAGCGGCCGCGTTCGCTGGTTGCCTGGGGGGAGATGATGAGGAGCCAGAGCCAGAGTGGTCTCTGACTGCTGCTCCGGATGTTAACCCTGTCTGGGTTGAGTCCGGGTGGGACCCCATTATCCCCAACCTGAATGCCGGCGAGATGTGCGACGCAATCATCTCGGCGATGACGAAGACGGACGAGCGCGACCAAGTCGTCGACTTCACCAGGGCTTACTACACAAGTAGCCAAGGTGTGATCGGTGGCGCCGGTGCAGCCGCTATTTCCGACGTGGGCGACCTGAACGCCGCGGGCACGACTATCGGACTACAGTCTGGGACAACCTCAGACCTGTACGCTGCCGACAATCTAGCCGCAGCCACAATCAGCGCTTACGAAGACTTC
>CAYMRU010000045.1:0-8904 GCA_964392975.1 uncultured Candidatus Poseidoniales archaeon | reverse complement strand
GGCGCTTCCGAACCGCTCTTATAGGGGCCTTTAGTCGGGAGGCCGTTCAGAGGTGTTCGTGTGGCAGTAGAGCAGGTCTTCAAGGCGGTCGTGAATGACACCGCTACTTCATCCGGAGGCAGAGCCTTCAGCATGGACATCACTGGCTCGAACTACAACCACTTCCTCGGCAAGAGGATAGGTGACTCCGTCGACGGTATTTTCGTCGGAGAGGGCGATAAGACCCTGAGCGGATACAAGCTGGAAATCACCGGCGGCTCGGACCTAACTGGAAGGCCTATGAGGCCTGAGTTAGAAGGCAGTGCAATCAAATCGGTCTTAACCACTGCTGGAACGGGCTACAAAGGTAAGAGGTATGTGAAGAAGAAGGGTAGAGTTTACCGGTACAAGTACGACGGATTGAGGAAGAGACGTCGGTTCCGTGGTAATGTAATCAGTCAGGATACGCGACAGATAAATCTCAAGATAATCGAGTCCGGAAACCGCTCCCTCGACGCCATCTTCGGCCTCGTCGAGGAATCTGAGACCGTCGAGGAGCCCTCTGGAGAAGAGGAGTGAATCGACGGGGTGATTATTCTGTACGGTCTTCCAAGGCAACCCGAAGTCAACATCGGAATGGTCGGGCACGTCGACCACGGCAAGACCACTCTGACTCAAGCTCTGTCGGGAGTCTGGACAGATACCCATTCGGAGGAGCGTAAGCGTGGTATCAGCATCAAGTTGGGTTACGCCGACACTGCATTCTACAAGACATCTGATGACAGATACTACGTTAGAGGAAAGCACCCGGATGGGGAGCAAGATTCTGAGGACGATTTGCTGCGAGTGGTCTCCTTCGTCGATGCTCCCGGACACGAGACTCTGATGGCAGTCATGATTTCTGGCGCCTCTATCATGGATGGAGCGATGCTCCTTATCTCGGCCACTGAGAAGTGTCCACAGCCTCAGACCAGAGAGCATCTGGCAGCATTGCAGATAGCGGGCATAGACAACATCGTCGTGGTCCAGAATAAGATAGATATCGTGTCAAGGAAGAGAGCCAAGGAGTCGTATGAGGAAATCTCCGCATTCCTAAATGGCACAATCGCAGAATCTGCCCCAATCATTCCCGTCTCGGCTCACCACGATGTCAACCTCGATGTCCTGATTCAAGCAATCGAGGATGTGATTCCCACACCCGACAGGAGTTCTCATGATTCGGGACTGATGTACGTGGCTCGCTCGTTCGATGTCAATCGCCCCGGAACTCGCCCAGATGGCCTGTCTGGGGGAATCATAGGTGGCAGCATAGTCGAGGGTTCGTTCAGCGTGGGCGATTCAATTCTGATAGCGCCTGGGCGTAGAATCCAATCAGGGAGCAAGACTTCCTGGAAGCCGATTCCGACTAAGATAGAGAGTCTGAAAGGCGGAGGACTGGATCTTGAGTCCGTTCACGCCGGAGGGCTTTGTGGGATAGCCACTCCGATGGATCCTATGTCCACAAAGGCAGACGAGTTGTCCGGTCAAGTGATGGCCAGAGAAGGTGAGTTGCCTCCGATATGGGAGGAGTTGAGTCTAGAGCTTGAGCTGCTAGAGAACATGGTCTCATCAGGCGATGATGAGGCGGGTTCGGTAAAACCTCTGCAGACCAACGAGATGCTGATGATTAATTCAGCTACAGCCACCAGCGTTGGCACCGTATCTTCCGCCAAGGGCACCGCCGCCAAGATACAACTTCGCCTCCCTATTTGTGCTAGGTCGGGCAGCCGGGTCACCCTTTCGCGCAGAGTTGGCTCAAGATGGCGCCTCATAGGGCACGGCTCGATAGCGGGGTGATGTGATGGTCGGCGTCTTGGTAGACGCTTGCGGTTGGGTGGCGCTAGTCGAAGCCAGGCTGAATCTCGATGGAAGCATGAGTGAAGTGGTAGGCTCGGCTGAACTGAAGTTGCTAGAGTGCGTCGAAGTTGAGCTTGAATCGATGTCAACGAATCAAAGAGGCCTTCTCATGGACCTACTCAAGAGTCGTTGTGAATCTATTCATGATGTCGAAGGGCTGAGGCACCCCGATGAGATGCTGGTCAGGCTGTCTTCCCAGAACGGTTGGCCGGTGCTAACCGTCGACAAGGGTCTCAAGAGGCTCCTGATAGAGCAGGGGGGGTCTTACATCGAGGTGACCTCGAGCAGGTTCCTCAGATTGGTAGAGCCCTAGGGCAGCGTGAACAGGCCGTCATCACCGTGTCCATCCAGAAGGCCGATTCGAACTGCTGCGTCCAACCAGGCGTGTGAGTAATTGATTGCTCCGAAGGCCCTGACTAAGTCGCCCTGCTCCATGAAGTGTCTCGCATCGGATGCATAATCATCACACATCCTGAGCATGGATATCAGTCTCTGATTGTCCGCATCTCCCTGTGCGACGGGAGTGGCCTTCAATCTCGCCCTCTCGGTCACAGAGAGGTACTTCTCGACGAGTTCTACAGTGACGGTTGATTCGGACATAGGCATACCTAATTCATCCCTAGTTCAACAGTAGCAGCATCACTGAGCCTGAACAATCGAGTCCTGCCTTGCTTCCTGACCGAGAGCAGTCCGGCTCGACGCAGTCCGTTGAAAATCTGAGACAGTCTGGTCCTTCCAACCTCCAGTACGGCCTGGAGCTCGGCGTCTGAAGGAGACACTTCCCTTACTGATGCGGCCTCTAAGATGGTTCTCTCGTTATCCGATATCGCTGCAGCCCGAGAGCCGTCAAACGGCTCATCAGGCTCCCATCTGGGGCCTATTTGGACTGGGATTCTCGGAGGCGGAGAAGGAGGTGTTGCAATCACCTCCTTCGGCTCGGAATCGACCGGTTCTGGAATGTGGTCCAAGTCGAAGATCGGGTCTGGTTCCTGAGGCTCCTCAACTTCCGGAATCTGGGCCCCCAGACTTGGATCGACTGTCCATAGTGCCCCCTCGTCTGACATTACGGGTACTTCTTCGGCGGGTGTAATCGAAGTATCCGGAATGGCTTCTGTATCGAAAACTGGTTCTGACTCCTTTTGCTTTGTTGTACTAGAAGTGGGTACGAACGGCTTGGGACTGGGATTGGCTACCGTGATTGGGGTGCCATCCGGCTCTTCCGGCATCTCGTCTCCGGTAATTACAGTCCTATTGAGCAAACCACTGAATCCGCCAGCCCTCACTTGAGGTCGAGTCTGCTCCTCGGTTGCATCGACGATTGGTACGAATGAATCTAGCGTCCCCTGGCCTTCATCAGGTGGTGATGGTTCTGATGGTTCAGAATCTTCTTCGTCCCAATCCTCATCTGCTTCCGGGATCGACTCGTCCCAATCCTCATCTTCCTCTAGTTCTGGATCTTCGTCCCACAAGTCATCGGGTTCGACGTCCCATCCATCATCTAGCCCCTCAGTCTCGGGATTCTCGTCCTCCAACGTCTCTTCGGGCTCAACTACTGTTTCGAAGGGTACCTCCGGTGAATCATCGGCCCTACCGCTCCAAGACATCAGTCTCTCAAAGGTACCCTCTGAGCCATTTCCCCTACGCTCATCGAGTAGGTTCCTGCACAGAATAACAACATCACGAGGGTTTCCTCCTGTGTGCTCCATGATGGCGTCCAGTAATCTGGGTTTGATTACCCACTTCTCACGGGCCTTTCTGCGGACGAGATTATCCGCGAGTTTCTGAATATCGGGCTTGTTCAAATTGTCTAGATGCTCTATATCGAATACAGATGAGACCTCTTCATCCAGTGATTTCAGTTGTGAAGGCGTTGCAGTGACGATTACTAGGGCTCTGAGTCTCTGTAGAAGCGGAGTAATTCTCGTCAGAAACTCATTCAGCGGGTTCGAAGAGGGGTAATCTAGGGCAATCAGCGGCAAAGGTCCAGTCTCATTATCTAGAATCTCCACCAGTGATTCGCACATCTGAGAGGTAGATCTAGGGACATCATAGCCTGCAAAATGCACAGAGATTTCATTCAGTATGGAATTTACCGGATCGGTTTCGGGCCAGAACTGACTGACAAACTTGTTCTTGACTTGGGATGAAAGTGCATTAACCATCGATGTCCTGCCGCTTCCAGATTCTCCAATCAAGAGGATGTTTCGAGGAGATTCAGAGATGATGTGCTCGCGCATCCGGATCATCAGAGAATCCCTCCCAACTAGGTCCTGAGCTCTAGATGGTTCGATGGGCCGGTGGTCGAATGGGTTGCCCCTCAACGGAGGCAGATCTAGCATCGACACTGCTTCTGAAATCATTGTCTCGGCAGCGGCTTCAATCATTCTTAATGTTCACGCATTCTGACGCTTTCCAGAGGGCGATTTAACGGGTTTTTCGTTGATTCCGAGTACTCCACACAATATGATTTCCTTACAGTACATCGAAATGATATTTCTCCGGTTAACGCTTCGCTAACGCTTTATTGATGCGTTAATCATGCGTTAATGGCCAAATTAACGCTTTCAAAAGGCCATTCCCGGCGTCTAAAGAGAGGTTTATCGTGCCCAGAAGGGTTGTTCGCAAACAGTTAGAAGCCATATTGACCGGGGGGCAAATGATACCATGCCAGTAGACAACAGCCGCCTCGAGGGATTCTACAAACTATCTGTCTCAGAACGCAGGGAGATGCTAGCCGAACTCGCAGGGATGACCTCTGAGCAGGTCGAAGCCTGGTCGGCCAGCGGAGAGTTGTCAGAGGAGGCTGCGGACAGAATGATTGAGAATGTCGTCGGCACTTACTCCCTACCGATTGGTGTGGCTACCAACTTCATCATCGATGGTGAGCATTATCTCGTGCCCTTCGTGCTTGAGGAGCCAAGTGTGGTGGCAGCTGCCAGCAACATGGCGAAGAGATGTCATGGCAGCGGTGGTTTCGTCTCGAATAACGACGATCCGGTGATGATTGGTCAGATTCAGGTGGTCGATTGCGATGACCCAAGTGCTGCTATGGGTGCAATCATGGGCAACAAACAGGGTCTGATTGACTCATGTAACGAGGTGGATCCCATCCTAGTCAAATTCGGTGGAGGTTGCAGAGACATTGAGGCGCGGCTGATTGAAACCGATTCTGGGCCTATGGTAATCGTCCATATTCTGGTTGATTGCAGGGATGCAATGGGCGCGAATGCAGTCAATACGATGGCCGAGACAATTGCGCCCAAGATAGAGGGGATGACTGGTGGAACGGTCATATTGAGGATCATCAGTAACCTAGCTGTCCACAGATTAGCTAGGGTAAGTGCGGTATTCACATCCGAAGAGATGTCAGACAAGGGAGATACTCAGCAGGGGTCTGAAGTTATTGACGGGATTCTTCAGGCGTATCACTTCGCTAAGGCAGATCCGTTCCGTGCAACCACTCACAACAAGGGCATAATGAACGCCATATCTGCGATTGCAATCGCCTGCGGACAGGACTGGCGAGCGATAGAATCGGGTGCCCACAGTTATGCCTCTCATGAGAGAGTATACGGGTCGCTGACTCACTGGGAAAGGGATGATGACGGTAATCTGTTGGGCTCGATTGAGCTACCCATGGCGGTTGGACTGGTTGGAGGGGCTGTACGTGTCCATCCTGCAGCACAGGCGAATGTTGCACTGTTGGGAATAACCACTGCAGATGAGTTGGCTAAAGTCATGGCAGCAGCAGGTCTAGTCCAGAATCTGGGAGCACTCAGGGCCCTTGCAACTGTTGGCATCCAAGCCGGTCACATGAAGCTCCATGTGCGAAACATGGCCGTAACTGCAGGAGCAGAGGGTGAAGAGGTCGATACTGTCGCTGCTAGAATCAGGGCCCAAGGTGGAAGAATCACTCAGAAGGCTGTGGAAGAGGAATTAACTAAACTCCGCTCCGAGTGATTACTCGGCCTCTAGTGTGTCCTCATCGGACGACTCCTCTGAGAACTCATTGATGGATAGTTGCTCCTCGGGAGCGAGTGAGGCAGCCAACTGAGCGCTAGTCAGTCCCATCTTCTCGGCCTCCTGCCTGAACCAGAAGCGGACCTTTCTGTACTCGACCTCAGGGCATCCAAAGTATTCAGCGAACCTGCGAGTAGTAGTCAGTCTACGAGTTAGTCCATCCCTCCTGCGGTCGAGCAGCCCCATCTTCGCGAGGTCCCTGACATGCTCGTACGCTCGCTGCCCCAGCATATCGACCAATTGAGATTGGGCCATGGGCTGATGGTAGGCCACTAAGGCCGCGGCAGGAAGGAGTCTCTGAGGGATATCGGCTCTGAATGATTCGGGCAGATGTGGTGACAAGCCCGGCCTGACCTCGAAGATCCACCGTCCTGCAACATCCGCCAGTTGCAGTGCAGAGTCTCTTCGTCTGCGTATGGTGGATTGCAACTGACGGAGTGAGGCCTCAACCTCCTGAGGGGGCCTTTCAAGCAATTCGGAGAGTTCCTCGACCGACATCGACCTACCGGCCCCGAACAGTATTGCTTCGAGGATAGTGGAAAGTTCTGGATCAGACAACTTCTGCCACCTCCGGAATCTTAGGCTTAGGATTGAGTCTGAGAGATAGAGTGGTGAAGTCGTCTTCCTTGTCCCATAGGTCTTTGAGGGTAATCTCGCCATTCCTGCCGCTCTTCTGCTTGAGATCAACGAACCCTCTGTTGGTCAGGAAAAGAGCCGATATTAGTGCTGCCACTTGTGCCTCGGCTTCTGCTTCCTCCAATGGGATTCCATCTTCAATCGACTTTGAGGTTAGGTCCTCTACGAGTAGTTTCAGGGAAACCGGGTCTCCGGAATCGGAACGGGATTTGAGTGACTCCCATGTTCTCTGGAGATCGCCCTCAAGATCTTCAATGTGTAGACTTCCGCTGAATCTCTCTCTAGCTCTTTCATGGGCTTCGCGCCTCTCCTTGGCAATCTCTTCTCGCAGTCTCTGTTCGGCGGCCAGTCTGCCTGCATCCTGTAGGCCCATGAGCAATTCACCTAGAGTTACGGGGCGACTCTCATCTCGATGGATTCGGCCTTCTAGCATCTGCGGTAGAGTCTCGTCTGCAGCCCCGGACAGCACTCCGACGGAGAAGTTGTAGTCGGCATCATCGAAGTCAGCCTCCCAACCTCCATCGAATTCCCAGATTTCTTCCTCTTCTTCCTCAAAGGCTCTTTGTTGTCTATCAAGCAGTGTATCTGCTTGTCCTCGAAGAATGCACCAAGCCATTCTGACCAGTCTGCCGCATGTTGGCAAGTCGATATTTTCGGCCTCTTCGATTCTCTGGTTGAACATCTCGATGAATGTTGACAGATTCACATCCCAGGGGTCGAGGTCTGATGATTGAAACAACTGGAAGACCAGTGCGACCGATCTGTCGAACGGGTCGAGTAGAAACTGATGCTCTGCCTCCTCTAGTAATGAGAGTTCGACTAGTCTGTCAAGGTACTTGCTGGTCTCAAGGTCGGCTTCGCCGTCAAGCATGCTGGAGACAATGTCGTCCCTCATTGCGTGGCCGTCGAAGACGGTCATGACTCTGCCTCCTTTTGCAACTCCTCGGGCATTTCAGCCTCGGTCTCGGGCTCTTCAGTCAACACAGATTCTCTCTCTTCCATGTCCTCGGTCCATTCCTCCGCCCTCTCTCTGAGAGAGTCCATGGTGTCGACTTCAGCATCTACATCAGTGACTTCTTCCTCCTCTTCGATTTCGACTCCTGCTCGATCAGCCAGACCGCCTAGGCTCTTGGGTGTGCCTAGGGCTTCGGGTGCTCTGGGCATGTTTTCAGGATCTGGGAGTTCGGGCATCGACTCCTTGTCGGCTGCCGACTCTTCCTGTGCCTTGCGCTCGGCCTCGAACTGTTCTCCCATCTCCAGAGCACTCGCTCTGTCGAAGTCGGTAATCATTCGGCTTATCCCATCGCCGGCATGTGTTACACCGACGTGGTGGTCGGCTAGAGTGAGTGTTACCTTGCGCAGAGTCACCATGAGGAATTGTGCTCTTTGGCTACGCATCCTACAAAGTGTGGCGATTCGCTCGGCATTGAACGGATCGAGATTCTGGTCCACCTCGTCTAGATAGTAGAATGGACTGGGTTCGTAGTCCTGTAGTGCGAAAATAAGTGCTAGAGCAGCCATCGACTTCTCGCCGCCGGAGAGCATGCTCCTGCGAGTGTTCTTGCTCTTTCCTGGAGGAACACAATCCATCTCCATTCCGCCTTCGAACGGATTCTTCGGATTCTCCATTCTGAGGCTACCACTGCCTCCGGGCTGAAGAATCTCGTACACCTTCGAGAAGTTCTTGTCAACGTGATTGAATACTGCCATGAGGCGTGTCTTTCTCTCAGACTCAAGTTGGCCAGATAGCGAAATCAGCTGGTCTCTCCTTGAGCGTAGTAGAGATGCATCTTCTGCTAGCGCGGCGATTCTGTCCGCCGTGATGTCGTACTGCTCTATGGCGAGCATGTTTACATTGCCGAGTTGACCGAGGCGGCGCTCGAGCCCCTGCACGCTCCTTTCCGCCTCGGCCACTGTCGGCAGATCTACATCAGCCGATGGAATCTCGATTCCTGCGGCCGCCAATTCGGCCACTATCTCTTCCACTGCCTCTCTCTTCTGCTGGATTTGTCCATTCAGTTCCTCAATTCTGGAGGATAGAGTCTCCCTTCTATGGGAGAGATTGTCCAATGATGCCCTCAGCATGGCCCTCTCATCTACAATCTCGTCCCTACGCTCGTTGAGGGCTTTCTGCTCCTCGTCGAACTGAGATGCTTGCTCTCTGAGATCATCTAACTTCTCTGTCGCCTCTGCTATGCCGGACTTGAGCGCTGAGATTCGACTCTCGGCCTCAGAGACGATGGAAAGTTTCCTCTCAATCTGCTTTGAGATATCGTCAACCCTTTCGGTCAGGATTGCAATCCTCTCATTGGAACTCGATATTGCAGACTCTGCTGCGAGTCTCTGACGCTCTGCTTCGGTCATCTTGCGCTC
>CAYMRU010000044.1:0-9458 GCA_964392975.1 uncultured Candidatus Poseidoniales archaeon | reverse complement strand
TGCTAGCAATATGGTCGAGCGATTGGAGGCGTCCGGCCGACCTGTACCCGATATGTTGGCTAAGGCCGCTACCGCAGGATCATTCTACTTTATCGAAGACGGCGAAATCAACCGTCTTGCAGTAGATGGCTCGATGGTCGCAGTCGAGCGACCCGAATCCACACTCACAGTAGCCGACCTCAAGAGGCGAGGCAAGCCTCTGAAGCGTAACGGCTCTGCAAGCATCTGGGACATGGGCGATGATGTTCTACTCGTCGAATACCATTCGAAGATGAACGCAGTTGATCCATTCATCGTTGAATTGTTGGTCGATGCAGTCGACATGGCCGAGTCAGGCGATTGGAAAGGAATCGTAATCGGTAACGACGGCTCGAACTTCTGCGCCGGAGCAAATCTAGGATTGGTTCTGTTCGCCGTCAATTTAGCTGCTTGGAAAGACGTCGAGGACTTCATCGCTGCAGGACAAGACGCCTATCAGGCTCTGAAGTACTGCGAGATCCCCGTCGTCGCAGCTTCCGCTGGCATGTGTCTGGGCGGAGGAGCAGAAGTCCTGATGCACTGTGATGCGATTCAGGCCCACTCAGAATCTTACATCGGACTTGTCGAAGTCGGTGTTGGAATCATTCCTGCTTGGGGTGGATGCAAGGAACTCTTGGGTCGCCTGCGTGACTTCGGACTAGTTCCCGAAGGCCCGATGGGAGCGGTGATGAAGGCCTTCGAGACTATCGGAACCGCTCAAGTGGCGAAATCTGCAGAACAGGCTCGCTTGTTGGGCTTCCTCAGCCCAGATGATAATATCACAATGAACAGAGACAGACTTCTCGCCGATGCCAAGCAGAGAGTATTGGAGATGTCAGACGACTACGAGCCGCCCGAGCCTCGAACCTACAGTCTGCCAGGGGAGACTGGCTTCACCGCTCTCGAGTTGGCTGTCAAAGACCTCGCACTTTCGGGGCAAGCCACTCCACACGACCTTGTAGTCACCACAGAGTTAGCACGAATTCTAACTGGTGGAGACACCGACATGACCGAGTCTTTGGAGGAGGATGACATCCTTGAGATGGAGAGGACAGCAATTGGTTGGCTCGGGCGACAGCCCGATTCGCTGGCTCGGATGGAGCATATGTTGGAGACGGGCAAGCCGTTGAGGAATTGAGGTGAAATGATGGTAGTTTGGGAACCCCCTACGCGCGAATACGATTTCCTTTTCAACGAGGTTTTCGACGCAGTCGGATCGATAGAGGGGCTAGGTTTAGAGGACTTCGATGCTGACTTCCTTGCAATGCTGATTGAAGGATGGGCCACTCACGCCAAGGAAGTCTGGCTACCAATCAATGAGCTCGGTGACCGGGAGGGTCTGAATTTCCAAGATGGCAAGATCACAATGCCTCAGGAATTCAAGGATGCATACAGGAGAGGCATTGACGAGGGTTGGTTAGCAACATCATGCAAGCCCGAGCACGGTGGCATGGGAGTTCCAACCTTCTTCCAAGCAGTGACTTGGGCTGAGTTCGGAACCTCGGCCTGCATGGCCCTCAGCGTTCTGCCAGCGTTGTCCATAGGTGTGTATGAGGTGCTGACCTCTCATGGTCGCGAAGACCTAATCGATTACTTTGCAACCAACTTGGCAACCGGTGAGTGGGCTGGTACGATGTGTCTCACGGAACCCCACGCTGGGACTGATCTGGGCATTATCAATTCCAGAGCCGAGCCTCAGTCTGATGGAACCTACAGAATTTCAGGAACTAAGATTTTCATCACCTACGGCGAACATGACATGGCCGACAATATCGTACATCTTGTTCTTGCCAAGGCTCCAGGCGGGCCCGAGGGAACCAAGGGAATCTCTCTTTTCATCGTGCCCAAATACATGCCATCGGAATGGGACGGAGGTGGCCTAGAGGGAGTTTCGAACAGCCTCAACACAGAGCACAACGGTGTGACTTGCTCGGGTACTGAGGAGAAGATGGGTCTGCACGCGAGCCCCACTTGCGTGATGAATTTCGATGACAGCGTCGGCTGGCTCGTAGGCCCACTCCATGGTGGGATGCCACTGATGTTTCAGATGATGAACAGAGAGAGAGTGGCCACCGGAATGATGGGACTAGGCCTCGCCGAGATTGCATACCAGAATGCGCTTGCATGGTCTCTTGAGCGCAGACAGGGGAGGGACCTCAAGGGAGTTAGAGACCCCAACCAATCTGCCGACAACATCCTAGTTCACCCCGATGTCAGACGTATGCTCCTAGAGGCCAAAGTCAACAACGAGGGTTGTAGAGCGCTAGCAGTTTGGACAGGCATCCTACTCGACCAGATGCACAGTGATGACCCTGCGGTGGCAGAGCATGCAACCGCTCTAGTCGCTCTTTTCACACCTATCATCAAGGCACACTTCACTGATTTGGGCTGCGAGACTGCCAGCACTTGCATGCAGGTCATGGGCGGTGCTGGCTACTGTAGCGAATTCGGTGTCGAGCAGTTCTATCGTGATGTCAGAATCTCGAAGATTTGGGAAGGGACCAATGGAATCCAAGCGCTCGACCTTGCCGGCCGAAAGATTACTCAGGACTTCGGCAAGAATCTGCGACATCTCATGTGGCCACTATCGGAATTTATCGAGGAAAATAGGGATGACCCTGAGATGGCTGAATTCAACAAGCCTCTACACCAAGGAGTCAGAGGACTACAGCAGATTACCCTGCTGATGATTGCCGAGGGCATGGCAAACCCGCATTTCCTCGCCGCGGGTGCAACGG
This sequence comes from uncultured Candidatus Poseidoniales archaeon, assembly GCA_964392975.1. Taxonomy (GTDB): domain Archaea; phylum Thermoplasmatota; class Poseidoniia; order Poseidoniales; family Thalassarchaeaceae; genus Thalassarchaeum. The sequence continues at coordinate 6,702 of CAYMRU010000044.1, read as the reverse complement.
ATTACTGCCGATACTTCGGCAACATTCTACTCGCATACATGTGGGCGAGGATGGCTAAGATTTGCCTACAGAAGAAAGGCGACCCTTTCTATGATGCCAAACTTGCGAGCGCCCGTTTCTTCTTCAAGCGCATCTTCCCCGAAACAATCAGTCTAGCTGCAAAGATTCAGTCCGGGCCAAAGGCCTTGATGGACTATCCAGTGGAGATGTTTTGATGTCAGATGGAAATGCTAGCCGAAGCTTGCGAATGAGATTCGACAGAGCCACCAAGAAGGCCTGGGATTTACCATCCCGCCCATCGAACAAACAACTCTTGGAACTGTACGCCCTATTCAAGCAGGCAACTGAGGGAGACTGCGAGGGGAAGGCTAGGGGCGGTCTCAAGGAACGCGCAAAGTGGAAGGCATGGAACAGTGTCTCGGGCACTACTGAGGCCGAGGCTATGCAGAGGTACTGCGAGCTAGTTGACTCCCTGGTGGGGTGAACCATGCCGATCGATGAAGGCAAACTGAAATCCGAGTTCAGAAGCCTACTCGGCCCAGTCAAATTCCGGCTGTTCTCTCTGGTCTCTATGCCTGCTGCTAGATTCGCAGGCCTGCGCATGGATAATCTCGATGAGATTTCATGCGTGACTTCGATACCTGGGGGCTGGCGCTCCCAGAATCCATTCAAGACGATGTACTGGGCAGTACAGGGAATGGGAGCCGAACTGGCTACCGGGGCAGCACCTTTCGCAATGTCGAGGGCGATGCCCGAGAAACTCAGGATGTTCGTAGTCGGAACTGAGGCAACCTTCACGAAGCGAGCCAAGGGGAGAATTTCGTTCACCTGCGAGGATGTGAGAGCTGCGAGAGAAGCAATCGATTTGAGCGCTTCAACAGGCGAATCGGTGGACTGCGATATGAGGTCTATTGGAACCGACTCTTCGGGAGACATCGTCTCCGAATGGGTATTCAAGTGGAACTTCCTAGTGATGGACTGAGGCGAGACGATGGTCAGAACACGACTGACAGATGATGCTGGAGTCGAGCATCCAATCATCTGCGGAGCGATGTACCCTTGCTCCAACCCAGAACTCGTGGCCGCCGCCGCAGAGGGTGGTGGTTTGGCAATAATGCAACCCGTCTCTCTGACGTACGTGCACGGATGGGACCTTCGCGAAGGGATACGCTACATGCGCACCTTAACCGACAAACCAATTGGATTCAATGCTCTCATCGAGAAGGGCAGCAAGAAGTATTTCGAGAAGATGAACGGCTGGATTGACATCGCGCTTGAAGAAGGGATTCGGTTTTTCGTTACTTCATTGGGTAAGCCCGATTGGGTGTGTGAGAAGGTCCATGCATACGGGGGAGTCGTATACCACGATGTCACCAATAGAAAGTGGGCAGAGAAGGGTAAGGAATGTGGTGTCGACGGTCTCATTTGCGTCAATGATCGTGCTGGAGGTCATTTGGGAGATATGTCGATGGGAGAGATGTATGAGGAACTTCATGATATGGAACTTCCACTAATCTGTGCGGGGGGAATTGGTAGTGAGAAGGAACTCAACAGAGCCCTCGAGTTAGGCTATGATGGGGTACAGATGGGAACAAGATTCATTGCAACCACTGAGTGCAACACACCTGAGGATTATAAAACAGCAATCGTGGATGCCGGCGAGGCAGACATAACATGGACCAACAGACTCACAGGAGTACCAATTTCTGTCATCAAGGCCCCTGGCTTCAAACAAGATAATTCATGGCTAATGCGCAGACTCCTACGAAGTAGATTCAAGCACACTGCTAGGATGTTACTGAATGCTAATTCATTCATACGACTGAAATATCTCTCCAGAAGCAAGAGCAAAAACACCGCTAATAAGAAGAAATACTACTCTGCTGGCAAGAGCGTCGAGACCGTCCGCAGCATAGAATCAGCCACTACAATCATGAGTAGATTGGGTGAGTCTCTGAACAACAATCCGAATCTCCAAGGCCGGCCGGATTAGCATGATCGAACAACCGCCTTCTCTCAGGCAGAGAATTCTCAATAATCCAGTGTTCAGAACCTTCTTGATTTTCTCCATTTTCAGGGCATTCTACGGTGCAGGCATCCTAGTAGTGACTTGGTTCTTAGCCACCAGCGGAGAGGCTCCGTGGTGGTCTTCCATTATCTTCCTGCTCTTCTCCATGGTGTTCTCAAGGATGCTGTTCAAGCGACTCAAACTCAGATGGCCGCATCTTTTTGAGACTTCACAGGACCCTGTCGTTTAGCTGCTGAGCGTCGCCCACTACGCCGAACCCGAACTCCTCTTCAAGAGCCCTTGAAACCAGACGGAAGTCAGAATCTCTCGTGGCAACTAGTACACTGCCTATATCGGAGTGGCATGCAGATGATATCTTCGCAGCATCCGACATGATATCCCTGTCTCCTTTCTCGGGGTAAATCTGTTCGCCATCTATAGAAGTCCTCGCTGGAGTCCTCCCCCTGCTCCTCTTCTGTTCGTCGATTAGAGCGAACACGTCTCGATGCTTGAGCAGGAACTCATCAAGTGCCAGAGACCCTGCTCGATCCGCGCCCCCGGGCCATCTGTCGAATGTGTCGAGGACTGCCTTCCCCCTCTTCTTGAGGAAACGGTCGCCAATCCTATCCTCCCAGACCGACCTGTCAATGTAGATATCAGAGAACAGACTGAGCACTGATTCTGGACTCCTAGCTCGGTGCAGGAACTCTCCCTTGGCGGCAGGCGGTACATGCAGGACCACTCTACCTTCCTCTGCCCTCCTCCGCAGCATCCAATGGAAAGCCCTCTCCACGGTCCAATCTAGGCTGCCTAGATTGTCCACCGATAGCTCACGTAGCAGATCGTCCTTCAGAGCCTCAATGAGAATATTCGTATCGACGATTATGAGTGGCCTGAGCGAGAGGCCCTTCAGTGTCCTCCTCTCCTTGACTGGAATGATGCCACTATGGCTAGTGAATAGGGCTCTCTGACTTTTCTTCAATGTCTCAGATTGACTCTCCTCAAGCAGACCGGAGTATATCGCCTTCTCTAAAATCCTGAGCCCTGCTAGAGGATCCTCCTCTGCGACATCCATTGCTATCTTCGCAACCACCTCAGAATCGCGCCGTCCTCTAAGTTCGTACAGGACTCTCCTCTCGACATCGCTCTGCCTACTGGTTCCAACGGATCTGAGTTCCTTCATCGCAGCCCTAACTCTGCCAACGAAAGGCTCGGAAGGAAGGCCGTGCTCTTCGGGATACCTGAGCAGTTCCTCAAGGATAGAATCTCTACCCTCTACATTAGAAGTCGTTTCACCAACCTCAGCCTGATTGGCTGCGAAAGCCAGCAACTCCGAGCTGGCTTGATCCCTCTTACCAGCATCGTGATGAGCACCGGTTCTGAGGTACAATTTGAATCGGCTGGTCACCGTGCTTGCGAGTGCGGGGTTGGAATCAATGATTGAAACCGCCTCTTTCCATCCAGCGGAATGAGCGAACTCAATCAGTGCCTTCCTCATCACCAACGAAGATTTCTCAAAATCATCACTGAGTTTGCCGGCAGCATCCTTGTAGGCCCTAGCCGCATTCAAACGATCTCCTTTATCACGTAGAATAGCCGCTCTGACGACATGTAGTTCTGGGGACCCCTTGGCATGCTGCCGATACCACTCCTCGAGGGCCGGGATGCCGATGTTGTATTCGACCACTAGATCTGTCACAGTCGACACAGTCTTCATGGTCACACCGTTGTGCCAGGACAAATCTCCCAAAGACTGAATCGCGCCATCTGTCCTATCTTCAGTTCCGATTTGCAAATCCATCGCAGATCGATTTAGTTGTAGCGAAACCATCAGGGCCTCGAATAACCTCCTCTCTAGAGTAGTCAGACTTGCCTTCGCTACCGATTCCTTCAGGCTGATTAAACGATTCTCACGTACCACACCATCTCCTTCGACCGACAGAGCCCTCCTGACCTCATTCAGAGCCCTCAGACCATCGGAGTCAAGCTTCTCGTGAATCGACTCGACCTCCTGTGCTAGACCGTCGAGCAGCGATATTAGGGCAATCGATGTATCACTGAGATACTGGTCTCTCGATGACCCCTCGATTGAAGATAGAGCCACCTTCCTCAGAGAAGAGAGGATTTCCTTGATACCCCCCTCCCCCTCTGAGTGCAGGTGCCAGCATAGCAGAACCCTCTGAGGGTACACCTTGGCAAGCGATGGCGACTCCTCAAAAACCGCCAACATCCCTTCTATATCTGCTGCTTCCACGAATGTGTTGAGCACCGTATCTGTGTGCCTGATGGAGTCTCTATTGTTCAGTTTCCTAGCGGCTTCAACACGGACCTCGATTGGAACCCGATCTCCATTAATCACAGACAATAACCCATCCTCCTCCATCTCGGAGATAGCGGAGATAACGGCTTGGGTCATCGCACCTGAGTCAGTCGAGAGCATCAAGGCAAGAGCAATTGAGACATGCTCAGAATACTCTATTTCAGCACCCTCTACAATCGTAACAGCCTCATTCATCCTATTCTCTGAGACTAGCTTGCCTGCTAACTCCCAACGGACGGTGACGGACAATTGCTCTCCAATCTCGCCTAGAATAGATACACCTCTCAACAACTCATCAGCAACCAAATCCTCTCCGTAATGCTCGACCCGTCTCCAAGCAGCCACTCGCATTGCGGAAGATAGACCATCATCGTCTTCAATGAGAGCGCAAGCTCTCCAATCGGTCATCTCACCGGAGCGAATCCTAATCAGTCGTGCGTGCTTCTTTGCGACCTCTCCCGACTGACCCGCTTCGATGCCCTCGAGAACTTGCAGAGCCTCATCTTTCGAACTAGCCGCGAGCAGAATCCCCTCTAGCAGAGCACCCTCCTCTCGTAAGCCTCGCAATGATGGCTTCATCTTGCGCAACCACATCTTCATTCGAGGCTTACCATCGGCCAAATCTCTGCGAATTGCGTGCAGAACATGATCCTGCTCGGAGTCAGTACTGAATGGCAAGTCAAGGGACAACCAATCCCTGACTTGAATCGAATCTTCAGGGTCGATTCTGGACGACTCAATCCAATTCCCGGCATCCACTTCTGGTCCTTCGATCTCAATTACTGGAAACCTCCCGAGTTCCGCCAGTATGGGCGCCTCTTTCGCTAGTGCCTCCCAGACAGGATGGATTCCCTCTACGCACTGTTCCCTTAGATTCTTCAACTGAACCTCCAGACCAGATTCCCAGTTCGAGCTTCCTCTGTAACGATGAACGAGCAACACTGCCAGCCGATAAGCGGAAGACCATTCAGAAGCCATAGCCTCGGCAGGACTCGACAACCAATCCTGAGTGCCACGAACCCTTCCTCGCCCCCCTCGCCTACCAATTCGACTTGACCCTACTCTACCTCCAGCCTCAATTGAAGGAGCATCGACGCTGGCATTATTGGCGGCTAACAAGGCCAGAGCGCGCCAATCGTTGGGTAGAAGGGACCACGCCTTCGGTCTTTGCACCGCCTTTCTGCGCCTCAACGGGTCGGTTCCCGCGTTGTCAAGCGAATCGATGCACTCGAGAAGATAATCCTCCATCGTACCACTCGTGAGTTCGCCCGATGCACTTCCATTCATCAACACATCGCCTTGCTATGCAAGGCGTCAGAGCGAGAACTCAAGACTCCACAGCCCTAGCAGCGAGCGTGGACCCAGTGCGAACCGCATTACTGCTGATGCATCCAGTCGCAGCTCTGGCTCTGATCTGGATGTTTGTTCGACAACGCAGATGGAGAGAACAGAATACCATGCTGAGAGGGGATGAGAGGAAGCGGGCGCTGGCAGACCACGAGGCCACTGGAGAGTGGATGGTGCGCGCAACCATTGGAGTGATTGGCTTAGCCATTGCAGCACAGATTGGCAGAGCGAGCATAGACGGAGTCGAGTGGAGTGAGTACATCGTACCCGATCATTTCCACGGCTGGGTGGGATTCCTTGGACTAATCCTGATGCTGACTCTCAGGAAGCACGGCCGAGCTACTCGCAGCATGATAGACTCAGGTGAGTCCTTTGCTAGAAGCAAGCAGATGCATGGAAAGATTAGCGATGTAATGCTACTGCTTGTCATCATCCACGCGTTCTTGGGGTTCCTGTATCTTCTCAGGATACTGTGACTAGCGCTCGGCCCACATTGCAAGCCAAACCTCGAGATTACGGTCAATGTCGTCAATCTCTACCTGCCTTTCCACTCTCTCGCCACCATCTAGAGACTGAATTCGACAGCCGCATGCATTGGCGTGTCCGCCACCATCCGGGTCGAATCTTGTAGCCAGTTGAGTCAGATCGTACAGGCCCCCTTCGGTATGCAGGAATGAGTTGGTGTAGAAGGAGGCCGAAACGGGGTACACATTTTCATCTCCGAAGGATGCACCAACATCGCCGTGAACCACCACGCAAGCATCACAGGCATCACCCGCGATGGCTGTAATTCGATAGCCGTTAGAGCGCATGCCAGCATCTTCCATCCTGACAATTGCAAGCCTGTCGACGACTTCCAAGTTCTGTGAGATTGCTTGATTCAACTCGGCCTGACGAACCTTCCTCTCCTGTAGGGCAGAGGCGACCCAGTCTTGTGAGAGGATTTCTTCGACACCCAGTCCAGCCTGCAATGACTCGAGAATGTGCATGGCTAGACCGGACTCGACATCGATTAACCTACCAAGCC
>CAYMRU010000043.1:0-9469 GCA_964392975.1 uncultured Candidatus Poseidoniales archaeon | reverse complement strand
CACCCGCTTCGCACTCGCTGCCGTGGTAACCGTCAGGACCGGTCTGACTCCAGACCGCATCAAGTGGAGCCCACGAGATGTAGGTCAGCCAGACGATGAGAATGAAAGGCAGTAAAGTCCATGTCACTTCGAGTTTGAGATTGTCGTAATCCTTGGGGAAGACGCCTACCTCGAGGTCGTCTATGTTGGGACTCTCTCCTTCCTTGGCTCGGTAGAAGTAGGAGTGGTGGTAGAGCCAACCGAACGCTATCGCACCGACCACTATCGACCAGAACATGTAGTCATCCCAAATAGCATCGAATAGAGGTGTAATGCTATCCATCCCAATCCCCTGATGCAATGCGCACGAAACCCCCTCATAAGTATCGCGGAATCACCATCTAGAAGGCACAAACTAGACGCCCGATGAACGACTTCAAGAGAACCTCCTCATGAGACTTAATCACATGACCTCTGAATCCCCTCGAAATCGGGACATGTCGACCATACGATAGGTGTCTGAGATGTCTGAGAGAGAAGGGCTGAGAGATTGGGTCGATGACCGTGCTCGCAGAGCAGGCCCGCCGGACAGAAAGATTCGGTTCCTAGCCGCCGCCAAGGCGATCGCGTCAAGCATCAGAAGGAACCGTTCCGGAGAGGGTAATCCCGACTGCCCGATTCTAGTCGAGGGATTGAGGGATGAGAAGGCACTCAGGGCACTCGGATTCACAGGTATCATCGAGCGAGTAAACAGGGGTTGGGACAGATCGAGATTAGTTGCATATCTGCACGACACCTATGGAACTCGAAACCTCGTCGACAAAGGTCCGGCCCTGATTCTGCTGATGGACTGGGACAGGACCGGGGGAAGATTGCAGACGGCGTTGAGGGACCAGATGATGGCGATGGACATGCCAGTCGATGAGGAGCTCAGGACGGTGTTGCTTAGAGTGATGAAGCCTGAGGCTAGGACGATTGAGGCGCTGGCCCCTCACTCGCGGAATCTGAATCCTCTGATTGAGGAATTCCTAGATGACCCGAAGTAGTCACTCAGGAAGTACGGTCGAACTCTCTTTGACAGTGTTGAGAACAAGGTGAGTGACTGAATTCTCGACCCCATCAATCGAAAGCACATTCTTCGAGAGATCATCGAGATCCCTCCTGTCGCGAGCCCTCGCGATTATCATCGAGTCGAAGTCGCCGGTAACGTCGTAGGCCCCGTAGACCCGGTTGTCCTTGGCAATCTTCTCCTGAATCTCAATCAGTCGACCTTTCTGAATTCGAAGTCCGATGACTACCGTGAGCTCCCAGCCTGACAACTCAGGGTCCAGTTGTACGCTGTAACCGCGAATCACTCCGGCTTTCTCCAGCCTGCGCACACGATTACTTACAGTTCCCAAGGAAACACCTGCCTTCTCGGCGATGCTGCGCATCGAAGCGCGGGCATCGCTCTGCAGCACTGAGATAATTCGTCGGTCGGTCTCGTCGAGCATCATTCCACCGGGAGCGGAGAATTTCTACAGCAGGCTATTGAACATATGCTACGACTTTGGCAATTGTCGTTACCGAGCGTTCAGTTTCAGAGACTATTCTTCCTCTGCACTGTGGAATTGCATACCTCTCTGCATGCAAAGAATTCTGCGTTCGGGGTCTGCCAGCATAAGACTGAGACGAGCCCCTGTCCACACGGGAATGCAGTCACCGTTCTCGGAGTCGATTAGGATTCGACCTCCAGCAGAGGACTCAAATCCAGTTTCGGGAATCATCGCTTCGCCGTTGCTCAACAACTCGTCAATCAACTCCGAGTCAACCTCGGTAGATACCCCGTGCAGTCCCGGCCCGAGTCTTCGCGCTGCCCCAGCTACGATACGATCGAACTCGCCCTTTCTCAGAAGCGCAGCCTTCTGTCCAAGATGCATCACGCGCAGAGGTCGCCACCTACCTCCGGGTATCCGCACGCGACCTCCTTTCCGACTACGCACTGAATCCCAGACCCCTCGCGCCTCCGGTGTTGAGAGAAGGACTCTCTTGCCCCTGACCCACAGGTCATCGGGCAGTGTGCCCCACTGGTTCCTCAGAGTCTGGGCAAGCTCCTCGGAGAGTGGCAGTGGTGAGTCATGTGGGTCAGGTCGAACTTCTTCGGGCTGTAACGTGTGCTCGGCTGTGATGTGCTTAGATGGGGCGTCTGTAGTCTTCTCCAACACGGCTAGGAAGAAGCCGCCTGCATCCACTTTGTCGTTCCAGATTCGCATGCAATGAGACAGAGCCGAGGAGATTCGCCCTTCGGCAGGCGGTAGCATGGATTCGGGAAGCGACTCATCGCTTGGGCGACCATCATCTCCTAGAGATGGCCAGTTTGAGCGACCCGCCTCTCCTGGAACACCGGGCAGTAATTCGGATGCATCGAGCAACTCTAGGTGACCATGCCTGCGTAGGACCTCGGCGACAACCGCCTCGTCCTCGACCGGGTCGAGCGAACATGTAGCGTAGACGATACGACCGCCCGGCTTGGTAATCGTAACCGCTCTGGACAACAGCTCGACTTGCAAGTCATGCAGCGACCTGCCGCCCGAGGGAAGCCACTTGCTCCAGACATCTGGATTCTTGCGAGTCGTGCCCGAACCGGTACAAGGTGCATCGACGAGGACTCGGTCGAAGCCCGACTCGGGGACCATCGGCATGTGTCTTCCGTCGTGGTTGACCACCCCGATGCAAGGAGAGCCATGTCGGTGCGAGTTGCTTACCAGCATATTGACCCTAGAACTGACGACCTCGTTCGCGAGCACAATCCCACTCTCTCCCAAACACTCGGCAATTTGAGTGGTCTTGGATCCAGGTGATGCACACATGTCCAGTACGACGTCTCGAGGCTCAGCACCCAAGGCAATCACCGGGAGCATCGAGACTGCTTCCTGACGAGTCAGACGGCCAGTCTCGTGTAGAGCCTTCAGCACTTCGCGCACCTCGCCCTCAGCCGCGCCCCTGTCGAAGGGAAGCGTCCATGCGCTGCCCGGACCGGTGAACCACGGAATCCGGGCTGCTCCATTGTCTTCGAGCCAGTTCTCTGTCCAGTCATAATCCGGCCTCAGAGGATTCACCCGAACCGTCTCGCGAAGCCTGTCGAACGAGCCTTCGAGCCAGACATCCTCATCATCCCTCCAGTGAGAAACCGCCTTGAGTAGGACGCTGTCACGCGCCAACTCATCCCAAGGAATCTCACTGCCCATGCAGGCCCGGTGTTAGCAGCAGACATCAACTGCACGACTCTCCGGCAAAAAGAATGGGGTTCGGTTTTCTCTTTGTCATTCGAGCAGCACCGTAAACGGTTAAACCTCCTGTGAGTCGCTGCGGGTTTGCGGCGATGCCGCATGGGATGCGCATGACAGGACTTAGGAGAAGAATTTCGAATACGAACGAGGAACCCACAACGACCGATTTGAATGGGGCTACGCGGAAGTTGGTGGAACTAGTAGAGAGAGCACGTGCCTTGGGGGGAGAGCAGGGTCCCCTAGTACCGGTCGAGGCTCTGGTGACGATTGAGAGAGACAGTTGGGTCTGGCAGATTGTCGACCGAGAGGTTCTGGAAAGTCTGAGTCACCGATTGGTGTTTGAAGGCGCGAACGGACGTAGAAGGGAGATTATGATGACGTCCTGCATCGACACTGCGATGAGTGCCGCTTCGAAGATAGTCGACCTCGATGACGGTTGCGTACTAATCGAGACTTTGGACCCCTGAGGGCCCCGATTCGCTCTCGTGGAATTGAAATAGTGCAGGTAGGTGCGACGCCCGATGGCCAAGGAGAAGAAGGGCAGCGGCATCCAGCAGGCAGCCGGCCTGATTAGGTACTTCGACGAGGAGTCGGAGGACGCTATCCAAATCTCAAAGGGGTCGATATACTTCGCATGCATCTCTTTCAGCGTCGTCGTCTATCTGGCTCATCACGGAATCTGGTCTTGGATGTGGAACACTCTAGGGCTGTGATTATTCCTCTTCCGAGAGATCGACCAACGGCACCTCGTCTAACAGGTCCCCTGTAGCCAGTGCTTCGGACGAGCGGACCTGTGTGCTCGGATCGGCCTCTACGATTGCGCTGTAGGCTCTTCCAAGAGCGCGCTCGACTGCAGGAGCATTCCTGTCTGCCAGAGCCATCCTAGCCTCATCGAGAGCTATCTCGGCGGAATTCAGAATCCCTTCAATCGAATCGTCTGTACCTGTGAGTCGCCTCAAAGAGTCCTGAATCTCCTCAATCTCCTCGCTCATGCCCTCGCTTGCGCGTGATATCAACTCCTCCCAAGCAGCCCTGTGTTCGGCCAACTGGGACCCAGTTGCCGACTCGAACTTGCCCACTCGGGCAGGCTCCCATGGGTTGTGCCCTAGCGAGGCCACGATATCGTGCACGCATCGCGCCCTCAATCCGTAGGGTCCCCGTAACTCAATCCGATTCATGAAGCAGGTCTTGAATAGACCAAAGCCCCAGTAGGCCGAGCTAGTGATGGTCATCGTGAGCTCATTGGCTCTGGATACGAGCACCCATCTCTGTTCGTCGAAGGCAGGTGGTTGCTCGAAACGAGGAGGGTCGTGAGGTCCGAGGGATCTCAGAGCCGCTTGAGCGACATCACCGAGGTACACCTTGCCGCTTGAATCGGGCCAATTCAGGGACCTCAGCCTATCCTCCTCGTCTATAGACATCTGAGGTTTGCCATCCCGCACCTGAGCGTACAGGATAGTCCGGCTCGGGTCAGACCCGACCTCGGAAGTCTCGCTATCCATGCTGCGGTGCGGGTGCGTTTAGGATTGAACGTTGCGCGCCCGTGGTAATCGCTAAGTTCCTCCAAACCGAGCGCCCGTCGTGCCACGCAGGAAGTACGGCAAGTTGCAGAAGACCGTTGAGTCACCTCCATCGGACAACTGTAGCAGGTGCAGGTCGGGCAAGCACTGCCCGATACCTACTCATCCAGGATACACGATCCCGGCTGAACGCGAGTGGCAGGGTCCTGAGTCAGTAGAGAAGCGACACAACAAGAAGAACCCGGCTAGGAAGTAACTAGGGAACTCTCTGGTACGGCTCGACAACCTCTGTGTTCGGGACTTCGTCGACCGAATCCTCTTCGGACAGATTGAAGATTTCGTTCTGGGCACGGTGATAGATTTCCCTTAGTGTCTGGTCACCAATCTCAAGGTAGACCCTAGTCGTGGCGATGCTAGCGTGACCGAGCAACCTCTGGATGGTCACAAGGTCGGCCCCACGCTCTAGCAGACCGGTGGCGAAGGTGTGGCGCAGAGTATGCGGGCTGAGCCTTGAGCGAGGGATGTCGGCAGCATCGGCCAATCTATCGACCAGTTTCTGCACCGAGCGGGGATTGATTCTGCGACCACGGCTCGAGAGCATAAGTGAGCGCTTCTCATCCTCATCCTGACAGGTCTCAGCACGGGTGTTCCTAATCGGCATCCATGCTTCTACCGCATCTACGGTGGCTTGGGTGAATAGAACAGTACGGTCCTTCTCGCCCTTGCCGCCGATGACGAGGGCAGACTTGTCCTCCAAGTCCATGTCGTCGAGGTCGAGTCCGCACAACTCGGAGACTCGCAGTCCGGTGTCGAGCAGAATGGTGACTACAGGCTGAGTCAATGGATCCTCGGAACGAGTCGCTGCGGCACGGACTCGGGTTAGCTCGTTGCGGCCCAGGGTGCGAGGCAGGGACTTGCTGCGGTTAGGTCTCTGAATCCAATCCGGAATCGTATGTCCGACCCAGAGCAGGAGATGGGAGGCTGCGGCCATTCTCGCGTTGATTGTGGCAGGCTTGAGATCCCCAATGCTGTTGAGCCACGAGTCCAACCTCCCCTTATTCGGGTCGATTCTACCGTGAATCTCCAGTACACTGAGTGTCTGAGCATTCTCCCAGTCGATTTCTTCCTCTCCGGGCAATGCAGTAGTGGCCAAGGTGCGGGCTGCGACAGTGTATGCTCTGATAGTGTGAACACTCTTCTTCTCGGTCTTGAGTCTCTGGACCCAGCATTCAAACCAAGGTAACTCGGCCAGACCCTGCAGACGGGATGGCAGGGTTGACCCCCCGTCTAGACCTAAACCAGACAGTCTAGTGCCTAGCCTGCCGCCCATAGCGGCCTTCATCCAGACATTCGGTGTCGTCCCCGTATCCTGTGTCATTTCTCGCCTCTGGCCAATCAAGGCCGTGCATCCCTGTCCCTACGGACAGGTCCAAGTCTCCCTATTCAGACTTGAATGCTTCTCTTCGGCAGGGTCGAGCGAAGCCCGTTTGAGAACCAGTGCGAGAACGCCGTCAATCTTGGACTTCGGATGCTTCTCTATACACCTCAGAGACATCGTTACCAGATGAAAGACTGGACTCGGAATGTGCCTCCTCGAGCCTGTGGTTGAGTAGTTTGGCGACTTCGGTTGCGACGACACCTTCTCCGACTACTGACTCTATTCCCTCGAGTCCTGGACTTGAATTGACTTCAAGTACCAATGGGCCGTTTCTAGCCTCAAGCATATCTACTCCAGCGAGGTCGAGCCCGAGTTTGTTCGCTGCTGTAATTGCAACCTTCTCAAATCGTGGACTCATCTTGACAGGCTCGACACTGCCTCCCAGGTGGAAGTTGGATCTGAACTCAGAGCCATGCGCTCTCCTGCGCATCGCTGCTACCACCTTTCCACCCACGACGAGAGCTCTGATGTCCTTGCCGTGTGATTCCTGAATATACTCCTGAACTAGAGGTCGCATATCGCGCTCGAGCATCTGGTAAACCAACTGCTTAGCCTGCTGTTCGGTATATGCTAGGAACACCCCGGAGCCGTGCGTACCTTCGTTACTCTTGATGACACAAGGAGTGCCTCCGACCTGATTGACAGCGCGGACAGTATCTTGCCAATTCCCAACATTCGCTGTGATGGGGATGGGAACGTTAGCCTCAGCCATCAACTGACTGGCTGCAAGCTTGTCTCGACTTTTGGAGATTCCAGAGCTGGAGTTGATTACAATCACACCCATCCGCTCAAACTGCCTGACAACGTGCACACCTCTGCGGGTGATTGAGTGGCCGATTCTAGGAATGACCGCCTCACACTCGAGCGGCCAGCCCTTGTAGTAGATTCTACCACCCTCGTCGTCGACCAGCACAGTGAGTTTGAGAGGGTCGATGATTCGCACCGCCCAGCCCACTTCCTCAGCGGCCTTGGCTAACTGCTTGGTGCTGTACAGCCCGGGCCCCCTCGAGAGGATAATCAGGCGCGGGTCCATGTTACCCGCCGCCCCCGTTCCCCTCTTGAGGCCTTTCATCGGAGTTCACGAACATCTCAGTGAGTGTGCGTCCTGCAAGGCAGGACGCCGAAGGGGTTGAAAGCCTCCTGTATTCGCTGCTAATGGATAGAATGTCGACTGAGGGCGAGCCTGACCGGGACGAACTGTCCGCGATGAAGGTCAGCGAACTGCGTCAGATGTGCAGCGACCAAGGCCTGCTAGTATCGGGTAAGAAGGACGACCTGATTAACCGGCTACTGGGGGTCGAGACGAGTGGAAAAGAAGTCGCAGAGACGGCTGACCCTGCAGCCGAGAACCTCGACGACGCCATCGACAAGATGCTGGCTAGAGTCCGGGGTGAGGGGACCGAAGAGCCTGAGACCGAACCAGAGAGCGAGCCCGAAGATGAGGTCGAAGAGGAGGAGGCTTGGTACTCTGAGACAGAGAAGGCGATAGAGGAAGAGGTCATTGAGGCCGAGATAATCGAGCCGGAGCCTGAACCTGAGACCGAACCAGAGCCTGAGTTAGAGGAGGACCCTGAGGACGATCCTTGGTTCTCCGGCGTCATAGCTAGCGAGGACTCAGAACTAGTGCTCGACTATGATGAGGAAGAGGAGGATGAGCCATCAGTCGTCATCAATCTGCCTTCGGTGGCAGGACTCAAGGAGAACTGGCAGATTGCTGCAGCTGTCGGTATAGTGGTTCTACTAGTCGGAGCAGCAGCAGTATACCTCATCCAGCCAGACCCCGCGTTCACAGCCCGGCCCCTTCGCTACGGCGACCAGATGGACTTCACAGTCAGCGCTACCTCAGTGGCCGTGACTGGCGAGGAGATGGTCGGCTACATCAGAGACGCTACCTCTCCGACCCTAGATCTCGTCTGCTCGGAACTGAGAGCAACGGTGTCTGGAGGGACTGGCACAATATCACTGCGAAGAGGAGACTCAGACGAGATCTTCCATTCGACGGACTCCGAGCTCGAAGGCACCGTGATGGCTCTTGATGCGTACGGCAGACAGCGGCTGACCGTGGAACAGACCCTGACCTTCGACCTCTCTGTCGACCTTGAGGGTAAACTGAGGGACGAAGGTGACTGCACCGGCTGGGGTTGGGACAGGGAGGACAACACCCTCGTATCCAATTCAAAGTCGTGGAGGGATATCACCACCCGCTCGACGGTCAGGACCGATACGCAAGTCAACCTCATCGACTCGGACGGCGTCACGACGACCGCCAGAGCAGTGGTGTTCGGAGCAGATGAGTTGGGCTCGGTCGGCGACCTCGCATCCCTACTTCTCTTCCCACTTACACCAATCGAGCTGCATGCCTTCTTCGGTGACACCCAGTTGATCAAGGGACTGTCTTCGAACGACGACATCAATTGGAACTCCGACTGGAGATGGTCGGTAGGCAGCGAGATCAACACCGATGACCATGGACTCGTGACCCAAGTCTCGATTTTCCACTACGAAATCGGCAGATGTCTGGGTCACGCCCACATTGACATTCTCGTCAAGAGCGGTAATCCGTGGCCGGTGAAGCAAGAAGTCGACATCGTAATCGACAAGACTCTAGAGGGCCCGAACTGCAATTTCGTCGGCTCGAGCCTAAACGAGGTCCTTCCTGATGGCAGTATCAGCATTGAGGCCACCCTCACCGAGACCTCCTCGAACACAGGCTCGCAGGCCGCTCATTGGGGCTATTCCTACGCCGGTAGTCCAGGCAGCGGCGAGGATGTGCCTGGCGGCCAGACGCAGTGGGGCTATGCAATGCCTGACCACTCAGACCAGAGAGACTTCGACTTGGAGGCTGCAGTCGACTGCCTGATGTTGAACCACAGTGCAACGGATGCGGCAGTCGCTTTGGAGACGGGCGGCTATGTCTGGCAGGCAGCGTATTCGACTGACGAGTGGAACCTATCATGGGTTAGGGATGATGACGCAGCTGGTTGGATTATTCTTGGTGCCAGAGAGTCAGGAGGATGCAATTTGGTTGACCAAGATGACTACGATGAGGGCACGACAGTCTGGAGCAGAGATTCGATTCCCGATACTCTCACCCTAGAGAAGCTGGAACAGCGGGTGTTAGCAGACGAGAGATACCCTGATCTCGAGACCTACATGTCCTCATCGCGAGGGAATTGGGAAGAATCGGTCAGTTACGGCTACTTGCTGAGCGTCAGCGAGGCCAACGATGTCCTCTCTTCTTTACCAGTAGATGTCGGAGACGG
>CAYMRU010000042.1:0-9477 GCA_964392975.1 uncultured Candidatus Poseidoniales archaeon | reverse complement strand
GACTCTAGGACGGCCGGACCGCGCTGTGAGCCTATGACTACAATCCACGATGTCCCGGCCGACCTGCTCATCGCTGAGCTGGCAAGCCGCATGAGCGAGATGAGTGACATCACAGCCCCTGACTGGGCAGACTATGCTAAGACTGGTACTCATCGTGAAAGACCACCTGTTCAATCAGACTGGTGGGAAGTTAGATCTGCGGCTATTCTACGTAAGGTCGGCATGCTAGGTCCAATTGGTGTGAATCATATGTCACAGCACTTCGGAGGTTCCAAGGACAGAGGCGTGAAGCAGAACCGCGCTGTTGCCGGCTCAAGAAATGTGGCTAGGACAATCATGCAGCAGTTGTCAACCTGTGGCTTAATCACTAGCAAGCACAACTTAGCAGGCACAGTCAATCTTGGAAAGATTCTGACTAGCGAGGGTCAGAGACTGCTCGACGAAGCTGCTCACGCTGTCAGGCCGCACGCCGAAAAGAGATATCCCGGGCTCTCAAATTATTGAGGTGAATGAGATGGCAAGGAACAAACCATTCGCTAAGAAGCAGAGACTCTACAAGGTGACCAAGCAGAATCGCAGGGTCCCTGTCTGGGTTATGTTGCGGACTAATCGAAAGGTAAACACTCACCCTAAGAGACACATGTGGCGACGCTCGAAGCTACAGAGGTGATTTGATGGCAGAAGTGAAGGAGATGACCATCCCATTGCGTGCTGCCTGGAATGTTCCGCGAACCCGTCGGGCAAACCGCGCAATGATTGAGATTCGCAATCATGTCGCTCAGCATATGAAAATGTCAGAGGATGAGGACCTGTGGATAGACGAGAAGGTCAACCACGTTATCTGGGCCCGAGGTATGCAGCACCCTCCTAGGAAGATCAAGGTCGTGTGCACCAGGGAAGAGGGATTCCCGATTGAAGTCAAGTTGTTGGAGGCCTGAGAATGGGTAACATCAGACCTTCCTTCATCAAGATAAGAGCACTCAGGCTGCTAGAGATCTATCCAGATCAGTTTACAGACGACTTCGACACCAACAAGCATCTAGTTAGCGAATACACTGATGTCGACAACAAGCGTATGAGAAACTGGATTGCCGGATACATCACTCGCTACAAGCAGCGCCGCACAGATTGAGCACGCTCTTGATAGATGACTCCTTGCGAATAGCATGGGCGACCACAGGACAGAGCCTCTGCCTTCATTTAACGAGGATGTCTGTGTAGTCTTAGTCAACCCTCAGACAGATGGTAACATAGGTGCTGTTGCCCGATCGATGCTCAACTTCGGATTCACCGACCTGCGTATTGTAGGCCGTACTAGAAATTGGTCCGATGAGACAAGAAACAGGGCGAAGAACGCCCAGACAGTACTGGATGATGCTCGTTGTACCGATTCATTACAGGATGCTGTATCTGATTGCTCAGTAGTGGTCGGAACGTCTGGTAAAAGAGAGGATGGAGGCAAGACAGCGATGAGACACTTCCTACTACCAGACGAGCTCCCTTCGAGACTTTCTGGTATAGAGGGCAAAGTTGCCATAGTATTCGGTCCAGAGGGAAAGGGACTTCTGAATGAGGAATTATCACAGTGTGATCTATTGGTCACTATTCCTACGTGGGAAGGTTATCCGATACTCAACTTGAGTCATGCGGTTACTGCAATCTGCTTCTCTTGGTTCATTTCTAGTGACAGCAGCATCCCATTCGGAGCCGGAGACAGGTTATTGGAACCTGAACTCAGAATCAGGTTACGCGAGGAAATTTCCAGGTTGACCCAGAACATGCCGGCGAAGGAGCACAGGAGAAAGGGCATCGAAGAGACAATGGTCAGAGTAATCATGAGAGGTTTACCTAAGGATGACGAAATCCACAGGTTGCTCGGCGTTATCTCAGAAGCTGCAGACTCATTCGAGAATTTCGAATGATAAGTCTGAACGAGCTCTCAGTCGTCATCTAGGTGAAGGTATCCCGACAAGAGAAGACCAGCCGCCATTACCATAGGTGGCGCCCAATTACCAGGATTATCCGTGTAGCCATAATCTAAATCACCAGCTGCAAGGAACACTAGTATGAAAGTGAGAATATTGCCCCCTCCAATCGTCATTGCAAGAATTGCCTGAGGCCTGCCTTCAACACATTGGCCAGATACAATTGTAATAATTGCGATGGTGAGGAAGGTAGCAGCCCACGCTTTCTCGTAGAAAGCGTCGTTGGCAGTGTAATCAGCACCCCATCCCGCTTCCGCTGCGTTCACGAATTCAGTGTAAGTCAACAACATAAATATCGTAAATATTGCACCTACCCCTGTCAGCCACCACTTTGGTTTCATGTATTGTTTAATTGCGTCCATTAAATCACTCTCATATCTAATTTCAAAGGCCGGCATATAGTCATTTCAATTTACTATGGACTCCTATAACACCGGTTGAAATTTCAATATATACAAAGAATAACTTACCTCACCCTGTGACTTGAACCATGACAAAAGTTACGATATTACTTGCACTGACGATGCTGCTCGCATCCTTTGCTGGGTGTGCGGGTGATGATGATGCCCCCTCACCAGTAGGCGAATGGTGGTCCGGCGATACTATGGCTATGCATGTTATTGAAGATGGGACCATGGTTGATGGCGAAGGAAATCCCGGGACCTGGAGCACCGAAGGGGACATCCTCATCATGACAATCGGTGACGGTGACCCAGTAACCTTCAACTTCGCAGTTGACAGGTCTGACCCGGGTATAGAGTGGATGTGGTTGAAGATTGTAGATGATGATTGTCATGCGTTTCATACTGAAGGCATAAGCAATGACGAATATGATGACAGAGTCGCTGAACTGACTCCTCCTTCATTCTGCTGATTTGCTGACTAATCGGCAGACCAAGATGCCCATGACTTGGGAGTCTCCCTAACATGGAATGCACGTAGCCTGAGAGAATTACCGTAAGATGAAATGATGTGAGGATCTACTTGCTCAAAGGCCCACTTAGCTAGGTTCTCAGCAGTTGGAACAAATGGTACAATCAGAGTTCTATGTTCGTCTCCCATGTGGGATAACGCGGTAATCGCCTCCCCATCTCCTTTGTAAACAATGAACGAGTGATCCACTACATCGTGGATATGCTTGTTCAGAATCTCGGATACATCCGAGAAATCCATCAACATTCCTTCTTCTGATACACCACTGTGAGTTACCATTTCACCTTCGAGCTCTGCCTCCCAGCGGTATCTGTGTCCGTGCATGTGTCTGCACTTACTCTTGTGATTGGGCACTCGGTGGCCCGTGTCAGTCTCAACCCACCTTCGAATCCTACTCGTCATTTCCTCCCTCCATTTTGAAATCCATACTTGCCGAGTTAATGCAGTATCTTTCCCCTCCATGCTGCATTGGCCCATCATCGAATACATGTCCGAGATGAGCATCACATGAGCCACATCGAACTTCTACTCTGACCATTCCGAACGTTCGGTCTTCCAATCTAGTTATTCCAGCATCTGGATGCTCAGTATGAAACGCGGGCCACCCACATCCCGATGGATACTTCAATTCTGATGTGAAGAGCAAGTGCCCGCAGCATATGCAATGATAGTCACCTTTCCTGTCCTCGAGGTTGTATATACCAGTGTTAGGGCGCTCTGTTCCGGCCTGTCTTGTCACGTGGTATTGCAATTGCGTGAGGCGGCTACGCCACTCTGTATCCCTTACAGGGTCAATCTTCGGTAGTCCACTCATTGTACTGCCCCGTACTCCTTCTCTACTCGCAGGGCGCGTTCAAGAACTGTATCCCAGTCATCAACATATTCTACGGGGTCTGCCTTACCGATTGCGTGGAAGGCGAGAATCCTCTCTACGTCAGAACCGGTCTTTCCAGAGCTCCTGCCTTGCATATCTGGGCTATATGATGTGTTGGTGTTTGCAAACACGACATCGAAGTCCAATCCCAGTTTCTGGCATGACTGCAAAGCGTCCCTAAGTATTCCCTCCTTATCTGAATCGATATATGGCAAGTCAATCGAAATTCTGTCTGACCCCCAGTTACCAGTGTCTAGTGCCTGCATTAGTTGACTGTAGAATTCAGGCCTGCAATCCGGATAGATAGCATGGTCACCTGAATGAACCCCTAGTGTCAATGAAACGTTGCAGTCTTCCACTGCCGAGATTGATAGAGCGTGCCCATAGAGAATCGATGTGAAGATTGCGTTCCTGTTTGGGACTACTGTATGCTTCATCTGTTCCTCCTCATAATGACCTTCTGGGACATCTGTGGAGGTGTCAGTCAGCGTTGAAGCAAATGAGGACATAGCGCTAGAAAGATCCACAAGTATCTGTTCAACAGTATATCCTTTAGTAGCAAGATATTTGATATTCTTCTGTGCCCTCTCTAATTCTACGATATGCCTCTGTCCGTAATTGTATGAGATACAGGTGACGGAATGCCCGCTCGCGAGCATTCGCAGCAGTAGAGCGGTTGAATCCATCCCTCCACTCAATGCCATCACGACTCTCATTCCACACACATCCATTTGTGAGTCTGGAGGGATAGTCTCCACGATGGATCCGCTTTGACCACCTCGTAAGTCTGATGGAAGTTGAGCCCATTCCACTCTACACTCTTATCTTCGTCGTAACAAGGCTGCAGGAAGTGGTGATGGAAGCCTTCCTTAAGTTCATCATACATCGTCATGTCTTGTCCCAGATACACCACCTTGAGTTCGTCCCCTTCTTGCTGTCTGATTGCGACATCTGGGTATTCCTGGTCCTTGGGACTTACACAGACCCAATCGATGATTCCCGCAGGCAAGGCAACAGTCCCATTTGTCTCGATACTGATGTAGTAGCCCATTGCCTTGAGGGAATTGCATAGTGGAGGCAGGTCTTGTAGGGCTGGCTCCCCTCCAGTCAATATCACCCTATCACAGTCATATCTAGTAACTGCATCAATTAGCTGTCCCAGTGTCATATCCTCCCATTCATCAAATTCAGTATCGCACCACGGGCATCTCAGGTTACATCTTCCAAATCTGATGAATACTGAAGCCTCTCCCGCATGATATCCCTCACCTTGCACGCTGTGAAAAATCTCGACTATGGGGTATACTTGTTCGAGACCAGAATCTGTAGGTAGTAGTACCATATGCATCACTGATTAATCAATTGCATTAACTCGGCTCTAGCTTGAGGCTTATCGAAGAATGCTCCACGCATGGAACTGGTCACCATCACTGCATTCTGCTTGGAAACTCCTCTGCAGCGCATGCAACCATGTTGAGCCTCGATTACCGCCGCGCATCCAAGTGGTTGTATCACCCTTTGCAAGTCTTCAACAATAGACTCAGTCAGCCTCTCTTGGTTCTGTAATCTCTTTGAGTGCATATCCAAAAGTCTTGCGAGTTTACTTATTCCGACAATCTTGTCTACGGGAATATATGCGATGTGAGCCTTGCCAGAGAAGGGTTGCAAATGGTGTTCACATACCGAATGAAACTCCACATCCTTCAGTAGAACAATCCCGTCATAGCCCTCTGAGTTGAATGTTGCAGACAGTATAACACCTGCATCTTGGCGATATCCACTGTAGATCTCCTTGAACGACTCGATTACTCGCTCGGGGGTTCTTTCCAATCCTTCTCTTAGGTCTCCATCTATGTCTTCGATATGCCGTATCAGAGTTTCAACAGCCTCGACCGCTTGTGCATGGTTAGCATCATTCATCTGAATCCCTCGATATCCTACCGTGCATCTCGTCTATCGTATCTAATTGGTCGAGCAATTTTCTGCAGGCTGTCCTGACTGCATCTGCGAGGGATACGAACTTCTTGTCATCGCCCACGTGGGTTCTGAGGTCATCAAGCAACTGTGAGGGTATGTCCAGACTTACCTTGGGCATGTTTGTCGCACAATATACTGCGAATAAGTATTACTGAGGGAATACTCTAAGAATACTAAGCACGAAAACTCTCTATTTTATTGTCAATATCAGGGTGAGTGTCGCATATCCTACTTGCGCGCTGAGAAAGTTGGTTTATCTGAGCATAGACCTCATCGTTAGTAACTCCCTGGTCTAGCAGGCTAGCGACCAAAGCCAGACCACCCTGAATCGCACCAGCATCGAGGTATGCATCATTGGTAATCTGTCCCGCATCTCTCAAATTCCCGAGTGTCTCGGATAGGAAATCAACCTCGGCTGAGACAATTGAGGAAGTCAAATCTCCATTTCTAGTGAGACGGCTCATCGAGGTCTGCATGGACCGCCGAAATTACATTGTCTTTTGACTGTTATCAATTGCGTTGCACCAGTTCTACGAGTACCCCGCCGGTAGATGAGGGGTGCACAAAAGCGATGAGTGTACCTCCCGCGCCCTCGACGGGCTCGTGGTTAATCATTCTGAATCCCGAAGCAGTGAATTCAGAGATTTTAGCTTGGAGATTATCTACAGTGAAGGCAATCTGTTGAATCCCGCTTCCACGCTTTTCGATAAATTTTCCTACGGGTGTTTCCGGACCTAAAGGTTCCAACAATTCTACATTAGGAGAATCACCTCCACCTTCGAACATTCTGATTCGTACCCCCTGTTCGTTATTCACATGGTCTTCTTTGGGTACAAGCCCAAGCAATTCCCAGAAAGCTGAAGCTTTCTCAATGGATTGCGTAGCTATTCCGACATGATCAATTCTAGTCCTCATCATACTCCACTCGGCGATACCCAAGTCCCGAAGACTTCCCTCATGATCTCATTCATTTCCCCTATTGTCGCTCCAGCCTTGGCTGATGCGATTAATGGCTCCATGACATTCTTTCCTTCAGTACATGCTTGTTTCAGATTTTTCAGCGCTGATTGTGTCGCAGAATCATCTCGTTCAGCCCTATGTGTTTCGAGCCGCTCTATACACCTCTTAGTGTTCTCAGAATCAATCTTTAATCCACTATCGTGCAATTCATCATCATCGTTGTGTACATTCACACCAACAACTCCAATCTGCCCGCTTTCAATCGAATTGATATTCTTCCATGCACTCTCGTGAATCAATCGCTGTTGCAAACCAGACTTCACACAGGTTAGAGCCCCTCCTCGAGATTGTATATCATCAATCAACTTCTTAGCCTCCGAAGCAATACTCGATGTCATTTCCTCAACTAGATATGAGCCTGCAAGTGGATCAACTGAGAACGGTACTCCTGTCTCTTCTGCAATGATTTGTTGCGTCCTAAGCGCTATGGTAGCGGCTTCCTCAGTAGGCAGACCAATTGCCTCATCGTAGCTGTTGGTGTGCAGGGATTGGGTCCCTCCGAATACTGCAGACAGGGCTTGGTAAGCAACCCTGACCGTGTTGTTGAGGGGTTGCTGCGCAGTGAGTGTGACCCCTGCCGTCTGCGTGTGGAAGCGCAATTGGGACGAGCGAGGGTCGTCAGGAGAGTATAGTTCGGTAACTATGTCGTGCCAGAGCATCCTCGCTGCTCGAAACTTTGCAACTTCTTCGAGAAAGTCGTTGTGCGAGCTGAAAAAGAACGACATGCGCGGTGCAAACTGGTCGATATCAAGACCAGAATCAAGAGCGCTATTCACGTACTGCATGGCATTAGACAGAGTAAGTGCCACCTCTTCGATTGCGGTGCATCCAGCCTCCCTCATATGGTATCCACTGATTGAGATAGTATTCCATGAAGGCGTGTTTTCCATGCACCACTCCATGAGGTCAGTAGTCAGCCTCATTGATTGCTTAGGAGGGTAGATGTACAGGCCTCTGGCAATATATTCCTTGAGGATATCATTCTGTACGGTACCACGCAGACTAATTCTATCCGAACCTGAATCCTCAGCAGCAGCCACATACATGGCTAAAATCGAGGCAGCAGGTGCGTTAATGGTCATAGAAGTGGAAATTGAAGACATATCGATGTTTTTGAACAGCGCTTTCATGTCATGTATAGTGTCTACTGGCACACCGACTCGCCCAACTTCTCCATGTGAATGGGGATGATCGGAGTCAAGGCCAAGTTGTGTGGGCAAATCGAATGCAACGGATAGTCCAGTCTGACCGTTATCTAGGAGACTTCTGAAACGGGCATTTGTATCTTTAGCAGTCGAGAATCCAGCATATTGACGCATCGTCCACATCTTGCTGCGATACATGTCGGCGTGTATCCCTCTGGTATACGGAGGATGTCCTGGATTTGGATGTCCTTCAGGATTGAGGCCCGCAGCGTTTGCTGTGTCTGATGTGGCTACATCTGACCTATCCATTCCACTCATCGTGGTAGAACGGGGCTTGTCCACGATATCGGGAGGGGGGAATGCACCATGAACAATGTGCTAGTGGTGGTGGCCACCAGGGCCATGTACATGCCCATGTGCCAGTTCCTCTGGACTGGCATCTCGAACAGAATTTACTTCGACTTCGAAATGAAGGGTCTTACCAGCCATTTGATGATTGAAATCTACGCTCACTGTGTCTCCATCAACAGCGGCTATAGTAAACTGAACAGGACCTTGATCACTATGTGCAGCCATTACCATACCAGGCTCAATTTCCATTTCTGAGGGAAATTGGTCACGAGGAATTTCTTGGAAAGCAGAATCATCACGATGCCCGTATGCTCTTTCAGGAGTAAGGGTAAACGATCTCGACTCTCCCACTGATGCTCCCATTAGTTCATGCTCAAATCCCTCAATCATATTACGATAACCAACTAAGAATGGCAATGGTTGACCACCAACATTCGTATCGAACACTTCGCCGGTTTCAGGAAACGTTCCTGTGTATGTTACAAAAGCTACTTTTCCATTTTCTACTACGCTCATTCTATCTCCTCACTGTGTACCTATCGACTACGCTTTTCAGTGTAGATTCTTGCTCCGCGTTCAGCACTCCCTGCTCAAACTTCTCTGAGATGAATTCCTTCGCGTCCGTTACGGTCTGCCTTTCGCCGCGAGCCCATATCGTGCCAAGCAAGTTTGAACGGTGTTCATCTGCAATATCCAGCTCCTCCAGAAGTCCACGCATCTCGTACTTGTACTCCATGTGTCTGCTTCGATCAAGGCGCTTGGCCCTATAAGCAGGCTGGAACGAAGAAGACCTAGGTCGTCGAGGGCGCGGTTTATTCGGGGCAGGCTTGGTTTCTGCGACCGGCTTAGGCTTAACACTGACTACAGGCTCAGATTTCGCCCGCTCCTTGGACCCCTCGATAATTTCCTGAGCCCGATTGCTTACAACTTCGACAGGTTCTGACTCTACAGTCTCAGTTTTTGGCCTTAGTCCGATTGATTTTCTAGGTTTTCTGAGGATCTGTTGGTTGACCACATCAGTTTCGAGATTAGAATCGTCTGTTGTATCCTCTACAACTTCTTCGATAACAGGCTCAGGCTTTACTGGAGGTGTAGGTTTTACAAGGGGCTTGGCGGGTGGTATAGCTGGTGGTTTAGCTGGTGGTTTAGCTGGTGGTTTAGCTGGTGGTTTAGCTGGTGGTTTAGCAGGTGG
>CAYMRU010000041.1:0-9496 GCA_964392975.1 uncultured Candidatus Poseidoniales archaeon | reverse complement strand
GAGCAGGTTCTGGAGTGGACCATCCAGCGCGATGCTCAGGACATTCGACAGTTGATGCGTTGGATGGAGACCAAGCGCTCGCGGAAGGATAGGGCTGCGTTGCTGAATCGCTCTCTCGACTTGATGGATGAGATTCAGCACGCTCTGCGCAGGCTCGACGAGCTTCGGTGATTGCATGAGATCACTGATACTCGCTGGTGGTCGCTCGTCGAGGATGGGGCGCGACAAGGCGCTAATCGAAGTCGATGGTGAGCCTTGCATCGCACGCATTGCCATGGCTTTGGCCGAGGCGGGGCGCGAGCCGATTCGAATCGCAGTCGCCCAACCTGAGGACGTCGAATCCTACGGAGTGGCCATAGACCCTCAGATAGAGGTCGAGTGGGTGCTCGATGCCGAGCCTCACTCGGGACCAATCGAAGCGCTAGTGGAGGCTTTCAAAGACCCGTTGGTTGAGTCAGAAACAATTCAACTAGCCCCTGTTGATGTTCCTTGGGTGGAGTCGGAACTATTCGTTTCACTCGAGGATTCATTGGGGCCCTCAGACGCTCTTGTAATGCCCAGCGATGGTGTCTGGAACCACCCTCTGCTGGCCCTAGTACGGCCCGAGTTGGTTCTCAGTAGGCTGGTTTCAGGTGATCGTAGGCCTCTTCACTTACAGTTCGCAGAAATGCCACACTCGATTTTGCTAGAGGATGCAGCGATGCTCAGGAACGTCAACCAACCTGAGGATCTAGAGTGAAATCTGACCCGAGCATAGCCTGTCTAAGGTTTCAGGATACAGAACATGCTCGACGTGTTTGACTCTCTCTTGAAGAGCGTCCTCATCATCACCTTCATGCACATCGACTTGTCTTTGAGCAAGAATTGGTCCCGTATCTACACCCTCGTCGACTAGATGCACAGTACAACCAGTCACATCAACGCCTGCCGCGAGGACATCCCGGTGCGCATGGGCGCCCGGGAAGTTCGGAAGCAAAGAAGGATGGATGTTGACTAAGCGACCCTTCCAGCGGCTCACGAACCACGGTGTCAGTATGCGCATGTAGCCGCTGAGCACTACCAACTCGATGTCGTGCTCCTCCAGTGCTGCATCAACTAATCTCTCGTGAGCGACACGGCGTTCCTTGGCTTCGACTTCCATCGGCAGAGGGATACCTAGGCTCGGCACTCCCACGTCGATGCCGTGCTGAAGGCCACCCGCATCGGCCTTGTCTGCGAGAACCAAAACTGTTCGATGTGTCCTCGCAGTGGCCTGATATCGTAGCAGAGCGGCTAGGCCGGAACCTCCACCAGATATCATCACAGCGACCCTAGTCGGATCTTTGAGCGAGCCTGTTCTCGGCAGCACGAAGTCATCGCTCATGACCACTACGAGGGCAGGTAGGGCTTGAGAATTGGGGAGTGGGTGGCAGGGAGGGCAATACTCGGTTTTATCTTTGGAATCCAGCCGCATGATGTTGTGGAACGCCTACAGAGCATTGACGAGGTAGTCGAGAAGTACTGCGTCGCTAGCAGTCCTACGAAGAGCAAGCTCTACGTCGGTCTGGGGACGATGTTTCTCGGATTTGCTGTAATCGGCATCTGGGTTCCCGGCTGGCCGACCGTATCCTGGGCGGTTCCGGCCGCCTTCCTGTTCTCGATGTCAAGCGAGAGTATGTTCAGGATGACTCTGACTAACCGCTACTTCGGGGCAGCCATGTTCGAGTACTACGCCACTGGTAAGACCATTCCCAAACACGCCAAGTACGGGACGATTGGGCTCATCGCAGTCATGGCTTCCGTCTCGGCTTACTTCGTTTGGTTCGTTTCCACCAAGGGGGATGGGGTGCTCGGTGACCCTTCCTCATGGAACGGTGCAGACCCCGGTTTCGGCGCTGGTACTGTCATCCTTGTAGGCCTGATTGGTATGTGGTATGTCGGATTCAGAGTCCCGACCAGAGAGTAATCACTCAGGGCCCCAAGGGGTAATCTGTCGGGTCAATCCGAGCCTATGCGTGAACAGGAATCTCAGGTTGAGCAGGCCGTCCCCCCAGGTGTTGATCTCGGCCTCGCCAACACGTGGGCGGTAAGGCACACTGACTTCTACAGTCTTCTGCTTGCCCAGATAGCGTCGAGCGCGAATCTTGAACTCCTGAGACAAAGGCATTCCATCGTGCTTGGGTCTGACGCGCTCGTCCTCGAAAATTGACTTGCGGAATACCCACATGCCGCTTTGTGAATCGTGAATTCCGTACCAGTAGAGTATCTTGGCGGTGGTTGACAGAACCCAGTTACCAAACCCGTGGACTCCGGGCATCGCACCCTCTTCGGCCCTGCGCAGCCTGTCGCAAGTAATCCATTGCAAATCCTCACTCACTAACTTGCGGACCAAGTCGGGAACTTCTTCGCCCGGATAGGTGCAATCCGCATCCATAGTGACGATGATTTGTCCGGGGGCCATTGCAAATCCGGTCTTGTATGCCCTACCGTACCCCTTGCGCGACTCTAGGTAGACTGTAGCACCCTCTGACTCTGCGAGTTCTCTGGTGCGATCGGTCGAGTTTCCGTCGATAATCAGGAAGTCGAGTTTGTCGCACCAGCCATCGTTTGGAACTGAGCGAATCGTATCCACAATGGCTGCCTCCTCGTTGCGGGTCGGGATGACCACGGTGACGTGTACTGGTAGACTCTCGGCCATGTTATCGAAGACGCCCACCCGAGACCTCGTTTTGAACAATACGAATCGCTGCCCCGGGGTCGTGCTCTTGAAATGCGGGCGCTAGGCCGCGAATACGGCGATTCCATGCATATAGCGATGCTGTCAGCCGAATATCCGCCCCGCTGGGGCGGGATGGGCTCCACTGTGTACCATCTTTCGGCCTCGCTCGCTGCCAGAGGTCATCGAGTAACTGTGATTACCCGCTCGGGCGGAGGTGGGAATCCACCCAGCATCGAGGGTGTGGAAGTCATCAGTGTAGGATGGGTTCCAATCCCAATGGCATTCACACGCTCGTATGGACGCAGTGCTCTGAGAGCTCTCAAGCGACTGCATACCAGAAACCCTGTCGATGTGGTACATCTGCACTGTCCGATGATCTCGTGGTCGGCAAAGCAGTTCCGAGATTGCAGGGACTCAGTCGCCCCAGTCGTCTCGTCATTACACGGTTCTTGGCTAGGTGAGAGGGATGGTCTGGTCGAGGCGTCTAGGAACAAAGAGGCGGCGGTCTGGGCCAACCCGAACGATCTTGCTATCCTGATGGCCGCCAAGCACTACGCGGGATACGAGCGTGCTGCAGTCAGAGAGTCAAGCATCTGCGTAGCCAACTCCGAGGCGACAAAACAGGACTTCACACAGCGCTACTCTCCTCCTGAGAACTGGGATTGTGAAGTCGTCCATTGGGGAGTTGATACTAGTATTTTCGTGCCACTGCACGGTGATGATGAGGATGCGATGACAACCCACGAGGAGATCCGTACGAGATACAATGCCTCCTCTCCCGGCTCGCGGCTCCTGCTAGCTGTGGGCCGCCTGGCAGCCAGAAAGGGCTACGCATCTCTGCTCAGAGCCTTCGCATCAGTCAACGCCGCGGCTCCTTCGACCCGTCTGGTAATCGTCGGCAGAGGTCATCTGCGCTCGCGGCTGAGTCGGCTAGCCAAGTCTCTGGGAGTTGGTGAAGCGGTGCATTTTGAGCCCGGGATGCCGTTTGAAGAGTTGGCAGACTTGTTCCGCTCAGCCGACTTGGTGGTCTATCCCTCATACTACGAGGGGCAGGGGCTGATACCGCTCGAGGCGATGGCTTCAGGAACCCCGGTTGTGACAGTCGACCACGGACCATTGCCCGAGATGGTGGACGATAGCGTCGGAAGGCTGTTCACGATGGGCGATGAGGATTCCATGGCTGAAGCTATTCTGGCCGAGTTGGAAGCCCCTGATGCCTTGCAGATTAAGGGTGGGGCTGGCAGGCACCGGGTGCTGGAGAGTTACACTTACGAGGGGAATTCCGAGCGATTCGAGGTCATTTACGGAAGGGCCGAGTAAGTTCCTTCGCCGGGGAATTATTCATTCGTTGGTCGCGCTAGCGTGTCCGGGGGAGAGTGATGGGCGAAGGTCAGACCCTGAAAGATTTGGATTCGGGAACGGTGGCCAATGTAGGTATTATTCTACTAGTAGCCGTGCTTGCAATCAAGGAGCTTGAATCGATTATTCAGCCCCTGATTATCGCAATACTGCTGTTCCTGTTGATTCGCCCTGCTGCACAGTGGATTGAAGACCGTCCGATTATGCAGAAATATGCCCATCCACTGATGCCGTATGGTGTACTCGTAGTGATTCTGTTCGCTGTGCTATGGTTAGCTTCGCAACTGCTTTACTCCAACCTTACCGCATTCACCGATGAAGTTCCCGCACTTACAACTCAACTCAACGACAAGTTGGCCTGGCTTGAGGAGTTTGAGATTTGGGGATACTCCTTCGATGTCAGTGGAGTCACCGCTCTAATCAGTCTGGACACCATCAATGACTACCTGACTGGATTCGTGGGCTCGCTAGCCAGTTTCACCGCGAGCGCTGTAACTGTGCTAATCTTCCTGCTGTTCATTATCCTCGAGGCAGAGACTCTGCCCCGCCGCCTCAAGGCCGCTTACCCTGAGGATGTTGAGAGGATTGAGGCGGTTGCCAGCTCGTCTGGAGAAGGGATCAACACCTACGTTGTGACGCGTGCTACTGTTGCCTTCGGACAGGCGGCGGTGGCTGGCTTCGTGCTTTGGTGGCTGGGAATTCCTGGTTGGTTCATGTGGGCTTCTATCACCTTCATGATGGACTTCATCCCCTATGTCGGAGCCCTGATTTCTCTGATTCCTCCGATTTTTCTCGGCTTCATCGTGCTCAATCCGACTTGGTCGATAGGGCTGATTCTCATCCTCGTTCTAAATCAGCAGGCATGGGGTGCCATAGTCGAGCCTCAATTGGCCGGGCAGCGACTTGACATGTCCCCGATTGTCCTGCTTCTTCTGGTCGCATTCTGGGGCTGGGCATGGGGGGTAATGGGAATGGTTCTGGGTGTCCCGCTTGCTGTAATTATGAAAATCGCGCTCGAGTCCGACCCTAGGACTCGTCCGATTGCGATGATGCTGTCTAGAGACCCGGCACCACCAGATGACAACTGATTACTACCTGTCGGCCATCACGGCGAGGATTCCGTCTGCTCCGATTCTGACACTATCAGATTGTGAGATATTGTGCAGTCCTTTCGTAGACAGCGTCATCGGGGACCCGTGAAGTTCCCACTGCCCTCCCTCGATGTGGACGCTGCTGCACGGTGTCAGTGCGAATACCGAGAATCGGGTTCCTTCTGCGATGCGCAGTACTGTTTCCTCCGAGTGGATTCTATGAGTCACAGAATCCTCGTGTTGCAACCTGATTGCTATGCCTGAAGGGGCTTCACATAGCGCGGCCCAATTCCCGAGTTGGTGGCTGCTTGAACCTCCCTCACACCCCACCACATCAATCTCCTCGTATCCTCTCTGAGCGAGTAGCGTCAGGGACTTGGCTAGATCGCTGCTCGACTGGTCTGCGAGTTCAGTCGACTTATCCGCCCATCCATTCGATACCGAGTCGAGGTCGCCAAGCACCTCCGCTACATCGTAACCCGACATTGCAGCCTTGTCGGCTCCTCCGTCTGCCCCAAACACTGTCGCTGAGTCGGCTATACTTGTGAGAACCATGTCAGAAGGAGTCTTGCCATTGCACCAAAGGAGGGCGTGCACAGGCTCACCTCTTCCTCGCGGTGACTCGGCCTTCGACCACGAGGTCGATGTCGTTGAGCTCAACGGTGGGATCCAGCATCACTCCGCGCATGTGTATGCCAACACTGGAAGCGCCTCCCAATGCTGAGTTGTCACCGAATCCAAAGTAGGCCGCACCGCGCACCACCTGATCCTCAAGGCGCTTGCCGGATATTTTGGCTCGTGGATTCAACCCGAAGCCGAACTCGGCGACTGTGTTAATCTGATTCGCTCTGCTAGGCCGCAGACCCACCCGAGCCTCGTCAAGCGCGGCTTGAATGTTCTCGGCGGCCTCACCGCCCGATATGCTCACAACCAATCCGTCTTCGACGAGGAAGGTGATTGGCTCATCCAATAGCACCCCCTCCCATGAGCCGTCAATCACGATTTTGCCGCTCATAGACTGCTCCTGAGGCAACACGAACACCTTGCCTGCGGGGAGATTGGTCACTTGACCCGGACGGTTGCAGATGCCGTTGTCCTCGAGCACCCACCTAGCACCAGTCCTGAACTTGATGTCAGTACCGGCTTCACTGGTTACTCTGACGTCGCGTCTTCTCCTGAGAAGAGGGTTTAGACCGGAAATTTCCTTCTGTAGGGCGTTGTAGTCTGCAGTCATGCCGCCTGAAGCCATCATCTCCTGAGAGATTCCTGGCATGGAAGCAATCCTAGCCCCCTCACGCGAAGCCGTGAGTCTAGCCCGAGTATGAGTGAGTGAGTTCTTAGTGGCTAGCAGTACAACGTTCTGACGTCTCATCAGGTCGCCAACTGATGCCGGTGGCTCGTTGCCCTGCCTATGGCTTCGCGGCATCATCATCATGAGAATTCGATCTGTGACCTCTGATGCCGCTTCGTACAGAGCCCTGCCAACATCGGAAGTGGTAGGGTCAGTGACGACGAGCACATTCTCGTGCGGTCTGACCTGCATGCATGTGCGGATTACCGAGCGAGCAGCGGTCAGCATGTCCTCCTCGAGATCTTGCTCTTCCGCCTCTGCTTCCTCGTGCTCCTCGGGCATCTCGCTCGGCCCGTGATGAGAGTTCCGTTATTCAAGACCACTACGTGATGTCAAATCATCTCACCACGCCAGTCATAGGCAGAGCGGCGGTGCGCACAGTGATGGAAGGCGTCCGCACGGTGCGTATCGTGACTGCTCTGGCCGTGGCTGCTCTGCTCGCCGGAGGCTGGATGATGAACGTCTCTACAGATAGCGAACCACTCGATGTTGCAGAAGACGAAGACATGGGCGATGCGATGGCCTTAGCCGAAGCTGCTCCCGAAGATGATAGTCGGGAAGGAGACGAGAGTAGTGAGCCTGAAGCCGAGCAAGGCCAAGGTGAAGAGGATGAACAGGAGGCTTTACCCGGACAGCTCATTGCTGGTGGAATCGGGGCGCTTGGATCGCTTCTAATCGGTTCTGCGTTCCTCGAATTCGTCAAGGTCACCGTACTGGTGGCCCTAGTCTCTCCAATGCTCGCGAGGATGAAGAGCAATCGCGAGGATATGCTGACTCGCGGTAGACTGCTCGGTTATCTCGAAGCGAACCCAGGGATTCACTTCTCTGCACTCAGGGACGCGCTTGGGCTTGCCAACGGCGTCACTGCCTACCACCTGCACTTCCTCGAGACATCGGGCCAGATTATCTCATGGAGGGACGGTAAACTACGTCGCTATGCAATCTCCAGTCTGACCAAAGAGGAAGTCAGTAGAATCAAGAGTCCAATCTTGGGAACCCGTCTAGCAATCCTTGAGGTGTTGGCCGTTTCGGGTAATCTCGGCATGTCGGGCCCGGAAATCAGAAAGAAGTTGGAAATCTCAAGGCAATTGCTCAGCCACCACCTCTCTGAGTTGAGGAATGGTGGGATGATTGAGGCTGCCTCGGAAGCCAGAAGGCCAAATTGGAAAGTCTCCGACACCGGTCATGACGCTCTAACGATGTCAAAGGAAGTCTCTCGCATTGAGGCTGCTGCTTAGCCTCATGCGATGCCAAAGGTAATTGCTTGAAGTCAGGCCCGTCGTAGCGTGCGCGCAGTCTCTACGTTGGTAGTCGTACTGATGCTCTCGGCATCCCTAACCGGATGCTTCGGCGATGACCCGGCTCCTCCCGAGCCTGAGGAAGAGGGTCTGCCTGCGGGCTGGTTCGTCACCGGAGGTGACGGTCTTCCTGTAGATGTGGAAGCGCTGAATCTCAGCTTCGTATTCAGCAATGTCGGTGAAGATGGGGCCGAGCCTAGCATCGGTATCACATCGAGTGGTTGCATGTTCTTCACCGCGTTCGAGAAGGTGATGCGCTCGTGCGACTACGGTCAGACATGGGACCACATGAATTCAATCTGGCAGCATCCCTCAACCAGTGACCCTTGGCTATGGGTCGACCCGGTAACCGACCGCATCTTCGATGTCCAGATGGTCGGTCTGCTGACCACTTGGATCGCCTGGAGCGATGATGATGGTCTGAATTGGCTGGGCAATCCGCATGACTCAGGGCCGATTCCTCTCAATGACCACATCAAACTCGGTTCGGGCCCGTGGACGGACGATGGTTACGGATTGGCCGGCGGTCTGACTAGTAGTGTGTACGAGACCGCCGTGTACTTCTGCTACAACAAGGGCATCGGAATATTCTGCTACACTAGTTTCGATGGTGGTGCGAGTTTCGAAGTCGGCGGATTGGTGTTCGGTCTTGTGACCACCAACGGTGGACTGCACGGAGCCATTACCACAGCTCCGGACGGAACCGTGTACGTCACACCCAGAGTTGCTACACCCACGATCGTGTTCTCGAAAGACAACGGCTTCAGTTGGCAAGAGAGAACGATGGGTGAGGATGTAGGTACGCCAAACCCACGCAAGAACTCCGAAGTGGCCACCGACAGTGAATCGAACGCCTACCATATCTGGGTAGGGGCAGACCACGGCATCTACATGTCACGCAGCACCGACTCGGGCAACAGTTGGGAGCAAGAGAGTACACGACTGAGTCCAGCCGAAGTAATCTCGACCACATTCCCGCACATAGACGCTGGCGACCCTGGAAGGATAGCGATTACCTACCTTGGTAGTGAGAATGCCAGCGCTCTAAACACATCGAATATCGATGGTGAGGCTTGGGACGGAAATCCGCATTACGCGCCTGCCAACGTCAGCTACTACCTGTACATCACCTACAGCCTCAACGCACTCGATCCAGACCCCGTGTTCCACACCGTGAGGGTCTCGCCGGACCCCGTGCAGGTGGGAAGCATCTGCCTGAACAGTGGTGACTGCAGGGATATCGGGGGCTCGAACCGAAACCTGCTCGACTTCAATGACCTGCACATTGACAGGGAAGGCAGGGTGTACGTGGCCTTTGCAGACGGTTGTATCGACTCATGCGCGAGCAGTAACAACTCGACTCCGGAGGACTCTCGCGGTAGGCTCGGGTCAGTCTACTATCTGGGAAGCGGGCCGAGCCTGTTCGAATCCGTAGGTGATCTCGCTGAGTTCGAAATCGAAGATGCTTAGTGAGTCTGAGTTCAACAAACCGTTCAAATCAGGCGTCCCTTTCGAATCATGGCATTGGACTTGACCAGCAAGCGGTCAATCCTGATTGTAATCATAGTAGCAGGGTTAGTAATGTGGTTCAGAGAGTGGATCCACAC
The DNA here is from genome assembly GCA_964392975.1 of uncultured Candidatus Poseidoniales archaeon. Lineage (GTDB taxonomy): Archaea > Thermoplasmatota > Poseidoniia > Poseidoniales > Thalassarchaeaceae > Thalassarchaeum. The sequence goes on along the minus strand of CAYMRU010000041.1, from coordinate 92 downwards.
TGTGTAGACGGTTTATTGGCTCACCTTTGACTCAACCCGAGTCAGAGGGTAGCGAATGAGTCGCCCCTCAGTCAGTCGGTATGAATGAGTCA
>CAYMRU010000040.1:0-9529 GCA_964392975.1 uncultured Candidatus Poseidoniales archaeon | reverse complement strand
CTTCCGGCATCTTACTCGGTGATTAGTCTGGCTTGTGGTATTTCACCCTAACCGAAGCGGGGCATTGCTCGCTTATCTGTCGTTATTGACTAAGTCAACGCTAAAAAGGGAGTGCGATTCGCCGCCTCACTGGGGTTCGCTAATGGGTCAAAGAGCAGACATCTGTTCCTCATCGGGTCTACCGTTGGTCGACAAGAAGAGTACCGCTTTCCCATGCCCCGAATGCGGGCACTCAATCGGACGTAGTGAACAGTGTAGAGTTCAAGCTGTGGAGTACGTCTGCACGGAGTGCGGCTTCAGTGGACCCTGAGGTGATTTTATGGGACATGTAGTAGTCAAGTACAAGGTGACGATTGACCAACCCGAGGAGGGTATGCCCGATTATGATGGGATTGCCGGCAGAATCGACGAATTCGACGAGGTTCAGGCTGTGGAGATTAAACCTCTTGCATTCGGCATGATGTTCATCGAAGTCCAAGTCGTTCTCGGTGAGGGAGAAGGAATCGTCGACGGTTTCGAAACGCGAGTTCGCGATTTAAACCCTCTAATCGGCCAGATTGAAGCCCTTGAAATGGGTCGTCTGTGATCAATAGTGATCCAGAGGGGCTTTCATCAGTTCACGCATCAGTACCGTGGCATAGGTCCCTGGAGGTAGCGAGAACCTCAGCCTCAGGCTAGCTCCCTCTGGATGCCACCTGTCCGAGGTTGAAGGTCCGTTTCTCCACCTCTGTGAGAGCTGTTCCTCGGGCATCTCTTGAGCCTCTTCGACACTGAATGAATCAAAGGGTACGGAAAGAGGGCGTCGAGTTCCCGAGGAAGTCAGTCGTGGGATGCTTCGAACCCTCCAATCGACATTTGAAAGGCCGGACTTCTCTAGGCCTGCCCGTTCTATCTCGCCTTGCTCTCCCGAAGCGAGATGGGAGTCCAACCCTGGCAGAGGTCCGGTCACAGATAATCTTCCTAGTTTGCAGTTCCTACTGCATCTCTCTAGATTAGACTCTGTAACCTCGGCCAGTTTGGAGACGTCGATTCTTCCGTTGGCGTGCAATGGAGCGACCAAATCTCCCAAAATTGGTTTGATTAAAGAGTGGCCAGACTCCATTCGAATGGCGATTGCGTGGTTGAACGCCAGCGATTGCAGTGAATGGACGGAAAGCAATTGGAGCGAATGAGGGAGCCTTTTGAAAGCCCTGAGCCAGTCCTCTGGCTTCTCAATCAATGATTCTAGAATTGATTTCTCATAGCCGAGGTGTTCTGGGATTATCTCAAGGCATGATTCAGCATCTCTGCTGTCCCTCCACATTTTCCTGAATTGCCAGACGTCCTCAGCGTCGCTCTGACCTTCCATTCCAAGATATAGGTCACAGGCCCTCTCAAAATCGTCCTCCACTACAGCCCGGCCGACTTCGGGCGTCACCGGACGGGTAGAGCCAAACCTCTGAGGGCCAATCCAATTGGGAAACGAGTCCGCGCCCATACGCTCTGACATACCTGCGATTATTTCTCTGACACTGGACATCGACTTCTTGCTGTCAATAGGATTGCCTTCGGAGTCGCAGCATCCTCTGACAGTAATCGCGAACCGATTTCCATCGTGATCGCTCATGCCGATTTTGTGATGTGTCCTGCCAATCACCTCGATTGTCGAGTCTGTAATCTCCACCGACTCCACTTTTGAACGAGTTGCGTCGATTACCAGTATCTGACTAGTAATCGCGCGCTTGTCCTTCATGCCCGACGAGAATATTCTCCTCCTACTGATTCCGCACGCCTTGGCCAGACGTCCGAGGAAGCGGTTGGTCTCCCAGTTGTTCAATGACACTTTTGCTACCGTGAATCTGCCTTTGGGATCCAAGGCCGGGATGCGGGCGATCTCATCAACTCGGAAGTCCTCTACCCTAGTCTTCAGCAGGCCGCCGATTCCGTCGCCCTCTGCCGACCATCCAGTCAGTCCCAATTGCTCCTCAACAGAGCTGAACGACAAAACTCCACCGCCATCACAGTTTGAGCTTTGACAATTCCTTCGAGATGTCTGAGCACAGGCTCTTGAATACCTTCTCGGCGCTCTTGCCCTTGACCGTTCGGATGTATAGTTCCGGCTCGTCGAGATCGGGATGCTTCTGGAAATAATTGGAGTACTCGACGTCCTTGCTTGAGTTGAGTCGAGAGCGGAACAACTGTAGCGAAGTATGGTCCTCTCCGGACATACGTAGTCTGAGTTCGCGTCCTTCGTTCAAAAGTACCTTGATTGGCATGTCAGCCGCGCGACCGGACGCTCCCTTTTGAGTGCTTTCATCCCTATGTTGGACCCCGAAGGGTCCAAGCGGAGCCTAAGTTATAGATGGGGGGCGATTGGCCCGCCGCATGGCTGGGAGGATGGTGTCCTCAGAAGCCCTAGAGCGGCTTTTTGAGAAATCCTCTCTCGCAATAGTGGTTGTTAGTGTCCTGTTCACCTCTGCTATGATGCAGGTGCTAATGGATTTCCCAGGATTCACCACTGAGATCTCCTCATTCGCTCCCGAGTCAGATTCAGATTCCACGGAGAATACTATCAATGAAGAGATGGGTGCCACTCCGCATCTGCTGTACATTGATGTCAGGCCTTACAGCGAATCAGCAGATGGAGGTAATGCCTGTGATGATGCTCCTTGCAATGTGCTCGAGTTAGGAGCGCTGCAGAAACTGGCCCTGGACCTCCAAAGAGTGGAAGATTATTCCACTGACAATGGTGATTTCATAGTCTCTCATCTCAACGCTGCAGGGATTATTCAAACAGCACTGGACGAGCGTGATGACCAGGATAGGGATTTGTCTGAGTTCTCTGATTGGGCCGAACTATTAGAGGCAGTCTCTAACGGAGAGGAGTGTTCGGACGCAATCGGCAACGAGCAGGCAATCGCCTCGGCTTCGTTCGCAGCTTCCGCTATGCTGCATACCGACTTCGATTACGATCCTGTCTGCGAGTGGCTGGATTCCGGCGAGGGCACGGCTACCCCTATCGCATCAAGCACGATGTGGGTCATTGAGATCAGTGGAGAAATCAGCAACGAGCAGCGGCGTGATCTGTCGGCCGGAATCAGGAGTCTGCTCGGCGATGAGAGTGTGTTGAGTTATGGTGTAATCTCTGATGACCTCATCAGCCATGACATCAACCAGTCCACTATGGACAATCTCGTGTGGTTGCTGCTAATCGCCGTTCTAGTCGTAGTGGCGCTACTGGCCTTGGCTTTCCGCTCATTCATGATGGTCGCCGCACCACTGATGGGTCTGTCTGCGGCGTTGGTATGGACGTATGGTATTGTAACTATTCTTGGAATGAGGCTGTCAGTCCTAGAAGTCGCTGTGGCGCCCGTGGTTCTAGGCCTGGGGATAGATTACTCAATCCACCTGCAACGAGCCTATGAGGTGGCCAAGAATCGCTCGAGCAGCGCGGCTCGGGCGTGGGTAGAATCAATCTCTGTGTTACGACTAGCCCTATCTCTGGCCGTGGTCACCACAGTGTTCGCTTTCCTAGCCAACACCTTCTCGGATTTACCTCCATTGAGGACATTCGGGTTCACTCTCGCTCTTGGTGTGGTCTCGGCTTTCGTTGCTAGCACCATCACCGTGGGCGCAGTGCATGTGGTGGCCGAGAAGAGTGCGGGTGAGATGTATCACCGGGGTCTGAGGATGGATGGACTAGCTGATGTATCGACACGCTTCCAGCGTAGAAATACGGCTAGAGTGCTGCTCGTCGTCGCGATGATTACCATGGGCTCGGTAATCGTTGCAATCAGAGAATTGGACACCAGTTTCGAGCTCACTGACTTCCTCTCAGAGGAAGGCATGGACATAATGGAAGTCAGGAACGATATTTACGACTCCTACGATGCTGCTGCTTGGAAGTCGGTCATATTACTGGTCGAGCCGGAGGATGGGAGCGATTCCCTAGCAGGGGATGATCGAGATCTGCTGAAGGGATTAGAGAGGTTGGACAGTAGAATCTCAGCCTTGCCCGAGGTCGTCAATCCGAGTTCCGGCTCGCAACGTCCCTCGTACGATGGACTCTACACGATACTCCGCGACGCTGTTGAAAACGATCCGTCATTCGGAGAATCGCACAATCTGGGAATCTTTGATGGTCAACTTGGCCCTACTGGTGATTTCTCTGACGGGGATGTCTCAGCGGCCGTTTCTTCTCTGATGGGCAATGAAAGCATAGGAGACCCGTTGAGGGGAGACTCATGGTCACAGAGAGTGAGTATGCATGTTGCTCTGACCGAAGACGGTTCTGCAATCAAGTACCTGAGAATGAGGGTGGATGTGCTAGTCAGCAATAGCGAAGAGGCTCAGGAGGTCTCTGACGTGTTCGCAAAACAGGCGCAATTGCTTGAGGAAGATGGCCTAGTTGAGGGGCAAGTGCATATCACAGGTGATGTTATTGTCCTCAACAATGTGCTTTCGGGACTGGTTCTATCTCAGGTCGAGTCGACAGCAATCAGCCTGTTTGTGTCGATGTTGGTTCTAGTACTGCTGACTCGCCGACTTGGGCAGTCACTGGTTGTGATTCTGCCAGTCGGTCTTGCTGGCGCATGGGTGGTCGGAGCGATGGCTATGCTAGGAATCAATTGGAACGTCCTGACCATCATGATCACCGCTCTGACCATTGGCTTGGGAATCGACTATTCTATCCATGTTTGGCGGAGGATTGAGGCGAATCGTAACTCCGGGATGAGGACATGGGAGGCCATGAGAGACATGTACTCCACTACGGGTACCGCTTTGCTGCTCTCCGCCAGCACTACAATATGCGGATTCATGGTCCTCCTGCTTTCTCCGATTCCGGTTATTCAGGACTTCGGCGTAGTCAGTTCTATCTCGGTTCTGTTCTCTCTCGTGATGGCTCTGCTCGTGCTTCCAGGTCTCCTCGCCGCTGAATTCCGCAGCGGTAATGGGTTTTAACCCGATTCAGTGTCAATTGCAGAAACAACCTCGTCCATGTCAAGACCTTGTTCTCTGGCTACTAGCGCCAAAGCCATCCAAAGTGTGACTGGTCCCAATGCTCTTCGTTTGCGTTGCGCTCGACGAAGCACCTCCTTGCTCTGCAAGCCCGATTCATCGGAAATGATTCCTATCAATGCTGGGATGGAGCCCTCTGCTCTGTCTGGCGGCAAGTCGCTGCCCTCCGGATCGGTAATCCTAGGCTTGGCCTGTCTTGCAATCTGGACAGGGTCATCGAGTGGTTCGGCGGACTTTTCTTGCAGCACCAAATTCGGTAAAGACAGAATGTTGTTGGCTATCGGCCTCCACCCAAAGGGCGGTCTCGATAAAGTCAGACTCGGAGCCGGTGAGAGCATTGTAGCATCAATGACCAACCAGTCCGAAGAGCAGAGATGATCGATTATGGAATCGGACTGTTCGGGTGTGAACCACTGCAACTCTAGCGACCATACTCGAGAGAGGTCGTCCCTAGTAGCCGACTGCTGAGGAGCGTCGTACAATGCCGAATACAGCAGGCGGCCGACTTCTAGCGGGTGTCCTTCGGCCATGGCTTTCATACCGTGATTGCTCTGATATGCTTGATGCTTATCCCTGTGTGATTGAGCAGTTCAGCAACTGATTCAAGAGATAGGGCGTTATCGGGGGCCGAAAACGATGGCTAGGAGATACGTTGCCAGAGACCCACGAACTTGGAAGAAGATTGGTTATTCGACTGCTTCAGTTGACGTCAATGTCCAAGGTCTGCTGCCAGAAGAAGGAGCTTGGCAGAGGATACCGAAGCATGAGGTGATTCCACTTGCTAGTGGCGAAGTAGCCAGTGTTCAGATTCCTCGTGGAAAGGGTGGTTCTTTCGCTGTAAGGGCGGACGGGATAAAGGCCCTTCACACTGTATTGGAGAGCAGGCTTGACGAAGCGCACGGAGTGCTTCTTGAATGCCTGGATGACGATGATGAGTCGAATAGGGTGGCGGCTCTCAGGGGGCTGCCCCCGTTGGCTATCAAGCGGCACGAAGGACTGCTCCGGTGTCTTTCAGACAGATTGCTGGATGAGAATTCGGACGTCTCACGGGCAGCAAGAGAGTGTCTGACTCTTGTAGCTCCTGTCTTCCCCTCGGGCTGTGAGGAGATACTCAGGAGGGAGTTGAGGAGGAGTGATGGTAAACATCGCAAGAATGCCTTCGAGGCACTCAAACTGACCGCTGAGAGTTGGCCTGAGGCTGGTTGCCTGCATCTGGACGAACTGATTCGAGAGGACGATCGAGATTTGAGGCGAAGAGGTTCGAGAATTCTGCGAGTCATCGCGACGAAATCGGGCTCTGCCGGTTGGGACTTGGTTGGATGGTCGTTGGAGGACGAGGACCCCCAAGTAAGGAGAAATGCCTCTAACACCCTGATTCAACTGGCGAATGCAGAGCCGGCGATAGCAACAATCCTGATTGAGGCGGCTATGCAAGACGAAGACTCGGGCGTCAGGAAGTCCGTAATCAGAGCCCTCAAGCGTCTTGACATGAGGAATCCCCGAGTCAGCAAGATGATCATAGATGGAGCCAGAAGCCGAGACTACAACCTCAGGAAGGCATGCATTGACCACCTCTCTGTAATAATGACTGGTGAGGATTTGCGGAACGCGGCCGCTGAACTGCTCCGCCAAGAGACTAGGTCGGACCTAAGGAGCCGACTCTCATCACTCGCTAGAGATGTCGAGATAGTAGGCACTGAGGAAGAGAAGAACCTATTCCTCGCTCCGCTAGACAAAGTGGAGGACGAAGTCGAAGAGCCACCGCGTAGCGGTGATTCACCACTCAGGCGAGAACATGATAAACAGAAGTCGGGTCGGCCGCACAGCGAGGATTGAGCATGAGCGATGAGTTCGACGATAAACTGGAGCGATTTGAAAGGCTCTGGGAAGGCGTAACACCCAAGGGGATTAATCGCAGCAAGGGAATCAGATTCAGGCAATACATGCGCCAGCACGTGCTACAGAAGTTCCACAAGAGACAGAAGGGCCAGTTCGCTTCTGCTGACAAGGGGCACTTCAATCACAACTTTTCGAGCAAGGACCAGTTCCTGACAAAGGAAAACTGCCGCAAGTACTGGATGGGCGAACTGCAGAGGGAAATCCGCGAATCGGAGACCTTCTGAGGCGATAAGATGAGTTCATCGCAATCCGGCTTCACCTCGTGGGGCCTTGAGCCTTCGATTGTCAAGGGCGTAGCGTCATGCGGCTGGGAGAAGCCGACTGATATCCAGAGAGATGCGATTCCTGCGGCCAGAAGTGGACTGGATGTAGTTGGACAAGCAAGGACAGGTTCGGGTAAGACCGGTGCCTTCGGAATACCCATCCTTGAGTTATGCGACACTGTTGGTCACCCGCAAGCAATTGTTCTGTGCCCTACTCGCGAACTAGCTGTTCAAGTCGCCGAGGAAATGAATTCTCTGCAAGGCGACAAAGGCCTCTCGATTCAGACAATTTACGGCGGCACCGACCTCGAGAAGCAGGCCAAGAAGTTGAGCAAGGGTTGCGATATCGTGGTCGGAACACCGGGAAGGGTCATCGACATGACCAAGCGAGGACATCTGGATCTTGAGAGAATCTCAATCTTCTGCCTCGACGAAGCCGACAGGATGCTCGATATGGGTTTCTTCCCTGATGTGCTTTGGATTCTTGAGAAGTCCGCTTCTCGACAGCAGACGCTGCTGTTCAGCGCTACCTTCCCCGAAGAGGTGCTCGATGCTGCGGAGGAGTTCATGAGCAATCCTGTGCACATCATGAGCGAAGATATGGAAGTCGAGATTCCCGAGATTGACCAATTTGCGATTCATGTCGGGAGGATGAACAAGCTCTGGGCTCTGGGAAGGATAATCTGCAATATGAATGAAGGTGACCAGATGTTGATTTTCACCAATACCAAGCGGATGGTCGAGATTCTGACTGAGAGACTGGGCAAGTTCCGAATTCGAGCTATTGGGCTACATGGAGACCTATCTCAGAACAAGAGAGAGAAGATTATCGAATCCTTCAAGCAGGGAGGAGAAGAGATTCTGGTAGCTACTGATGTCGCTGCTAGAGGGCTCGACGTAGACGGAATCAATCATGTCGTGAACTACGATCTGCCCGACGACAGTGAGACGTACGTACATCGAATCGGACGGACTGGCAGGATGGGTAGGAAAGGTGTGGCATGGAGCTTCATAACCCGGGAGGAGGCCGGTCAGATAGACAAGATTTCTTCGACTTGGAATCTATCCATAGAATTCACCGATGCTCCAGCCCTACCCGAGGGGATGAATCGAGACCCAATCGGTAGGAGAGAGGATTGGGACGAGGTCTCCGACATCTTTGGGATGGTGAAGGTCAGAGTCTCGGTCGGAAAGGACGATTTCAGTAAGCGAAGCCTGGCTGATTGGATTATCGAACAGGCTCGTGTCCCTGACATAGCCATCGGAGAGATTTGGCAAGATGAACACCAAAGCGATGTCGAGATTCATGTCGATAAGGTGGCATACGTAATGGATGTAATCAAGGCGAGAGAGTTCAATGGTTTGTCCCTGAGCCCGCAGATAGTCGGCCCCTAGGTGTTGTGATGTCGGAGGAGTCCGTCGTCACACTCAATCTGATCGGCTTCATGTGCCCTATTCCTGTGCACGAGACTAGAAGAGCGTTCGAATCTGCTGTTGCAGGCACCGAGATGCTTGTCCTGTGCGATGATCCGGAGACTCTACACGATATTCCCGCTCTTTGCGACCGAATGGGGCTAAATCTCCTAGGAGTTGAAGAGGAAGCGGGAGAGTATGGATTCAGGATTTGCAAGTAATGGGCTCACGATACCATTCAAAGGTATGAAGAAACTCGGGCAATCATGAGCGCTATAGATATCAGTGAGTTGGGCGACATACCGGCTGAGGCTCATCTGCCGACTCAACATGGAGACTTCAGAATACGAGTATTCCGAGAAGAAGAAACCGGATTCGACCATGTTGCTCTGATACTTGGAGACATGAATGGGCCTGACCCGGTTCTTGTCAGGGTTCATTCCGAGTGCCTTACCGGTGATGCACTACAGAGTCTGAGATGTGATTGCGGGGCACAACTGGATGCGGCAATGAGACAGATACAGAAGGTCGGATGGGGCTGCATAGTGTATCTCAGGCAAGAGGGTCGAGGTATTGGTCTGCACGCCAAGATTCAAGCATACAACCTCCAAGATAAAGGTGCAGATACCCTAGATGCAAACCTGATGCTAGGACATCCAGCCGATAACAGAGATTACGGTGTGGCCTCGGAGATACTATCCGCTCTTTCTGTCGAGAATGTATGTCTACTCACTAACAATCCTGACAAGATTACTAAATTGCAGGAGTTGGGGGTCAATATCGTCGAGAGGATGCCAATCATAGTAGGAGTGAGCAATGAGAATCGAGATTACCTAATCACCAAGGTCGATAGAATGGGGCATGACATCGATTCAAGTAGCCTAAACGGTAGAGAATAGAATGGGGCCGTGACCGGGACTCGAACCCGGGCCGGCGGGACCACAACCCACCGTGCT
>CAYMRU010000039.1:0-9881 GCA_964392975.1 uncultured Candidatus Poseidoniales archaeon | reverse complement strand
TCGCTTTCGGATGGATTGAGGACAATCCATGGCAGTCCGGCGACCAGCGCGAGCGTTGGGATTTCAAAGACTGGGGCGAGAAGGCCGAGAATCTTGCCCCAGGCTCAATCGTGCGCTTGGAGGGAGCATCGGTCAACGAATGGAACGACAAACGATCTCTCAACATCAATCGAACCACCCGCGTCACCGTCCTGAAGGAAGGGGGAGCGGCCGCGGTTCAGATTAGCGACGAACCCTCATCGATAGCCGAGGCAACTCAGAGAGAAGGATTTGTCAATCTGGTCGCTCGGCTGATATCGTCCAAGCCGGATGTCATCGTAAAGCGCGACGGCAGCGGAGAACTGAATGTGGTCCGAGGCAGGCTCGGCGACTCCAGTGGCACCATCTCGTTCCTCTCATGGGTTCCTCTTGAGCACGAGCCGGGAACGGTGCTGAAGGTAGACGGGGCTTCGATAAGGAAATTCAGAGATACCCCCGAGGTCAACATAGGTGACAGGACCAGAGTCGAGGTCTTCCACGATTCCGCATTCGTTAGCATGGATGATCTGGAACAGGCGAGCAAGGTTTCGATTTCGGAACTTCGCAACGGCATGAGAGACATCGAAGTCACAGTTCAAGTAGAGTCATGGGAGAGCCGCTCTTTCGTCTCCGAGGATGGAACCGAACGCGTCGTTCGAAGCGGCGATGTGATTGACCCCACAGGCAGATGCCGACTCACAGCATGGTGCGAAACCGAGCCGAGCAGAGGCGACTTCCTGCACCTCACTGGAGCGAGGGTCCAGTACTGGCAAGGCTCACCCGATCTAGTAATCGACGATGCGGCCCAGATTACCAATCTCTCAGACGCGCCATGGGAACCCATCGACCCAGAATTCCATTGGGTCGACATCGACCTCACATCCGTAGTCAATGGTGGCTCACGTCGCGGAATCAGTACTAGCGGCACGGTGGTCACAATCCGTCCTGATTCGGGAATTATCGAACGCTGCCCGGAGTGCCGACGAGTTCTGCGCGAAGGCGCCTGTGGGGAGCATGGCCCACAACGCGGTGAGGAGGACCTCAGACTCAGGTTCGTGATTGACAACGGCATCTCAAACGCATCACTCCTCCTGTCTAAGGATGCCTCAGAGGCTTTCTTAGGGACCAATCAGGAATCAGTCAAGGAGGAGATTTCAAAATCAGGCAGTGCCGGCTTCGTCGCCTCGTTGCGTGAGAAACTAATCGCCAAGCGCCTCATTGTCAAGGGTCGTTCGATTGTTGACGAGCAAGGCGCCATGCTTCTGGCCGACGAAGTCGAGTATGACACGACTTCAGCACACGATGCTGCCAACGAGGTCATCCAGCGTTGGGGGGTGATACTGTGATGCAGCAAGGGCTCAGAGTAGGCCGCCAGAGCGCCATCAGAATCTTCGCTAACGAGTACAGGGACGCTTCCTTGCCCGAGGAGGGCTCAGGAGAGTACGACCCCTCATTCATCATCACCAAGATAGGTGCCAAGATCAACAGGGCATTGGTCTGCGGGGTAATCGACCGAGTTGAGCGTAGAGAGGGTGAGAGCGGCCCCAATTACTCCGCTCACATCAGAGACCCCACCGGGACCCACCTGTTCAACGTCGCTTCATTCCAGCCAGAACTCCACCCTGACTTCGAGGAGTTGATGGCGCGCTACGAAACTGGAGACAGATTCCTACTCGCCCTTGTCGGTAAGGCGAGATGGTTTGAGACTGAAGACGGGGGCATATTCACCTCTCTAAGGGCTGAGGAATTCACAATCATCGACAAGGAATGCTACACCAATTGGCTAGTGCAGACCGCGGATGCGACCCTCAGGCGTATCGATGCCCATGCAGCCTCACTGGAGAGTGATTTGACTCCAGCCGCTCTAGAGGCAGCGGGAGTCCCATCCGACCTCATCGACGGACTGATTCTCGCACGCGGCCACTACGGTGAGTTCGACCCCGAGGCATATCATGTCGGTGTCCTACAGGCATTGTCCACGGCAACCGGCAAGACCAGTGTCATCGAGGCAGAGCCCGAGCCAGAGGCTACTCCTACTCTCGAGCAGTCAACACCCGAGGCACCAGCCGCGCAAACCCCTGCGGAACCTTCGGATGCAGTCGAGGCGATAATCGAAACAATCCGCTCAAGAGATAAGGGACAGGGAGTCGATTACAATGACATAGTCGCCGCACTGGTCAACTCCGGTCACTCAAGAGAAGCCGCCGAGGATGCCATCGATTCGGCCAGAGACCAAGGCGAAGTCATGGAGCCTAGATTCGGCTTCTTCCAGCTCGCCCCGGAGTAATCAATCATCTTCGATTAGCGTATCGGCGTATTGCATCCGCTCTCTCACCCTTGTCATCGTAGCGGCAGCATCGATTCTAGTTCTGACTCCCTCGCCGATACTGGCCCCTTTCGACTCGGCTATATTGGTAGCCACAGAGATGACTCTAGACTGAACCTCTTCGCTATCCAAAGGCCATCCTCGTCGCTCAGCCAGCCTCAGCAACAGACCTTCCTCCGTGGAGCCCCAGTTCCCCGAATGCCCTCTCAGTATACTCCCGATCATTCTCTCCAACTCCTCGACCCTAGCACCAATCGTCAACAAAGCCCCTTGAACATTCGAATCGGATTTGTCAACATCCTTCACAATCAAGTCTCTGGCATCCTCTAGAACTGCAATAGGAGATGCCTCCTCGAAAGCCTCCTCGACAATATCGGCCTCGAGAACTTCCTCATCCTCCTCAACGACCTCGTCCTCAGGAGACTCTGCTTTTGCATCAGGAATGCCAGACCTCCAGAGGCTCCGCTTGATTCTACCCCAGCCTCTGCCCTGACTCGTCAGAACTCCTGCGACATGACCCATCAACACTGTCCTAGTGCCCGTAAGCGGCAATTCGAGTCGAAGACACAACTCATGCAACTCGTCTCTCTCCATGTCTGCTAGATGTTCCACACTCAGACGCCGGGAGTCGAAGTTCAGGTGTAACCAGAGCCGTTGCCTCCTTTCCTTGTGAGAGCCTGATGACTTGATGCCGAACACCTTCAGTACCGCCCCTGCCTCCTTGTGAGTCAGTGACTGGATACCCTCCCAAGACAGGTCCATCTCCACTAGAACGAGGTGCTGAATCAGCCTAGCACGCAATACTTCGACAGAACCAGTCTTGCTAAACCCTTCAACCTCGGCCCTGTCTCTGAGCTCCATCAGACGACCCCGATAGAGTGTATCGAGAAGCGACCTATCGACTTCTATGTCCAGCATTACGGACTCACTCGCTAGCCCTGAGGTCATATCGGTTGCGCAAATCACAACCCGGCGCTGTGGATTGAGGCAGTCCTGAGAAATAGCCGCTACTCTTTGAGGTCGATGAAGGCAGGAGCCTCCTCGTCGGTGTAGAAGTCCTTGGGGACCGGTCTGGATGCTTCTTGCAGCAAGACCTCCCAGTCTCTGATCGCAGAAATGGTAGCGTGCCTAAACTTGCTGTGCTTGATGACCCGGTCCAGCCCTATGGTGTGCCGCCCGTTTCGTGAAAGCACCTCAATTCTGAATTCGACATGCACCTCTCCCTCGGTGACCTCTCCCTCGGGATCGTGACATGCCTGCTCGAGCGTGAGGTCCCGCTGCTCCTCTGCTTGCTTCATTAGCGATCTGACTTGGCGATGCCTGACTAGGATGCCGATTCGCTCCAGCATCTCGGAATCTAGCCCGGAAATAAACTGATCCTGAATCCACCAACAGGTCTCTCCCTCGGACTCAGACAAGCGCTTTGAGATGCTGCTCGGGAATCGCTCTCTAGCGATTAGAATAACGAGATCCGCATATGGCAGCGGTAGGAAGTGAGTGCCACCTCTGTCTTTGGGGTCAGGCAACAGAGCATGTCGGCGAGCTGGAGAGCCCACTGAGTCGTATACCGCTCTCGAAGCGATGTACCCCTCAATCTCTCCGGATTCTCTCATTCCCTCCATCCACCTTGCAATCTCGAGACTGTCACCTTCCGGGCTATCCTGATTACGAATAGAAGCAAACGCAGTAGGACTCAGGACTCTGAGCCCACCTCTCGCACGTTTCAGTTGCCTGCGTACCAGAGCAGACTCGGCCAGAATTATGCCATGTCGAGGCTGATAGCCCAATTTGTCATCAGATACTAGGACCAGATTAGGGCGTCGAGGAGTGCGTGCCCCGACCACTTCGCACCCTGCAGAAAGCAACTCTATCTGCCTGCCGTGCAGTATTTCTGCTGGCATTGCCAACATGTCCGCATTGCCCTCGGATAGCATACCGATTGCTTGAGTTAAGTCTGAGACAGGGACACTAGTAAGAATGAGTCCTTCATCATCGAAATCCTCAAACTGAGAGGTAACTGGACAGTCGGGAGTATCGATTATGGCGAGTCTTAATTCGTCCAATTCGTCCACCTCCCGGGGGGACACGTAACGTGCCCGTACGGCCGGCGTGTACTCTTGTTGATATAGGCGACCCTCGTCAACAGACTCGAGTGGTATGGTCTCCCTCAACCAGATAAGCGCCCGGGCGGAGCTTGAGAGGCGTCGCTATGAGGTAGAAGAGGCTCTCGAAGAATTCGTACACAAAAGATTGTCAATGCCCGATGCCCCCGTGATGAGGCTCGTCAGTGACGTTCTTCTGGCCGGTGGCAAGAGGTATAGGCCCATACTCGCTGTACTGGCATACGAGGCCTGCGGGGGTGAGGATCTTGAGAAGGCGTTCAATCTGGCCCTATCAGGCGAGTTGATTCACACGGCCACCCTAGTACACGACGATATCAACGACCAGTCCAAGTTACGCAGAGGCAAACCAACTCTGCACACGACAACATCTCAATCACACGCCATCATCGCTGGAGATTACCTGTTCGCACTAGGCTTCGGAATAGGCGGACATAATGATGACCGAGTGGTCGAACGCATCGCTAGCACCTGTGGAGGAATCGCGACTGGCGAAATCTTGCAGATGGAGCACATAGGCAATTTGTCCACCACTCCCGAGGACTACTATGCGATAGTTGACGGAAAGACGGCAAGGCCCTTTGCCTCCGCTTGCTGGGGTGCTGCTATAGCTGCCGAAGCTGAGCATTGTGTGAATCCGATGGAGGACTTCGGAATGGAACTCGGTAGAGCCTTCCAGATGGTAGACGATTTACTCGACCTGACTGGTGACCCAGTGATGGGCAAGCCCCGCGGAACTGATGTCCATGATGGCAAGATGACTCTGCCAATCATCCACGCCTTGACTATGCTGCACGGATCTGACTACGAGCACTTCACCGATGTTCTCAAGAACTTCAGCGACGAGAGATGGGGAGAGTTCACCGAGCTCATTGAGAAAGCGGGCTCGCTGACATATGTCAGGCAGTTGATTGAGAACCACATCGAGCGGGCATTGGCTGCTCTGGAGATTCTGCCAAATTCTAGGGCTAGGACTCTAATGGCAGAATTGACAAAGATGTCCGAGAGACGCCGGGCCTGAGCCCATGTCCATCACACGCACTGTCTGGGACGCCATAGTCATCGGAGGAGGGCCTGCCGGCAGCACCGCAGCTCGCTATGCCGCCGAGGGAGGTGCCGAGGTTCTCGTTATCGACGGCAGAGACCCAATCGGCTCGCCTCTACAGTGCGGTGAACTTGTTCCGAGCAATGACGAGATGAGGCGCCTGTGCCCGGATGTCCCTGACATCGACGACCTGCTGCGAACGCCCGAGGGCGCGATTTCACTAAGGACAACAGAGATGCACTTAGTACCGCCCTCAGGCAAGCCGCTGAGGTACCCGTTCGAAGGCGTCGTACTCGACCGCGTAGCTCATGACGAGGAATTGGTCGAACTGGCTCGCTTGAGCGGAGTCGAGTACCTCGTGGGAACCCGCGTCGCCGAGGTAGAATCGAACACAGTCACACTTGCAGATGGCTCGCAGTACAGCGCTAAGGTAATCATCGGAGCAGGTGGGCATAACGATCCCCTAAGAAAGTCCCACTGGGATGTGGAATCGCTGAACATACCAGTCAAGTTCGTGCTGATGGATGGAGTATTCGAAAATGCTCTCGAGTTGCACTTCGGCTCCGTTGCCCCGGGCGGCTACGCCTGGGTCTTCCCCAAGCAGGGTGGGGCCAACATCGGCCTAGGAATCCAGAGGAGGCTAGCCAAGGGGAGGAGTCTGAATCTGTACTCGAAGGAGTTCTTCTCGCGATACGAAGGAGAGATAAGTTTCCACGGTGCTGGCTCACTTCCGATGTCCGGTACCATCTCTAGGTTTGTGAAGGGAAATCACCTGCTGGTCGGGGACGCAGCCGGGATGGTTCTGCCCTCCAATGGAGCTGGAATCACAATCGCGATGATTGGCGGCAGAATAGCCGGGCAAGTGGTGGCCGAGCATCTGACTCAGGGGACTCCACTGGAGCAGTACGAAGCGAGATGGGATGCTCAGATGGGCAAGGTGATGCGGAACTCGAAACTCGCATTCAAGTTGGGCAGCCTGATGTTTCGCTCACCCGACTGGCTCCTCAATCTGATGTTCAACAGGCTGACCAAGCCTTTCATCTGGAGGGCTGTGACCTGCAGGTCGCTATTCAGCCTCAGGTGAACTGCCCTGCCAGATAGTCGCCATACCGGGAAATATCAGCTTGGCAGACACCTGCTCAAATCCAGTATCTTCGAGCATTCTGACATAGTCTTTGGTGGTCCCGAAGCTAGCGTAGGTCTTGGTCAACCACTTCCAGGGATTGCTCTTGGAGTTGTAGAACAGCCTAGCATAGCTCGATACCCAGACACGCATCCAAAGCCACCCCATTAGGCCGTGCAGCCGATTGGCCTTCGCTGGCTCAACCATTACGAACACGCCTCCCGGCCTGAGCACCCTGAGAGTCTCTGCGAGACCAGCCCTCTTGTCGAACCAGTCTCTGAATGAGAACAGCGAGCAGACAGCATCGAAGGACAAGTCATCGAAGGGAAGATCCTCAGCAGTCCCCTCGACGAATTCGACAGGCGAATCTCCCCTCTCTCGCCTCTTCTCCCCTACTCTATCCTCAGCGACTCTGAGCATCTCGGGAATCGGGTCTAGGCAGACTAGATCGCCGCCTTGCAGATCTTCTGCGAAACTCCCCGGACCGCATCCTATCTCGAGTACTCTGCCACCTTTGGGGAGACGCTCTCTGACCATCCTGCGCCAGCGAGAGACCTGGCCCAGAGTAGCGAATCTGTTGACCTTGTCGTAAACTGGAATAGTAGCCTCGAGATTCTGCTGGAGTTCGTTCCAGTCAGCCTCCCCTATTCGCTCGGCGTCCATGCGACTCGCTGAACCCTCACATATTTGGTTGAATCCCGGTGAATTACTGCAAATTAACGAAGGAATCGTATGGTCAAAGTGATATACTGTTCGACATTCGCGCGTGTCACCGAAGGTGACACAATGGGACGAGCAGAAGTACTCCGCACCATCAAGGAAACAGAGAGCATGGCGGAGAAGATCCGCACCAAGGCCGAGACCAAGGCCTCAGAGACTATCTCAAACGCCCGAGTTAAGGCGGCCGAGACAATCACTGCAGGACGACAGAGCGCTGATGACGAAGCCTCTTCGATAATCAGCGATGCTCGCACTTCCTCTGCCAAGGAGGCAGACAAAGTCGCGGCAGAGGGCGATGCCCATTTGGAAGAGGTCTCAGCAAATGGTAAGAAGAACAGGAAGTCGGCTGCCGACGCAGTAATCTCCGCCTTCCGCAACGCCTGAGGCCTACGAGGTGAAACATGAGCCAGCTGACCACTGAGGACATGTCCCGGTTGGTAGCCGCTGGCACCCGGGATCATCTCAAGACTGCCATTGATGTGGTCGCAGGCCTGTCGATGGTGCACATCAACGACTACAGCAGCACCGAGGAGGGCCTGTCCATGGGAACTCCATCTGACGAGTCCGAGGAGATTAGCAGACGACTCACCAAGATGCGCGGCGCGGCTGCGAATATTCAGGCCGCAGACCAGAAGAAACTACTCCCCGCTCCCGAGGTTCGCCGAACTCTCTCAGGGCCAATCGACGAGCTCGTGGACATTGCCCTGCAGTGCTTCGATGAGTTGGACGCGCTGGGCACAGAGTCCTCGCAGATCGACGAGGAACTGGAGGTGCTACAGTTGCTGGCCCCCCTCAGCCTCGAGCTCGATCTTATGGATGGATACAGCAGCGTGACAGCATTCATCGGCACCGTCCCCTCGCTTACCAAGGTCAGACCTGTTTTAGCCGGGCTGGGAGACTCGGCCATCCACATGAGCAGTGATGCGGGCAAATCTTCCGTAGTGGCGGTGTTCTGCCGTAACGAGGACGCTCAGACAGTCCAGGAGATGCTTGCCGCAGAGGACTTCCAGGCTATCTCAGTGCCGGAATCAGAGGGACTTCCTTCTGACAGGATACTCAAGCTGCAAGATAGGAAGTCCGAGATTGAAGGGAGAACCCAGGAACTCGAGTCCGAGCTGTCTGAATGGTCCGAGTCGAACGGCGGTATGCTGTTTGGCGGAATGGAGTTGCTGGAGAGGGATCTCGAGATTGCGACCGCCCCGGTGAGAGTTGCGGTTAGCGACCACGCCTTCGTGCTCGATGGCTGGATTCGTTCTGATACCGAGTCCGAGGTCGAGGCAGCACTGTCCGGTGTATGCACTCATGTCAGCATTGAGAAGTTCACCCCGCCATCGCACAGCAGCCATCACCATGACGAGGATCCGTCCGAGCTCCCACCAATCGCTTTCTCCTCTCGCAACTACAGCAAGCCGTTTGAGATGCTCACCGATGTTATGGGGCGTCCGGCCTACGGCAAAATCGACCCCACCTTCTTTATCTTCCTCACCTACCCGTTATTCTTCGGCCTGATACTTGGAGACATGGCATACGGCCTCGCTGTAATGGGTATGGCCTGGTTCATCTGGAGGCGCTTCCCGATTAACCCGGTGATGAGAAATGTCGGGGGATTCCTGTTCACCATAGGATTGTCCACAGTGATATTTGGCTACATCTACGGCGAGTTCGCCGGCTTCGAGTTCTTGCCGCATGGGCACTGCGACATTGACCACATCATAGGTGTGGCACAGTGCGAGGCCGCGTACCTGCCTGACGGGACTACGCACGGACACTACCACTGGGAAGATGCACACTCTCCCTGGTGGGTGGCTTGGATGACCAACTTGTATCCGAACGGTGGTGAGTTCTATTGGGTCTGGGAAGGTCCCCTCAACATCGTCTTCGCCTACCCATTCCACAGGGTTTCATCCAACCTTGAGAACCTAATACTGCTAACCATCTACATGGGCGTCATCCACGTATTCCTCGGACTCGTCCTAGGATTTCGTGACATCTACAAGACGCACGGCTTCGTCGACGCGCTGTTTGAGAAAGGCTCCTGGATGGCCGTCCTAATTGGCGGATTCATCTTCGCCTACGGCTTCTTGGTGGAGTCTGCGTCCGACTTGATGACGCCCGGAGCCGCCATCACTGGCGTAGGTGTCGTGATGGTGATGGTTCTGCTAGCACACTACGAGAAGATGGGTTGGGGAATCGGAATCCCGATGGGAGTCCTCGAGTCTTTGGGAATGCTACCTAAGGTGGTATCCTACGTCAGGCTATTTGCAGTCGGGGTAGTGGGCGTGAAGATTGCAGCGACCGGGAATGAGATGATCTACGAGGGCATGGCCCACACGCTCTCCAATCTTGGCCACGCATCGGCGATGGACATCGTTCTTCTGCCTATCATGTTCATCGGCTGGCTGCTCGTACAACTCTTCGCCTTGGTGCTGGGCGTATTCAGCCCGAACATCCACACAGTGCGTCTGCACTTTGTTGAGTGGATGATGCAGTTCTACGAGGGGAGCGGCCTGCCCTTCGAGGCGTTCGGTT
>CAYMRU010000038.1:0-10008 GCA_964392975.1 uncultured Candidatus Poseidoniales archaeon | reverse complement strand
CATAGGCTCACATCACACAGAGATCGGGGCAGAGATGTGCGGGTGGTGGTTGTAATCTTCTATCTCGATGCTTTCGTAGGTGAAGTCGTCAATCGACCTGACACTGGGGTCGAGCCTCAAAGTGGGTAATTCAAGTGGTACACGGCCAACCTGTTCACGCGCTTGGTCTAGGTGGTTGAGATAAAGGTGACAGTCTCCACCAGTCCAGACGAACTCACCCGGCTCGAGGCCACAGACCTGAGCCATCATACAAGTCAGAAGGCTGTATGAGGATATGTTGAATGGCACTCCTAGGAAGGCATCAGCACTCCTCTGATACAGTTGACAGGACAACTTACCGTCGTTGACGTAGAACTGGAAGAAGGCGTGGCACGGCATTAGTGCCATCTCTTCGAGCTCACCCACATTCCATGCCGAGACTATGATGCGCCGACTGTTAGGATTGTTCTTGATCATATCAATGGCGTTCTCAATCTGGTCGACGACAGTCCCGTCATCTGCCTCCCACTTTCTCCATTGCTTGCCGTAGACTGGACCGAGGTTACCGTCCTCATCGGCCCACTCATTCCAGATTCTGACCTTGTTCTCCTGGAGGTAACTGACATTTGTATCTCCTGACAAGAACCAGAGTAACTCATGAATCACACTAGGCCAGTGAACTTTCTTGGTAGTCACAGCGGGGAATCCGTCAGACAAATCAAACCTCATTTGGTGCCCGAAAACGGAGATTGTGCCAGTTCCCGTACGGTCTCCCTTCTGCTCGCCCTCAGCGAGAATGCGACGAAGAAAATCAAGATACTCCTGCATAGGCTTGCTGTGCTGTGCGTCGATAGTCCATCAAGGATGCGGCTGAGGTTCCACTAGGGCGCACCCATCAGTCGCATAGTCTCTATCAGTTGGTCAGTGAATCTACGGTACAGTGCGCCCATCTCTTCTTCGGACTCGGACAGTCTCTCCATGTCGCCGTCCGACAGCCCTCCTCCCTGTTCGGAAGCAGCCCACTGGGCAAAGGTGATTGGCTCGTCAATCTTGACTTCGACTCTCTTCCATGGCCTGATTATCTTGCTTCCCGGACTCATCATATTCTGCGTCCCAATCATCACCATCGTGACTACCGGAACATTAGGGAATCGTGCTGCAAGCCTAGCGATACCTGTCTTCCCCTCCTGTAGATATGGCGGTTCGCGTCTGCGGCTACGCGTTCCTTCAGGGTAAATCCCCAGAGCGAGCCCCACATTCAATACATCCACCGCTCGGGCTAGTGCATCCCTCGCTCCAGTCTGCCTATATGTTTCGATTTGACCAGTACTAGTCATCACAAATCGCTTGATGGGGCTCTCAAAGTTCTCCTTCTTTGAAAGGAAGTGGATTGGGCGGCGGGCCGCCTGCACCATGAATATCGGGTCGAGGTTGGAGATGTGGTTGCTGACCACAATCACAGGCCCCTTACGAGGAATTCTAGAGAGTCCGTGGAACCTGACATCGGTAAAACTACGAATCGAGGTTGCTAGTGCAGCGATTACCAATTGGTATAGAGGTGGAGAGCGAAACTGTTCACCTGTTCCCTCTAGATTGACTGCAGCGGATAGCGAATCTAGCGACTCCGGACTGAGCTCACTCACATTGTGTCCGGTTTCAAGGATGTTTATTGTATTACTCGGAAGCAGTAGTTTATGTCTGCCTACCATTGCCCTAGAGCATGAGCAACAGGTTACTTCCGGCAACTATCATGCTAGCTGTGTTGCTAGTGTCGACCTGCGCTCCTACGGTTGCTGGAGAATGGTCTGACGATACCTGGCTGGAGAACATAATCGGGCCTGAGAGGTTGGAAAACGGTGACGAGTTTGGATGTCATGGCTACGAAGGCGTCTCTACAGTAGAGGAGAATTGGGTCATCGAGGCCTGCAGGGACTATCTGATGCAGAGAACAAATGCCTCCAGATGGGGGATTGCACCTGTTTCTTTTGGCATTCCCGGACAAAACCTCGATGAGACGACAGCCGAGCAGTTGACTTCAGCTGGCTTCCTGATTGCCGGAGATATGCTGAGCGAAGTCCCCAAGGGTCTGATTATGGTCACAAGGAACGGTGCCAGTCTTGAGAAGGGGGTGGCTGACACGTCTCTAATTGAATCCGCTGAGGAAGACACACTCGTTAGCATCTATTGGAGGGCTAGGATAGACGATCTCAAAGTGAGAGAGGACAAGGATGCAATCGCCTGGCTAGAGGAGCAACCATACTGGTTCACCACGTGGGGGGAGTGGAACCTGCATAGTATCGCCAGCCAATCCATAGTTGCCCCTATCAAAGGCTCACAAATCACCTCTACCTCTCAGCCCGCGAGCACTTGGGCGGTGCCCGGGACTATCATGCTGCAGTTCGATGCCGAAGTATCCGGCGTTTACGACTCGGCCGGCGAACAATATCCTGAGATTCCCCCAGATGCTCGAAAACTGCAAGTCGGCTGGAGGCAGATCGAAGGAGGGATTCTGCTAACTCAAGCACCCGGGTCAAATCTCACGATAGAGCTTGAGAGTGAGCCCGAATCATATCACAGCACTCCGATGATGACCTTCAACGACCACCATCACGCCGTCACGGTTGTCGGACACCATACGATCAATTTATTCCAATGGACTACCGACTTCGTCGACTCTGAACTGGTGTTTACATGGTTAATTGAGAGGCCTGCAGGAATCGAACATGGATGGTTTTTGCCGGCTCTGGCACTGACTATTCTGATAGCAACCCCGGTGACTATCAGATATCTCATCAGGAAGGATGCCGAATCTCAGTGATTACCTGATTTCAGGACCTTCGATTCGAACTCTATCTGCCCTCATCGTCTCAACTATTTTTTCGATTACATCGTCACCCAAAGCTTCAGGCGCATGAACTCCTGAGGGTAGCATTTCGGGATCTTCCAACCATGCTTCCACACAACAAGCCGTGACCATACCTGTCGCTCTAGCCATTGAATGCCCATCATCTCCTCCATGGTCTTCTACTTCCCATTCGAGAATTTCTCCCCCACTCCCTTCTGCCCTGACTCTCATCCATGTGAATTCAGGTATCTTATGGTTGTACGACCAATGTCCAATCAATTCATTTTCGTCCAATTGTCCAGAGTCTCTGGTATCAATGAACTTCTGTATGTGGCCCGGCCAGCGAACAGTGTACTCGGACATATCAACAGCTGGGATCGATTTCAATACTGAACGCAAACCATCAGTCAGAAATGCCTCCATCTCCCCGTGTTCTCCGGTATCTACCATATGCCGCTGGCTCAATGCTGGCAGAGTAACTTCCTCGCCTTCGCGAATCACTCTGGCGGGCCTAGTGTACTCTGCAATTACATCAATTGGAGAGAATGGGGCCATGTACTTCCATTCGCCGAATGGCCCTGTAGGGTTCCCCCCTACCCAGACTTCGGCCTTCTGCAATGGCCCAATCCTTCGGTCGGCAACTGCTAGAAGCATGTTCGACAAGCCGGGGGCTATTCCGACATCCCACAGGATAGTCGAACCGTAATCACGAGCCTTCTCATCATCTCTATCGGGCGTGAACTTGCTGAAACTCAGGTCAACTATTCGAAAGGTCGTCTCGGCTAGATTGGTTGTAGCCATATGCCCGATATCTCCAGGTAGCATATTTACGACCATATCCACATTGCCGTTCTCATAGAAAGAGGGAAAATCTTCGACTACATCACAATGATGGACTGTTATCCCTTCAACCTCCATCACACGATGTGGTTGAAAATCGTAGGCGTGAATCTCGTGACCAGCCGCTGCCAGTCGCTTCGCTACCCAAGCACCCACCAACCCGGCTCCAAGGCAATGAATTACCGCCATGGCTCCACGAGTCGGTATGCCGTATTCTGTCTAACGGTCGCACTCTGAGGCCTGAGAGCGGCGATGCCTTGATTGAGGGAATCGCTGGCCAAGGGGCATGGCTGGAGGCCGCATCGACCCGTGGTCGTCTGAGCAGTCGCAAGACTATGCTAGGATAATTGACCAATTCGGACTTGGTTCGGTAGATGTCTCAAGCATCCCGAATCCGAGTATGCTACATCGCAGAGGAATCGTATTCGCACATCGCGATCTCGATGTCGTTCTCGGCTGCATGAAACGCTCCGAGCCTTTCGGTGTACTGACTGGATTGATGCCGAGCGGAAGGATGCATCTGGGACACTCTATGGTGATTGACCAAGTAAAGTGGTTCCAAGACCAAGGAGCTGATATCACGGTTACAGTTGCAGACCTCGAAGCACTTGCAACAAGAGGTACTTCTCTCAAAACTGGCAGGAAAACCGCCATCGAGGAGTACGTGCTAAACTATGCTGCCATGGGACTCGACCCCGAGGGCACCAATGTGTACTTCCAAAGCTCTCGCCCTGAAGTTCAGAGGCTTGCCTTCACCCTTGGTCGCAGGACAAATCTATCCGAGTTTGAGGCAATCTACGGATTTGAGGGCGAGACCAATCTCGCCCATGTTCAGGCTCCTTTGGTGCAAGTCGGCGACATCATCCACCCACAGCTTGACGAGTTCGGAGGCCTGAGGCCGATTGTCGTGCCTGTGGGGATTGACCAAGATCCTCACATCCGACTGACTCGTGGAATCGCCGGTAAGACTCACTGGTTTAATGTCAAGCCCCGTAGCAAGGGAGGTGTGACTGTGGCTCTTTCAATTCAGGACAGTAACCAGAGCGCCCTTGGAGTTGTGGCTGGAAAGGTGGATGCAGACGCCAGACAGGCTCTTTTCAAGCGCCTCACTGCGGCACTCTCGCCACTTGGCTACTCGGATCAAATCGCCAATAACAAGCACGGCACACTAGAGATCCCGGGCGCTAGCACCGAAGACATCCCGAGAATCCGCATGTGCCTACTCGCACTCGAACGTGAGATGGGCGGGATGGGACTGATGCCACCTTGTTCGACCTACCACCGCTTCGCAGTCGGGCTGACAGGTGACAAGATGTCGTCTTCACAACCCGAGACGACGATATTCATGGACGAAGCCTTCGAGGATCTTGAACGTAAGATCAAGAGATCGTTCAGCGGCGGCCAGCCCACCATCGAGGAGCATCGCCGATTGGGTGGAGACTGCTCCAAGGACGTTGCATTTCAGTACCTGCAGTTCTTCTTCGAGTCCGACGACGATGCATTGCTTGAACTCAAGTCGGAGTACGAGAGCGGCAGGATGCTTGCGGGCGAGATGAAGCAAGTCTGTATTGACAAGGCATGGGAGTGGTTGCAGGGACTCGCTGAGCGCAGAGAGATGTGGTCGGACAGGTTGGATGAGTTCCTCGCTCCAGACGCCCTCTAGGCTAGATCACTGGAATCGAACACAGGAACCATAGGTCCCGAATCCAAAGCTGACGCTTCTTCTTCAGAGAGTTCGCGCGTTACAGCTTCCTCATGCAGTATTTGGCTGTGTCCTAAGGGGTCTAAGAGCAGCAATTCAAGCCTCGACTCACCAGTCTTGACGCGCCCCAACTCTTCTAGCAGTTCAGCACACTTCGCCAAGACATCTTCCTCAGCATCTCTCTGGAGAGTCTGGATGACTTCTTCAAATCTCTTCAGAACTCCTTCGATGTTGGAGACATATCCCGAGGAGGCCCCACCAGGAGAGGCCTCCAAGTCTAGTTCGACAAGCCTGATTGTGCAAGAGCCCGAGCGGACTATTCGCGTGGACATATGTTCGGCGGAGTCTATCTGTAGGCTCCAAGACCCGGGCTTACGGCCTTCGGCAGGGATGTAATCAGTATGCTTCCATCCACAGGAATCACAAATCACTGTCAGTTGAGTATGTTCGCCGAAATAAGGAATCTCAGTTGTGTGTGCAATCATTGTGAGGCCACTCGCCGAGTGACACACCGGACAAGGTTGCTCAATAGTGCTCTCCATATTGGCCTCAGTAGTACGTCGGAGGGCCACTCTCAGGACCTTTGACACTCTCGAAATCATTTGGCAGAAGCAGCAGTCTGGTATCGCCCAACCTGACCACTTCTCCTGAGATATCGTCCTCGACGAAATCACGAATCCTCTCGACTGCAGTCTGCAACTCTAGTTCACGAGTTAGCAGATTACTCATCTCCACAATCACAAGATCCCCGTCAGATGCCCAATCCATCACCATTGAGACTCCCGTAATGTCATCCAGAACGGCTCTGTGCACTATTGCATCTCTGATTCCCCTTGGTACAGGCGCATCCGGATAGCGCTCTGCGAGGTCGTGATAGTTCTGGCCAGGCTCCAGGTCGAAACTCGGAGCATCGGTTACACTGGGCATCTCTATCCAGCGAGGCTCATCACCACCTCCTCTGGCCATGACCGGGCGCTATTGAGCACCGTCTTGACTTCTGCGGTCCAACATCATCGCAAATCACGATTAGACGCCATTGCGACGTAATCCAGTCTGCAATCCCGTCGCATTGATAAGGGTCCTGAACCGAGACATGTTCGCTGGGAGTTCAGCAGCAGGTGAAATCGTGAACGAGAGCGCCGACGTAGTCAAGACAGGTACGAGCACGATAGGTATCACCTTCGACGGTGGAGTCGTGGTCGGCGCCGACCACAGGGCGACAATGGGCCATTTCATTGCAAACAAGAGCGTCCAGAAGTTGTTCAAGATCTCTGATTCGGTAGCACTCACTACAGCAGGCCTAGTGGGCCATGCCCAGTCCTTATCGCGTACGCTTGCCGCTGAGTTGCGCCTGTACGAGCTCAAGCACGGCAAGCCGATGACTGTCAAGGGAGCAGCGACTCTTACTGCCAACATCCTTGTCGGCCGCCCTCATTATGTTCAGTTACTCATCGTCGGTGTTGACGATTCAGGCGCAAGCGTATACAGCATAGACTCCGCAGGAGGCTCTATTCCCGACGCATATTGCGCCACTGGTTCAGGCAGCCCGTACATGTACGGAGTGCTCGAGGACCAGTTCTCTGAGGGTATGTCTCAGGACGAGGCCCTCAAGGTTGCTGCCAAGGCCCTGCTGGCTTCCGCCCAGAGGGACGCAGCGAGCGGCAATGGAATGGACCTTGCAGTAATCACTGCAGACGACGGATTCGTGCAGTTTTCAGAGGACGAAGTCTCCGGCCTTCTGTCCGAAATATAGACTCCCGGCCTAGTGCCATTACGCCCTTTCGGGTGACAGCGCTACCGTGAGTTCACTATGGGGTGAAATTAATGCGACTTACACTGAGTGAATTAAAGAAGAAGATATCCAAACTGGTACCCGGTGATATCGATTACGAAGTCGATCTGGAAGCCGGATCAATCTCGATTATCACCGACCAACCCTCGGCTTTCGCGGGTTCAGGCGACAATCTGACTGTGCGAATCGCAAAGGCGGTGAAGCGACGCATAGTAATCCGCCCACACCCAGACTTACTGGCCGACGAGGATGAAGTGCACGACGCCATTCTCAAATTCATCCCCGATGAGGCCAAACTGCGCAAGACCTGGCTGGACCCGGCAATCTGCCAAGTCACCCTTGAGTGTGACGATCCATCTTCTGCGGTTGGCCCAAAGGGCTCCAACATCAAGGCACTGAGAGATGAGATTGGATGGCTCGTCGATGTAGTCAGGGCTCCAGCCATCGAGAGTCGCACACAGCACGACATCAGGCGTTTCCGCAAGGAGATGGCCGAAGAGAGAAAGTCACTATTCAGAAAGTTTGGGACCAGGATATACCGTCCTCCGCGACCCGGTGAATCATGGGTGCGTGTAACCGCTCTTGGATCGTATCGTGAAGTCGGCAGGGCAATGCACCTCGTGACTACTAACGAATCCAAGGTCCTCGTAGACTGCGGTGCCAAGCCTACCACCAATCGCAGCGAGGTCGAGCCTTTCTTCACAGCACCAGAGCTACTCCCGCTCGACAACCTCGATGCGATAGTGATTACACACGCCCACATAGACCACATCGGAATGCTCCCGGTCCTATTCAAGTACGGTTACAGGGGGCCCGTGTACTGCACTCCTCCTACGCGTGACCTGATGACCCTGCTGCAAATTGACTACATCAAGGTGGCACAGGCGGAAGGCAACGAGGCACCGTACTCCAAGGCCGACATACAGGAATGCATCAAGCACATAGTGGATGTCAATTGGGGGGACAAGACCGATATCTCACCTGACATCAAGATGACTATGGAGAACGCCGGGCACATCCTCGGTTCTTCGAGTGTATACATGCAGATCGGTGAGGGCAAAGGAGAGCACAAGCTACTCTTCTCAGGTGACATCAAGTACGAGAAATCGTGGCTGTTCGATGCTGCTACTGTCAGGTTTCCAAAGGTCGAGACCCTAGTAATCGAGTCCACTTATGGGGGCCCTCAAGATATCCAGCCCAGCCGGCAACAAGCTAGCCAAGAGCTACAGGACCTCATTCAAGACACTCTGGGCAGAGGTAGCAAGATATTCTGTCCTGTCTTCGCTGTAGGTCGCTCCCAAGAGGTCATGATCGCCATAGATCAGTTGTTCAAATCGGGCGATGTCAAACCTGTCACAGTCTGGCTTGATGGAATGATTGCAGAGGCAACGGCGATCCACTCGAGTCACCCCAATTTCCTCAATCGAGACCTCAGAGGAAAGATGCTGAAGGGAGGGGCCGAGAATCCATTCAATTCTCCATGGTTCAAGCAGGTGGATTCGAGGGAGCAGCGCGAGAGCATCTTACTCGATCCCAGCCCCTGCATCGTGCTGGCAACCAGCGGGATGATGACTGGAGGTCCGATTGTGGAGTACTTCAAGCACTGGGCGCCCGAACCAAGCAACACACTGTGCTTCGTCGGCTACCAAGCATCCGGCACTCTAGGCAGGCGTCTGCAACAGGGGCATCCACAAGTCCCTCTTTCTGATGGCGGCCAGACTCTAATGATCGATGTCAGATGCAATACCGTCACCATAGACGGATTCAGCGGACACTCAGACAGGAATCAGTTGTTCGATTATGTCTCGGCTCTGAATCCGACGCCTCGCAAGATTATCTGCCATCATGGCGATCCGCAGACCTGCAATGCATTCCGTCAGGGTCTGAGAGAACGGTTTAGGGTGCAGACTTACGCTCCCGCCAACCTAGAGACTCTGAGACTGACATAGTCAGAGAACCGGCACATCAAACCCCGATTCCGAAGGATCCGGAACATCTGACCCTTCCGATTCATCTTCCTCATCTTCCCACTCTGACTCACTGCTCTGAGCAACCTCCCAAGGCAGAATGGGGCTCAGTGCCAAAGCGAGTGCCAACGGAGTGAGCAGGAGGAAACCCCATGCTTCGGTCGTCAATTCGCCAGTCTCAGCGAACGACCTACCTGACATCAGTATGAATATGATAGCCAGTAGCCACCCGATTGCGACTCTTATCCTCTGCACGCAACGCGTAAGGGGGCAGTATACATCAACCCGGCCCCTAAACTGCTCCTCTTCACGGGACAACCTATTGAACCCCGTTACCACGGTTCGGCCATGGAACGTCACTGGGCGCTCGTAAGATGCACCTGTGGAAGCGCTTACGGGACACCTCGTGGCGCTGCACGTTCATGCCCGCATTGTGGCTCATCACAGGGGACAGAATCCAAACTCTTCGAATCTCCCGATGAGCTATCACAGGCAGTTGCGAGATCTAATCTTCCTGAAGGAATAGCACAAGAGGTGGAATCAAGGGTAGCTTCGCAAGAGGCCAGGTCCGAATCTAAGGCGGAGATATCTAGAGGAGGTCCCGAGGCTATTCGAAGGATAATGCGCCAATCCACATCTAAGGACGGTACTTTGACACTGGAATCACTTACGCATGAACTCCACAAGCACGGCTTTGAGGAGCCGACGGCGGAACAGGTGTTAGGCAGCGCAGAAGTTGAGGGAGTACTCATCAGAAAGGACTCGGAGTCTTGGTCTTGGCTCTAGTAACCTTCATCTCAGCGGTTCTAGTGGAGAGGACTCCGGGCCCGTGGGTTAGTCCGGCCAATGCTTGTTGGTTTGGGTCCAATAGACCCAGGTTCAA
>CAYMRU010000037.1:0-10194 GCA_964392975.1 uncultured Candidatus Poseidoniales archaeon | reverse complement strand
TCAACTGTCGAATGTCCTGAGCATCGCGCTGGATGGTCCACTCCAGAACCTGCTCGGCAATCGGGTCATCGGAGGGCAGCAGACGACTGCTCATGGCAGCCCGCCGTGGTCAACCAACATCAGTCCTACGCTCGGGCTTCACTCAGCCTGTGCATTATCCTGCCCAAGAGTGAATCGTCAGGAGGAATCTCGACTGAGGCTAGTGCGTCGAATAATGCATCGCTCGGCGCTTGCCCCTTGAGCGAGCCTGCATGAGCCACAAGTATAGCGAGATGACCGTCCACAGACCTAGCTTGGCACCATACAGTCAGAACCTCGTCTGAGGGAATCTCTCTACCTGCCCTGAGTAACTCCTCTATGCTTAGCAGCAGGGCCTCGGCAGGCTCGGTTTCTCGGATAGAGGAAGATAGCACCTGCCATGGTTCCGAGCCCAAGGAGGCGTGATCTAGATTGGCTAGCAGCAGAGCTGCGAGAGCAACATCCTCGCGCCCGTGACGCACCCACAGACGACCAACCAGACGTAGGAGAGCGCGTTGATCCGCTCCTGCTCCGGTCAGCAACCATGATGCCAGTCTGCGTAGCAGTTCATCGGGGGTCCCGAGATGAAACTCGTACCCGGCAGACTCACCTAACCGGTCCGTACTCGATTTCATGATTAACGCCGGGACTCCGATAGGGTAGGCCTCACGCACCATCTTTGCCAATTTGCGGTCGGAGCGGTGGATTTTCGCAGACTGGCTCTCAAGGAACTCGTCAAGCGCTTCGGTCTGAGTCATGCAAACCTCAAATCTGAATCCCAATACGGTCGAAAATTCCACCAATCTTCTCCATAGTGTCGTCAAGTCTCATGCGGAAGTCCTGTAGCACGTTGCGATGAATAATCTGCTCCAATTGACGGTCCAGACTGCGAGTGATGGCTCGATGCTCCGAATCACTGATTTGGAACGCCTTTCGTAGGTATGCTACCAGCATGAGCTCATCCTCGGACCTGTCGGTGTGAATCAGGACAGCCTCGAGCACCTGCTCGTACACCATCATCTTCTCTTGGCCCCCCAACTGCCTGCCAGGGTCCAGTTCCGTGCCTCCCACCACGGAATTGTACACCATTCTCGGCTCATCCTCATCCAATCTGAGGGCATGAGCGAGCTTGACCAACAGGCGCTTCTCACCATTCGAGAGGTGACCGTCTCGCAGGGCCAATCTAGTGGCTCCTCGAAAGACCTCAAGACAATCGCTCAAGCCCGCCTCCATGCGTCGCGATTATCGCCGGGTCCCTTAATGCCTCGCGAACCACTCTCTACCGATAATCACCCATTTGTCAAACAGTAGCGTTCATGAAGGAGACCCGAGTCGCACGAACTGCAGGTACTCTGCCACACTCGCGGGCGTTTTGCGCCCATCCACCGAACCGCCGATTGGCGAAAACCGGGAGCGAGGCCCCGAAAGTGGGGCCGAGAGCCTAAGGAGAATACACAATGACAAATGAAGGAAAATACGTGATACACGCGACTATCCGCACTGACGGAACAGTCGCGAGAAAGGACGTCGTGGGGGCGATTTTCGGTCAGACCGAGGGACTCCTCGGTGAGGAGCTGCAACTACGCAAGTTGCAGCGAACCGGAAGAATCGGCCACGTCGACGTCATACTTCACCAGCACAAGGGCAAGGTGAACGGGGAGATTCAACTCTCTTCTTCAATTGACCAAGTCAGTACCGCGGTGATCGGCGCAGCATTGGAGACAATCGATAGGATTGGACCCTGCAAGTCAGTCATCAAGGTGAAACAAATCGAGAATGTTCGCTCAGCCAAGAAGGACACGGTAATCGACAGGGCCAAGGAGCTCTTGCTCGATATCGTAAATTCTGGCGCAGACGAGTCGAAGAACATCCTCGATGAGGTTCGCTCAGTACTGAATCTGGAGAAGGAATCGGAATACAAGGGAATGACTGCAGGACCAAACGTCAACGAGTCCGAGGCGATTATCATCGTCGAGGGCCGAAACGATGTTCGGAACCTGCTCAAGTACGACATCAAGAACGCAATTGCGACCATGGGATCGGGAATCAAGCCAGAGCTCGCAGAGCTCGCCAAGGGCAAGAAGAAGGTGACCGCATTCCTAGACGGTGACCGCGGCGGAAAGTTGCTGCTGATGGAAATCAGTGGCACGCTCGGCAACTCGCTGACGCACGTCGCTTTCGCACCGACCAGTCGAGAGGTCGAGCACCTCGAGATGAAGGTCGTGACGAAGGCACTGGCCCAGAAGGAGACTGCCGGCAAAGTCGTCGCTAGAATCCAGAAGGAGATTAAGATCGACGACGACCGCTCGGTCGGTCGTGGGCAAGAAGCTCTTGAGACACCTGAGGAGATCAAGGCCTGGGCAGGGATGCTCGATGGCCTGAAGCGCAACCAGGCCGTCATCGTCCAACAGGACGGAACCGGCTCGGATCCAATCGGGGCTCGCAGCCTCGAGAACGCGCTAAACTCATCAGAGAATGCTCAGGGTCTGGTGTTCGCCGGCAAGGTAACCGCTCGCATCTTCGATCTGGCTTCCGGAGCCGGCATCGAGAACGTGCTAGGGACCTCCGTGGGCACAGTCACCCGAAAGGGCGGTGTGCAGGCGTACTCGACAGAGAACCCCTGAACGATTAACCGGTCTTTCGGCGGGACATAGTCCCGCCAACAATGACCGCGTCAGCCTTTGAATTCGCAGAAGCCATCAAAAGTCGCGCAGTTCCGCTGCGGACGGATGGAAGACTCCACAATGGGTGTGATTGCTGCCTACGCCCTACTGGGGATGGCCCTGCTTACTCTATGGCTCAGACATCAGGCTGTATTGCGTCAGCGTGAGAGGATGAGGGAGAAGATGGGAACCCTTCAGGGCGACCTGTCAGACACTTCCCAACGTCTTGACCTATTGTCCAGAGGAGTCGATACAGTTCTCAGTGAGACCCCCGAAGTCCAAGGTCTTCTAGATGCCCACAAATCCCTAGAGTCAGCAGAGGATCTGCTGTTTCAGCAGGAAATCAACGTCAGCTCAAGTGAGGCGGTGGCAATAGCCACCCATGCTGCTAGGACTATCCTAGTCCACTATCCGGGTCTTGCCGACGATGAGGGCAACAAGGAGGTCGTACCAGGGCTGCTGCCACTGGTCGAACGTCTCGATGCCACACTCAACGAGGCCGAGATGCGCTCCGAGGACCTTGAGTTGAATGGCGGCGAGCATCGCAGGATGGGGGAGTTGTTCCATGCTATCGACCGGAAGTTGCGAGCCTCCGACTTCTATCAGAGAGCCCACAGCCTCAGCGCAGAGGATGCAGAGGCGTTGCGCTCCCTTGCAGCGATTCACCGAGAAGAGGGAGATATCGAGGCGCTAGATCGCACACTAGAGAGACTACTGGCGGTTGAGCCCGACGACGTACCCGTCCTCAAAGAGCAGGCACTGCTGCTGACGGGGACCGACGACGAGAGGACTGATCGCAACAAACTCAGACTTGAGGCGATAGGCGAGGAATTCGACACCTCTCTTTCCCAGACCGATATCTCAGACATAGTCCACAGGGCTCGCGAGATCAACGCGGAGATTGACCCTATCAAAGTGGATCCTGAGACATCCTCGGGTTGGCTCGAGCGCGCGGCAAGGCTACTGCTGATTGGCGAGATTCAAGTCGCGCTTGAATCAGTGGAGAAAGCCGTAGAGACCAATCCCGACAACGGCGAGGCATGGCTACTTCACGCCAAACTGCTCTCAGCCGATGAGGAGAGGACGAAGGAGGCCCTGAAGAGCATCCGCAGGGCTAGCGCACTCGGCGAGTACGGAGTTCTGCTAGAAGCAGAAGTATTCGAGAACACTGGAAGACTGGATGCGGCTAGGGCCGTGTTAGAAGAGCGCCTTGAGACCAACCCAGAAGACACAGAGGCTCGCGCCAGACTGAGTCTGGTTTTGCTCAGAGCAGACTCTCCTGACTGGTCTCGCAAGGTCCTCGACGAAGCTCCCCCTGAGGCCTGGGACAGCGCTGCAATGCATGTGATGGATGGCAGACTGCATCTGCTGGATTCGGAGAATCACCGTGACAGCATGGGCAGTCACGATCAGATTATCCTACTCGATGCAATGGTCGCCTTCGATGCTGCGATAGAAAGAGACAGGGAGAACGGTCTCGCATGGCTGGGCCGAGCCAGAGCACTTCGCTACCAAGGGGCGCCCAACGAGGCCGAGGTGGCATTGACCCGAGCTCGCAGACTCATTCCCGAGCACCCTTCAATCCCTCTCGAAGAGGCCCAACTCTGCCTCGACCTAGGGCGGCTCGAGCAGGCTGATACACTGATTGCAGAGGCGGCCACACTTCTCAACAATCACACTTCGATTCCATTCGTTAGGGGTCTAATTGCGGCGCGTCAGAACAGACTAACAGAGTCCATATCGTTATTCTCAAAGGTAATCGAGAGTGAACCCGAACACGTCCGAGCCAGACTCAATCGCTGCTCTGCTACTCTTCTGAAGGGCGATTTAGCATCAGCTCTGGACGATGCAGATTACCTAGTCTCTGCATACCCTGAGCTCCACATCGCTCGCCTGAGGCGAGCCGAGATACAGATGAGTAATGGCGATTGGGACGACGCTGAGACCGAACTTCGAACTCTGTTGGAGTATAGGCCAGAGCACACCATGGCGCTTGTCCATCTTGGAACCTGTCTAATCGCCAGAGGCAGATCCGAGCAGGCTGAGAAACCTCTCAACGCCGCCCTACAGATTGACTCAACACATTCCGATGCTTGGTACCAACGCGGCTTGCTATACCTCGACTTTGGCAGGATTGACGATGCGAAACTTGACTTCGAGAATGCAGCCGCCAACGACCCGCATCACATCGATGCCAGACTCAGGATAGCTGCGATTCTACATGAGACTGATGACAGCAAGCAGGCCGCGGCGGCATGGAGGAAGGTACTCGATATCGATCCTGAACACCGCTTAGCTCGCCGCAGGCTTGAGGAATGCAGAGATTCGGCCGGACCACCGAGCACAGGGCCGCAGGCAGAGAGTTGAACTGCTTCCCATCACCCCGCAGGGGCATGTCGGGACCTATAGGGATAGAACCAGGGGATGCAGCACCACAATTCGAACTGCCTAACGCTAATCCAGCGATAGGTGGAGATTCGATGAGTCTGAGCGATGTAATGGGAGAGAACGGAGCCATCATCGCCTTCACCTGCAACCACTGTCCCTACGTTGTCGGCTCAGAAAGCAGAATCGAGTACATCTCCGCCAAGGCAGCCTCCAGCGGCATGGGATTCGCCGGAATCAACTCCAACGACCCAGTTAACTACGAGTCGGATTCGTGGGATAACATGGTCAAGCGAGCCAATCGTGGCATGGGCTACGCATACCTGCATGATGAGAGTCAGGAGATTGCTAGCGCATATGGTGCAGAGCGCACCCCCGAGTTCTACATGCTAGACTCCGCAGGCACAGTAGTCTACCGCGGCCGTCTCGATGACTCCCCTCGTGATCCATCTCATGCTTCGACCTCAGAGTTGTCTGACGCCATGGATGAGATAGCAGCCGGCAATTCCGTCTCCGTCCAGAGGACGGACAGCATCGGCTGCTCTGTGAAGTGGAAGATGTAGGTGACACATGCGCGTGGCGAGCCCCAAAAAGATGGGCCTGCCCGCGAGATTCTTCGTCACCGTGCTGCGATTCGCACCGGGCGGGATACAGAATCGAATGTGGAAATGGTGGTACCAGAAACTCGCCAAAGCGAATGACCAATCTGAGTTCCGATTCATGAATTACGGTTTCGAGGACGGCAATGGTCCAGAACTCGAAGTTGAGGATGAGCCCAACAGGATGTTCATCCAACTCTACTCGATGAACATCAGAGGAGTCGACCTTGAAGGACGAGAGATCCTTGAGGTCGGTTCAGGCAGAGGTGGAGGAGCAAGCTGGATCGCCAAGACACACTCTCCGGCCAGCTTGGTAGGAGTCGATTTCTCACCCGAGGCTGTAGGACATTGCAAGCGATGGTATTCCGACCAGACCAATCTAGAGTTCATCGAAGGTAACGCCCAAGATCTACCTTTCCAAGACGAGTCGTTTGATGTGGTGTACAATGTCGAATCATCGCATTGCTATGGTGATATGCCGGCCTTCGTAGAACAAGCACACCGTGTTCTCAGACCGGGCGGGATGTTCTGCTGGACCGATCTGCGTGACTCCGAGACGATGGCCTCACTGCCTGCACTGTTTGAGTCCAAGGGCTTTGAGATAGTCGAGTCGAGCGATGTCGTACAAGAAGTCATCAGAGCCCTTGATGAAATCAACGAGCAGAAGATGAAAGCAATCGAGGAGAATGTACCCAAGTCCGTCAGGAGAAGTTTCGAGACCTTCGCGGGAATCAAAGGATCCCCTGTCTACGAAGGCTTCGTCAGCGGCTCTATGGCCTATCACAGACATCTTATGCGCAAGCCGTGATTAGTACTGCTCGAGGACCAATTCGGTCTGAGTTGAGCTGATTTCCCCGGGTGCAGCAAGCCACATCTCATCGAGTAGACTTCGCAGTGCAACCGTGTCATCGACGTGGACGACAGCGACTAGATCAGCATCCCCACTAACCTCGTAAACGCACTCGACACCAGGCCATGTCGAGAACTCTCCTGCCAGTGTCCCAATCTCGGTTCCAGGACCAATCTTGAGTCTGACCAAGGCGGTCAGCCCGATGCCCGCCTCTCTGATTGTGTAGCCTCGGACGACACCATCGCCCTCCATCCTGCGCATGCGTGTCCTGACCGTTCTCTCGGTCACTCCGACCTGCTTTGCGATGTCAACAAAAGGCGCTCTCGCCGAGTCGCGCAATACCGCTAGGATGGCTCTGTCAAGACTGTCTACCTCAACCATGGGTTGCGCCGAAAATAGATCCTTATTTGTAGTTTGAGTGCTCGATGTGTGAAATCCGACTCACAGTATTTTCCGGATTCTGTAGTATTTTTCTCCACTAATCGAAAGTTGCGTTCAAATGGGATGGCGTAAATCCAGGAACAATGTCGGGCGAGGAGACAGCGGGCCAACTCCGCGTACAGGAGTACCTCGACGACGTCTCCGAGCTGGACATACCCACATCTCAGACTCAGTGGTACAACGTCGATGTCGCCTCATTGCTGACATCGACCAAGATTCTTGGCCATGAGGTTGACAAATGCACTGGAGACTCGCTACTCTTCCTAGAGAGGAGCGCGATGCTATGTTCCCCCTCGAACGGCAAGATGCAGCACTTCCCCAAGCACCTTCTACACTGCTTCGTCGACGACAACCGTGAGAAGTGCAGTGAGCGCGATGGTGTGCTGTTCCGTGCTGAACTGTTCTCTATTTCTCCTACCGAGGAGCAACTTTGCTGGGAGCATTGCTGTCGCTCCGAGATGGAAGTACCAGAGGTTCAGAGCCGTGTGGCTCACTGGTTGAGTTGGCTCAACTCGTGATTTCACACCATCGCAACCTTGAGAGGCGGATGGCAGGTCGCCGCATCAATGAGTGGCGCTATCAGCGACCTCTCGGCCCGCGCCATTCTAGACTCTCGTGGCAATCCTACAGTTGAGGTCGACTGCTACGTAGACGGTCGACTGCTAGGGCGCGCAGCGGTTCCATCGGGTGCCAGTACTGGCAGTTACGAGGCGATTGAGCTGCGCGATGGGGGTGACCAATGGGCCGGCAAAGGGGTCTCCTCTGCGGTAGCGAACGTCAACGGTGAGATTCGTGATTCTCTAATTGGAATGAATGTAGCCGATCAGGAAGGTATCGATACGGCACTCGTCGCACTCGATGGAACAGAGAACAAGGCCAGACTGGGTGCCAATGCGATGCTAGGAGTTTCGATGGCTTGTCTCAGGGCAGCCGCCTCTGGATCACTCTGGCAGCACATAGCGGGTGACGGGCCAAGCAGCATCCCCGTGCCGCAGATGAATATCCTCAACGGCGGGGCGCACGCAGCGTCGAACGTAGACATCCAGGAGTTCATGGTGGTCCCGCACGGCTTCGACTCATTCCCCGATGCGCTACGCGCGGGCGTGGAAATCTACCACTCACTCAAGTCGGTACTCAAGGAAGAAGGACTACTTGGAGGAATAGGGGACGAGGGCGGATTCGCCCCGAACCTTCCTCGAAATGAGGACGGACTCAGACTGGTTCTGAGCGCAATCAACGGAGCGGGATATACCCCCGGAGAACAAGTCTCCATCGCACTGGACTGCGCTGCTCAGGAGTTCTGCCACGACGATGGTTACCACATCGATGGCAGTGTGCTGTCAGGTTCCGAGTTAGGCCAGTTGTACTCGTCATGGCTCGACACTTACCCGATAGTATCCCTTGAGGACGCCTTCGGTGAAGATGACTGGGAGGCTTGGTCCGAATTCACCGCCCGAGAGGGCCATCGAGTCCAAGTGGTCGGAGACGACCTGTATGTGACCAACCCGACTAGACTTTCGAAAGGGATTGCAGAGGGTGCTAGCAATGCGATTCTCATCAAGCTCAATCAAATTGGCACAGTGAGCGAGACTATGCGAGTAATCGAAATGGCTCGCTTGGCAGGCTTTGCCACAATCATCAGCCACCGCTCCGGCGAGACATCAGACTACATGATATCAGACCTTGCTGTGGGCACAAACGCAGGCCAAATCAAGACTGGAGCTCCGGCGAGAAGTGACCGCACGGCGAAGTACAACCAACTGATTCGAATCAGCGAGCAGTGCGAGAACTACGCTGACCTATTCTAGCGCTGCCAACAAGAGTGGCAGCACGATAGTCGCATCCGATTCGATTACGAATCGAGGAGTGTCTTTGGATAACTTGCCCCAACTAATCTTCTCATTTGGAGGAGCACCCGAGTAGCCTCCGTACGAGGGTCGCGACTCGGAAATCTGCGCGAACCAAGCCCAAAGAGGAACATCCACCTTGGCATCCTGTCTCAGCATCGGCACCACGGAGATAGCGAAGTCACCTGAAATTCCTCCTCCAACCTGTAACAGACCGGTGGGTGAGTCATCCTCACGATACCAATCGGCAAGGGCCTGCATAGCCTCGAGCCCGCCCTTGACTATCCCCGGACCCTTCAGTGAACAGTCGAGCACCCTAGCAGCGAGGATGTTGCCTAGTGTACTATCCTCCCAACCGGGAGTGAAGATTGGCAGGTTGGCATCGGCTGCTGCCATCAGCCATGACTGCTCGGGATTACCATCGAACTCAAGCTCACCATGCAATAACAAGTCGTACAAGAACTCGTGCGGGAACCTGCTGTCTCCGGCTGCTTCAGCATCCTCCCATAGGGACATCAGTGCTCCCTCGACCGCTCGAATAGCCTCTTCTTCAGGTATAGCCACATCTGTGACTCGGTTCATCCCTCGCTCAAACAGCCCCGTCTCGTCTTGGGCAGTCAATTCCCTCCAGTCGGCTATACTCTCGAAACTCGAGCGAGCAAGCAGACCGAACAAATCCTCCTCCAGATTCGCCCCGGTGCAGCATATTGCATGCACTCGCTGCGCTTTAATTGCAGGCGCGAGTGTTCTACCGATCTCAGCAGTTGACATAGCTCCGGCAAGAGTCACCATCAGACGACCATCCTGCTCGAGGAAAGAGCGCAGAGAGGTTGCGCAGTCAGCGAGTGCTCCGGAGTTGAAGTGTCGGTAATTACTCTCGATGAAATCACGCACTGACAAACACCCACCTCAGAATCTGTCGAGCATCTTCCTTCCCGACAACTCGATTCCGGGAACCGCCTCAAGAATCTCGCAATGAATGTCATCTGCAAGAGCGGAAGGATCACTGCCGCCACAGGTGAAGATGTCGATTGCGAGCAGACCACTATCGGAGTAACAATGCGCGCTGACATGACTCTCGTCGATTAGTACGACAGCAGCGAAGCCAGGCGGACTCTCGATTCCGTCGAACTGGGCGACGTGGGAGTGGACCTCTCTTACTCCAGCCCTGTGAACACAATCTCGTAACAACTGCAACATCCAATCACCGTCACCTTCGACGGGCGGCGAGTATCCTGTGTAGTCGAGGACCACGTGTCCGCCGCGCGCTTCGGTGCCGCCCATAGAGAGACCTCGTCGATTTGCCGATTTCAAGGTGACTAATCGAGCAGCCACGCCTTCAACCTGCGCAGACCCTCGTGAATGGCCTCCTCGTCAGCAGCATAAGAGAT
>CAYMRU010000036.1:0-10560 GCA_964392975.1 uncultured Candidatus Poseidoniales archaeon | reverse complement strand
CGGCCACCTGAGTCCGTGTTATGAATGCTGCGGGACGCCCCATAGGGGCGAAAGGCTCCGCTGTAACCCTATCAGGCCCAAAATAGGCCCGAATCAGATTCGGAAACCATCGCTCTGGCTGTCCTCGTCAGTACCGGCTAGTCTGGTCTCACCCTCGGAGTCCACGAACTCTCCGGCCTTGGTTACAGAGCCGTATATGCCCGCCTCGTTGATGGACGACCTGCTTAGCATCGAATCTCCCAGAGAGGCGGTCAGGTGATTGACAATCGATTGTAGGGTAGCGATTGCTCTATCGCGTTGGTCGGCACCGATTTCGTGGTCGGAGTAACGCGCCTCTTCGAAGATAGAGAAGAACTCGTCCAAGTCCTCAGGCGGAGCTATTCCGCCAAGCATCGCATTGATCGCGTCCTCAAACTCTCTGGTGGTCTCGTAGACCTTCTTCATCGCGCCTCTGCTTCTGAAGAAGCGGACTAGGTCCTTGTAGCAGTTGAAGATAGTCTGGATGTAATCATTGGAAGCCTTCAGCGACATCAGTGAGTCAGTCAGGATTCCACGAATCACCTCAATGCGTCGGCGCTCGGCATAGTTGCGATACATAATCGCGCCAATCAGCAGGGCGAATGAAATTGCAATCAGCAGCACGACTGTGACTCTAGCGGTGAAGAAGCTGGTCTGCTCCTTCGCCGGTTCATCGCCGAGGAAAATAAGCGGGGTACTGTTCAGGAACTCCTCGACGAAGAACTGAGTATCGAGGAAGTGCACTAGAACTCGCCATCTTCCTTCAATGGCGCAAGGTGCGGATTCAGTTGATCCACATTCAAGCTCGCCGGGTATACTCTCTCCAGAATAGATGAATGAGAAATTGGCAGTTCCTTGCTCGTTGGTCACCTTGTAATCCGGAGGGAATCCTGTGACCCATGCATTACCATTCCAGTACTGAGAAGTGAACACCACGGTCTGACCTTCAACTGAGAGGTCGAGGCGGTCGCGCAGTATGGTCACCGCGCCGGTAATCTCGTCCCCTGACTGATAACCCAATGAACTGGACCACTGGTCTTTGAGCAGGATGTCCACCCTGCTGCGTACTAGCACCTCTACGTCCATGAACGACCCGTTGACAACAGGAGTGGTCTCTGCCCTGCATCCTCCGGGGAGCTCCTTGTCTGGCTCGTAGGCCACCCTAATCGTCCTGAATCCCTCTAATTGATCACCATTGGGCTCGACACCTCTGCGGCTCGGATTGTCCTCCGGGTCGCCTGAGAACCAGTCTACCTCCCCGGTTCCATCGGTCGTGATGGCCGTGGCGATAGGCCGAGTATTGGTCTCGGGATCGAGATAGATATTCAGGCACTTGCCTCCGATTGGATTGCCATTAGTCTGGGTCAACAATGCCTCTAGATGGAATGATTCCTTCAAGTACAGAACAGGGAACACAGAGCCGTTGGCGAAGGAGTATGCGTCCACGTCAGTCCTGAATGGGCCGACCTCCTGAATCAGCATGGTTGAATTGGAGAATACCGGGAAGATCTTGGTGATGTTGGAAGGCTTGTACCTCCAGTTGTCCATACTCTCGTATGGGTCATAGGAGACTGTGACCATGGCCTGGCCTGCTTCTACTCCAGTGAGTGGACAGACTATCTCAAAGAAGCCGTTGCCATCCGTCATACCTGGAATGCAGACCTGACTGCCGATCTCCATGTTCAGCATCTGATACTCCACACGGATGGGCCTGAATGACAGGTTCCCTCCCAACTCATCTAGCAGTTGGCCAGTAACCACCATCGGCTTATCAATCGGCTGTCCTGTGTTCTTGTCAATCTCAGAAGTGTAGACAATTTGGTCGTCTACAGAGAGGCTAGTACGTCCAATCAGATAGAATCCTCCAGTGTTGAATTGCAGAACCTTTCGGTAGTGCTCGCTGTTGAGTTTCTGTGCGCAGGGATCCCAAGCACCCGAAGTAGTCAGCATCTCAGAGTCAATCGGATCGCATCCCTCGTTAGGGAGGTTCTCACCGAATCTGAGTATCACGTTGACGGGGCCGAAGCCGTCAGGTAGGAATGAACTAGGATCGTCTCGTAGCAATTGCGGATCCAAGGAAATATCGTGGTAAATCGAACCGGCACTCGGGCACTTGGTCTCTACAATCTGCCTGTGGGTTCGATCTTCGAAATCGGTTCCCTCGAAGATAATCAGGACCTCTCCTCCATTCTCCCCGCATCCGTCCAACGCCTGTCCTGGATCAAACAAAGTCGGGTCAGGGGTACGGTTATCATCGGTAATCTGGGCTGAAATCTCCCATGTATCCCCACCGCTCAATGCTCCTGATGTGGCACTCTGCAGAGTGATTAGGGTTCTGGAGACGACCCAGAGATTGATTTCGGACGAACTCGATTGACGAATCGGGTCGCCAGGATACGAGTAACTCAGGGTGAAATTGCCCAACTCATGCTGCTCATCGATAGTCAGATTGACTGAGAACACACCGTTCTGATCGGTAACAACAACACTGCTTGTGCCATCAGCCGACCAGGTGAAGTTGACTGGTGCATCCCTAACTGGTTGGTACGCATTATCAATCAGCCTCGCCTCTATGCTTGCATTCTGGCCTCGATAGAGGCGTGGGACATTGTTCAACTGGAAGTCAGTAGTACCGATCACCGAGACGTTGACGTAAGCGCCGGTCGGTGCGAGTACGGATGTCTGGTTCCCGGTGAAGTAGTAGTTCGAGTTAGTGAAATCGGCTCTGATACCGAATACACCAGCTGAATACTGTGAGTACCAAGTCCAGTTGTAGTCGAATCTGGCTTCGCCGTTGACCATCTGAGGTACGCGGGCGAATCCAGTCTCCTGTGAGCCTGCGAATACTCCATTGCGGTCGACGTCGACTTGCAGAGCCATAGGATCGAAGGGCCAAGGCGTCATGGTTCGGTTCCACACTGAACCAATGACTCGCAGTTCCTCACCGGTGAACATCTCAGGAACTATCTCACATCGAACTGGACTATCAGGGTCGAGTGGATTAACAGGTCCACACGGTGGCACATCGAAATCGCCGCCGTTCTGCATTGCGATAAACCAATGAGTCCCATTTGACGAAAGGAATGGTCGGAGGGTGGCGGCCTGACCAGTCAGTCCCTCTGGGGTGCCATCCCAGAGAATCGGGTAAGGCTTACCTAGACTGGCTTCGGCGAAAGAAATTCCAGCATTAGCAAGAGAAGGTGCGTGGAACAGAGCTCTCCAAGCTCCGAATGACGAGCCGGTGAACTGAGTGGAGTCCCAGAAGTAGACTGGTCGGATTGAAGGCGTGATTATCTCGGCCTCGACATACATCCTGTGCATCGATCTGATTGCGAAACTATCGGTGTCAGAGCCCTCAAGATAAGGCCATGGCCACTCAGCCCCTAAGTCGGGTCTGGAGTAGCCGATGAATGAGTAATCCCCAATTGGTAAACTGGTGTTTGAGTAGTTGTAGCGGCCGACTACGTTGTGAGTCTTGGAGAAGTTGTTCCAGACAATCTCCTCGTAACCCCCTGGAACCATGCCGGGACCATTGTCCATTGTGGAGTTCCATTGTACCTGCTTCCAGACACCTTGGATTCCACTGGACTGAACGAATGTGAGTGAAATCCAACCACCTGGGTCCGCTCGATACCCGTAACTGTAGCCATCGAATATGGTTGGATGGGTCGTGTTGCCGAAGATTCCTCCACTGATAGTGAAAGATACCGGGGCGTGCGTCAATCGGTTGCTGAATATCCCTCTCTCCCAATCTGCTGTGTAATGGACCTTGAAGTCCACGAACAGAGGTTGCTCATCGCTGCGGAAGTAGGTCCAAGCGACGTAGTCTATGGTGGTGTTTGCACGGACTTCAACCGGTACCGGAATAGTCGTGGAACCGTCATGTACGAACATCTCGGTGACTTCAGCGTACACGACATAGGTGGTATTGTCGCCCACGTGGATATCTTCAGGGAATAGGAACTGTCCTACCTCAAAGTCCCCATCCTCATTGGTCAGAACGTTGATGGTCTCAATCGCAGAGGTTGCATTCCTAGTCCATTCGATATGGACCTGAACTGGTAGATTGGGGGCCGGCATGAACATCCCTTGAACAGGGTCAAGCCAGTTGACTGTACCGTTGAACTTCGCTGGGAACTTACTGTCCAGCCATAGAACTGGTGGCACAATCATTGAGATTCTGGTGGGAATCTTGTCGTCCTCGTCGGCGATGCAGTTGTTGTCATGATCCCAATCGCTAGACTCTGCACCGTTAGTGCAATTATCAGAAGTCCATCCCTCTTCCAGATGATCCCAATCGAGGTCTGTCCTGCCATCAGTGTCATCGTCTTGGTCAATCGCGTCCGGTCCGGTATTGGGGTCTGATGGATTGGCTATCCCCGAGCCGTTTCCGAAGTCGTCGTGGTCCCATGGATTGGTGCTCTCAGAGTCGAATCTA
Source organism: uncultured Candidatus Poseidoniales archaeon (assembly GCA_964392975.1). Classification (GTDB taxonomy): domain Archaea; phylum Thermoplasmatota; class Poseidoniia; order Poseidoniales; family Thalassarchaeaceae; genus Thalassarchaeum. The sequence goes on along the minus strand of CAYMRU010000036.1, from coordinate 6,104 downwards.
GAAGGCCAAAGCATCACTTCGTCCTCGTCCTTCATACCGTCTGCGTCATCATCCAAATCGATGTCGTCCCTCAGGCCATCGTTGTCATGGTCCCACGGGGTTATCCACGGTGTGGACGAGGCGAGTTCTAGTGTGTTCACTATGCCATCGGCATCCCAATCGTTGTCAGCCCAGTCGGGTATCCCGTCGTTATCGTGATCCCACGGATACTGTTCCTCGCCAACGAAGCAGAGTAACTCCTGATCAGAGTCCAACACTCCATTGTTGTCGTCGTCAGGATCCTCAGCATCAGGTACGCCATCGTTGTCGTTGTCGACGTCGTAGTACTTTGGATGGAGTAGTCCCTGACCCAGTGCTCCCTTATCCCAGACGGCTTGGAACCAGCCGTCATCATCTGGGTCGGTATCAGTACCATCGTCGTCGTTGTCATCGCAGTTCGTTCCGATGAAGAATGAGCCTGGGGGTTCGGTGTTGTAGTCGTCATCCCAGTCGTCGTTGCTATCGACTTCGAAGTAGTCCCAGATGCCGTCGTTATCGTCGTCTACATCCCAGTGGTCGTACACGGAATCGAAGTCATCATCGAGGTCGGCTGTGTCGTTGAACATACACTGTGGATTCATATTGCCCGCAACAGGAGCGCCACAGTCGTCATCAGGGTCAACGTCATTATTCATCAGATCCGCAACCTCATCGGGGAAGAAATTACCATTCGGATCGGAGTTCCATTGGAAGAGATTGTAATTGATGCCCACATAGGCGATCCAGAGGTCACGATTGTCTCTGATTTGATCGTAAGTTACGGCTGCTGTAGGCCCTATGTCGTCGGGGATGAAATCGAACCAGAAGCAATTCTTGTTGCAGGTCCATTGTCCCTGCGAGTTGCTGCCATTGTAGGAACCTTCGTCAAATTCGGAGTCGGGTCTGGTGCTATATGGCGATGTATAGATTGTCTGCTGAGTTTGAGTGGCTCCCTGTAATGGATACCCGTATAGCCAAGCATAGTCTAACCCGCAGGCGTGATCTGAAGGTTGTCCGAGGAGGATTGCCCAGATTAGGGTGGGACCACAGGTGCCGTCGTCAAATGTTCCTCCCATCTTGATGTCGTCAACATCTAGGATGCCGTCGTTGCCCTCATCTTGATCCCACCAGTCAGGCAGGCCATCTCCATCTTGGTCAGTGTCGATTCCATTAATCAGAGAGTCCCCATCGATGTCGATGTCGAAATAGTTGTCACCATTGTAAGGGCTCCACTTGTTGATTACGTGCCAGTACATCTCTGGGACCTTGCCGCTGGTCACACCGTTTGCGTCGTTGACGTATCCATTGTAGTCTAGGACGAAACCGTTCTCTATGGTGAATGGATTGAACATCCAAGTCATGTTCCAGTAGAATGTGTGGCCTAGATTGTCAGAATAGATGCCTCCATCATCCGTGCCATCAATCGGGTCGCCATCTCCGTGAGAGTAGGACCAGCTGGTGAATGGGTCAGTCTGGTCTGAGTCAACTATACCGCAGTTGCCGTCGTCGGGGTCATAGTAGTCTGAGATGCCGTCGTTGTCGTCATCCCAGTCGAAGTCGTTCGATAGTCCGTCTCCATCGATATCAGTATCAAGGCTGTTCGGGCCGTCATCCCTGAACAGTGATCCGTTCAGCAGGTGCAGGTCGTTGTCGTCATCGAGATCGCAGTTTTCATCGATGTCGAGCCAGTCAAGGATACCGTCGTTGTCGTCATCGACGTCCTCCCAATTGTTGATTCCATCTCCATCCCAGTCATTATTGCCAGTGTACGATTTGCGCATCAGAACGCAGTTTTCATGAGAATTAACCGGGTTGGGATTGGTCAGACTGGGGCAGTTCCAAGTATCGACTTCACTGGTTGTTGAGTTCATGTAAGGGTCTTCTTCGTTCTCCAACCCATCATCATCAAGATCAAAGGGGAGATTGTTCGGATTCAGAATAGGGTCTACTAACGGGTTATCCGGAATTGCTGTACCGCCCATATCGGGATCTAGCCAATCCCAAACCAAATCGTAGTCTTGGTCAATCGGTCGGTATCGATCGTCATCGAGATCTCTGTCGTAATCAATTTCGCAGTCGATACCGGGGATTCCGATTGGAGCGTTCTCTATTGGATAGTCTCCTTGGCCATCACCATTGGTGTCAGTCTGAATACATGTATCAGGAATGCCGTCATTGTCATCATCAACATCGTACATATCCAACAAGCCGTCATTGTCATCATCAGTATCGGCCGAATCCGGACTTCCGTCGTTGTCGTTATCCGGGTCGATGAAATTGGGGATGCCATCTCCGTCCAAATCACCATCGAAAATCGAAGTGTAAGATTGGTTCCTAGGGTGAATCGCTTGTTCTCTCTCTACGTAATCCACACCGCCGACATAACTCGAGTAGTTTCCGACGAAATTGCCTTTCGAGACAACATCGATAGTTCCCGTCATTGCGGGGTGTATCTGGCATTCGTAAGCGTATGTGCCAGCGGTAACAAAAGTGAAACTGAAACTACTTCCCGGAACTAGGTTCGTATCGAACAGATTGTTTGAGTCCGTGACAGTATGGTCGGTGTTATCCAGGTTATTCCAAATGACCGTGTCTCCGGGACTGATTGTCAATGAGCTTGGATTGAAGCCGTCGCTGTCGATGATTACATTGAATGTTCTAGGGCCAGCTGACCACAGGCCGGATGCGGCCCAAAGAGGAGCAGTGGTTCTGATGTCGCCAGAGAGTGCGCTGTTCCACGGATGTTCGTCCAGAATATCTTCTACTCCATCATTGTCATCATCAGTATCGAAGTAGTCCTGTAGCCCATCGCCATCGAAATCACAAGGCCACTTGAACTGATCAATGCGTGCGTCATTATCGTCATCCTCATCGTATGAGCCTGGTCCGTTTCCGTCTGTATCGTCATCAGTGATACCGTCGTTGTCGTGGTCCATCGGGTTCTGGTCGACCCGGTAACCAGTACCAACAGGAGTGCCGGTCCAAGGGTGGACAGTAGACGGGACTACGAATCTGTCGGCACTGACATTTCGAGGGTCAGCACCCTGTGAGTAGTCTATGGGGCCCTCTAGGATGCCGTCGTTGTCGTCGTCCCAGTCGAATTCGTCCAGTGTGCCGTCGTTGTCGTGGTCGAACGGGTCGGTTCCATAGCAGCCGTCGAATCTCTCAATCAGGTCGACGATGCCGTCGTTGTCGTCATCCAGATCGTTGAGGTCGTCGATGCCGTCGTTGTCGTGGTCTTCGGTGTTGGTCTCCTCAAGGAAGAAGCCGTATCTTGGGTCGAGGGCAAGCGCTGAGGGGTCAGACACCCAACCATATATCGATGCTGGATCGTGGTACATGGGATCGGAGTAAGGTGTCTGATAGTAGTTGAAAGCAGCAGCGGTTTGGGCTTGACCTTCCCCCGCTACTGGCCCTGAGGCTTGATTCATCTGCTGGTATGCGGTTCTCTGTGCGACAGGCCCCCAAACAGATTCCTCTGGATCATCCTGCTCGAAGTTCTGTAGACTGTACATCTGCGAACTAAGCAACATCAGTGCCACCAGCGCCATTGCAGAGTTCCTACTCTTTCTCTGTTCCTTCATTGTCTCACTTCCTTCCATCTTTCGACCCCCGAAGTGCCCCGTGAGATTCGGGCTACTTATCAACAGAACCCCCCGCACGCGCGCGAGTGTATCAAGGAGGCTCGTAGGTATCACACGCGTGCGGTCACTGAATTCTTGCATTAGACGAAACTAGCAATCACGAAGATTCCATTCAGATTGGGTTAGCCTCTGTGATACGGCTTGCCCTCATGTATCGAAGAGGCACGGTAAAGTTGCTCGAGAATGACTACTGCTGCCAGTTCGTGTTGCATTGTCATCCGACTCAAGGATAGTCCCTGATACTCTCGCGCCTCTTCTCCAAAGCCGTCTGAGGGGCCAATAACCAGATGGGTGTCAGAGCGATCCAACCGCCACGAAGCGTAGGTCTGTGCGAAGTTGATGCTGTCCATCTCCTCACCAGACTCCATCAACAGGATGATTCGGGAGTCGCCTGCTTTCCGGATGATTTGTTTGAGATACTCTCCGGCGGAGGTCTTGTCACTATGCTCAACCAGAGTGGTGCCTGATGAGATGAGCCTGTTGGCGTAGTCGCTCATGGCGGACCTGAAAGCGGCGTTCTTACTGGAGCCGTGAACGTGTACCACCACTCTGCCCATAGAAGACCCGAGGTGGTTTGTGTCTTAGCGATTCGCAAAGCATCAAAAGAGGTGACTTGAGGGACAAATGAGAGCAATGGGATGGTGGCCGTTCAAACGTAAGCCGAAGGTTCTCGACGAGGACCCTCATCTACGTGGAACCCGGATTTGGATTCAAGACCTTAGAGAGGTCTGTGAGAGTCATTTCGACGACCATGAGTTGGGCCATCAGGCGGTTCGCGATATCAGGGGAGAATGGCTGAGTGCTCGCAGTAATGGCGAGGTCGATGATGCGTTATTCGAGGGATTGCAGCGCAGGGCTGAGCGACTCTTGGAATCAGAGGGTAAGCAGTGGCTGTCGTGGCTCGACGACGAAGATTTCTGGAACCCCGGTTGGAGAGAGGACTCAGAGGAGGAGTGATTTGCTTTTCTGGATCTCTCTTTTCGCTGCCCTCGGGCTTGCCGTCCTCTACTACTCAAGGCATCAGCCGTTCCCGGAAATCAGCGGCAGATTCGCATGGTTATTGCTAGCTCTGGCCGCTCTGCTTTGGCTTTCGAGTACCGCCCCAAGAGGAGTGGGTGAGTGGTTTCCACCGGTGCTCGCCACTGCCATTGGCGGTCTGGGGCTAATCTATGGTGTAGTGCAGATGTCTCTGACCGATAGAGACGTGATTGTGGCCCCATTCAGTGGCCTGCTTCTTTGCATCGGAGCAATCGACCTGATGGTCGGCAGATGGGATGGGATGGGGCAGTCCGAGCAAATCGGCTCTTTCGTCGTGGCCTCGGTTCTAGTCGCTTTGGAGATCTACCTGGCCTTCCGGGGCCTAGTTGTAGGAATCAAAGGTGTTTCTTGGTCGAAATCGGGGCTAAGACAGATTCGACGTGGCCTGATTTACGGTCCTCGGGGCGCGATTTCGCATTTCGAGCGCTCATGGGATATGGAGGATCCTTGGATTAATGCGATGAGTCATGCTGCACTGGCTCTGATTCACCGCCATACTGGAGAGACCGACTCCGAGAGGGAGCATCTGGCTGAGTTGGAGAGGGCTGGCGGATGGGAATCGATAGATAGTTCTTGGACTGAGGCAATTGAAGAAGCGTTGCGAAATGTCGATTCGACGGTGTCTCGGCACGATTGATAGGAAATGACCCGGTCGCGGGTACATGGTCCGCATCAACAGAGTCCATACCGGAGTTGGTGATGGTGGTGAGACGCATATGCTGGACGGTAGCATGGTAGGCAAGCAGCATCCTCGAGTCAGGCTCTACGGCACCATAGACGAGGTCAACTCCCAGATTGGAATGGTTCGAATGGAGTTGAATCGGTTTCCAATCCCTGAGTCCAGAGAGAAGCAACCGCGCTGGGCTTACGCTCATTCACTGGCTGATGATGCGCTCGGTCGCGTTCAACAGGAGTTGTTTGATGTCGGAGCGGAGTGCTCTTGTCCGCCCGACGGGTTGCCTGAGCAGATGTCTCTGATTAGTAATGAACAGAGTGATCGGCTGGTCAGTGAGATGGACTCGTGGCTGGAGGATACTGAGCCTCTAGAGTCTTTCATCATGCCAACAGGCTCGCCCCCGGTTGCTACCCTGCACATCGCTAGAACCGTTGCACGTCGAGCCGAGAGGCATGCTTGCTCACTGCGCGAGGAAGAGGGAGAAGGTTCGGTTCGCGACGAAGTCATAGCATATCTCAATCGACTCTCGGACTGGCTCTTTGTTCTCTCTAGATGGATTGCATTGGTAACCGGAGAGAAAGAGGTTCTGTGGACTCCATTAGGGAAGCGTGAAGAGTGATCCACCGTGTTTTTCTTTACAAAATACTTTGAAGGCCATAGAGAGCTGATTAAGAGTATTGATAATTCAGAACGTTCTCCAATTCTAAAAGGAATGGGTAAATTTCTAG
>CAYMRU010000035.1:0-10847 GCA_964392975.1 uncultured Candidatus Poseidoniales archaeon | reverse complement strand
GCTCCGAGTCTACAAAGATTGCTAGAGAGACTGCCGACAGCTACCATCGATACCATATCGACACTGAGGAGGTCGAGGACGCTGACCCACTCCCTCACAGATTCCTAGTAGAGGTAGGAAAAGTAGGGCTGGCAACACTGCTTGCAACTGAAACTCTTCACTACTTTCGGCCTTGGGATCCCAATTTCGATGTCATCTTCGCGAGGCCCTGTACGTATGGTGTGTTCTCCGGACCAGTAGGAGGCTTCGCTCCGAAACCAGAACTCTGTGTCGGATGCATGAGGTGTGCTGTACAGCATCCGGAATTTGTCAAGGTGCTTCCTAACCCGGATTTACTAGAATTGGGAGACTCCTACACTACTCACGGACACATCACAGCCATCGACGAGGAGGCCAGAAAGGGAATGGTCCCCGTTCGCGGTCAAGGATACCGAGGAAGATTCGGTGGCCCTGGATTCGATGGCATGCTTACCGACATGTCTGAGATTGTAAGACCCAGCAGGGATGGTATCCATGGAAGAGAACTGATTGGTACAGCCGTGGATATCGGAAGCAAGCCGATGCACCTAACGTTCGATTCAGATGGCAGAATCACAGGACCCACTCCTGAGATGTTCACCATCCAAGTTCCATTCGTATTCGACCTACCACCAGGCGACTTGGGGACAGTGGAGTTGGCCAGAGTTGTGGCTTCGACTGCCGCTGAGATAGACACAATCGCATGCTTGAATGCGAGCCTTGTGCTGAGAGAAGAACTCGACTCGCCATACGTTGCTCCAGTAATGGATGCAGTAATGGGATCGAGAGCATCCCAATTCCCCAATGCTAGGATGATTGAACTCACACTTACTCCCGGGCGCCCCTGGGGCTGGGACTGCTCAGGCTTTGAGGCGGCATGCGATGCAACCGACGCAATCGTCGCTGTCCGAATTGCGTTCGAAGAAGGATGGCAGGACCTGATGTCAAATGCTATCGACGCGGGAGCGAAGGTCATTCACCTGCTCGCTGACTTGCATGGCGAGGACTCTGACGGCACTTTCGTCAGCGAGCTTTTCAAGGAAGCTCACATGATGCTAATCGAGCAGGGCCGCAGGGACCAGGTCACACTGATTGGGGCCGGTGGAATTGTGGGCGCCGACCACGTCCCCAAGGCGATAATCAGCGGTCTGGACGTGACCGCTCTCGACCTCCCGGTGCTATTCGCTCTGCAGGGCCGCTCGCACGGCTCGCTCCGGGAGCGAGCACTGGTCTCAGGCACGCTGCCGAAGAACCTCGACGAGACATGGGCGCAGCAGCGCCTGACCAATCTATGCGGCTCTTGGAGAGATCAACTGCTTGAGATTCTCGGCGCGATGGGAGTCCGCGAGGTTCGCAGACTCAGAGGTGAATTCGGCCGCTCCATGCTTGTAAGCCATCTCGAGGACGAGGCCTTCGAAGAAATCGCCGGATACGTCGGAGGTGGTTGTTGATGCAACTTCCTCAGATTATGACCGATTTCTTTGATGCCCTCAGTGGAAAGGTAGTGTACCCAAGTGAAAACTTACTCCACAAGACCACAGGACTGCTGCAAAACGGAATGAATGCTCGTGCCTTCGGAGAGTATCCTTCCCCAGAAGCCCTCGGCGACGCACGCTGGACGGACGAACTAATCCTCTCGACTTGGTACATGGCAGAGACCGGCAAGGTTCCTTCTGACATGAACTACAAGACAGGCAGTAGTGACGGAGGGTTTGACAGACTTGGCTTCCAGTTCTTGTCCGAGGAAGAGTGGCTAGAGCATTCAGAGCTGATTGATACTGCAATCCCACTGAATCGCCGCGCTGACGGCAAGAATGAGATTGGGATTGACATTCCTTGGTACGGTGGAGGAATGTCGTATGGCTCTGTCTCAATCAACGTCATGATGGCTCGAGCGAAGAATGCCAAGCGCTGGAACTCCTACATGTCTACAGGCGAGGGAGGTTACCCGCCTGAGTTGTACGAGGTCAAGGAGAATGTAATCACTCAGGTCGCTACTGGGTATTTCGGAGTCGAAGAGGAGACCATCCAAGCTGCCCCCATTGTCGAATTCAAGTACGCACAGGGTGCCAAACCCGGACTAGGTGGTCACCTACTTGCTGCCAAGGCGGGCGAAGAAGTCGCCAAATTACGCGGCTCGGTTCCATTCGTCAGCCTATTCAGCCCGTTCCCATTCCATTCGACCTACTCGGTTGAAGACCACTCAAAACACCTTGACTGGATTGAGACCGTGAACCCCAAGGCAATACTCTCTGTGAAGGTGAGCACTCCTCACGACGTCGACATGGTCGCTGTCGGCTCGTACTATGCGGGAGCTCACATCATTCATCTCGACGGCAGTTATGGAGGAACCGGAGCAGCCCCGGAAATCGCCAAGAAGAACATCGCCATGCCAATCGAGCTAGCCATTCCAAAGGTCCACAAGTTCCTGCAGAAGGAAGGTGTCAGAGACAAGGTCACACTGATTGCTAGTGGAGGAGTCAGAACGGCAGACGACATTGCCAAGGCCATCGCCTTGGGTGCCGACGGATGCGTTCTGGGCACTACTGACCTAGTCGGCATGGGTTGCACTCGATGCGCCAACTGCGAAGGAGGCCCTTCTGGGCGAGGTTGCCCTTGGGGGCTGACAACCACGGATATCGAGTTGCAGGAATGGGTACAGCAGGACTGGGCCGAGATGAGGCTTGACAACCTGTACAAGGCCATGCAGTGGAGACTGCGCGACATCCTCAGGAAGCTCGGCATGGATGATGTCAGCCAATTGCGCGGCAGAACGGACTTACTGAGGTACATCGGCAAGGAGGGAGATGAATGATCGACCCCTCGAAGATAATCAACGCTAGGAGGGAGATGACCTCCAGTCATCCGAAGTTTGAGCGACGCGAGGAGGATGCAGCCGAGGGCGGCTGTGGAGTAGTCGGTTTGGCTTCTGAAATTCCAGTCGCGGGTCGCCATCTTTTCGATTCACTTGAGCAGATGAGGAACCGCGGCAACGGCAAGGGAGGAGGAGTCGCGATGGTCGGGCTCGACCCGGAGCAGTTCGGAGTTGACGCCAATACACTGTCGAATTCATTCCTGTATGCAATCGCCTACCTAAACCCCGAAGTTAGGGACGCAGTCGAGGAGAGTTTCATCCATCCTAATTTCCATCTCGACCACACTCAGGAGATGGGAACTCTCGATACTTGGGAGCGCGACCTACCAAACCTCGACACAAGGCCACCGGACGTTGTTTGCTACTTTGTCAGACCTAGAGACAGCGCGATTGACGAGTTCATCGAGACTAAGTTGAATGGCCCAATCGACCCCCAAGACAGGAATTCCGCCTCAGACGAGTTCGTCTTCCACACCACCCACAACTTGAATGTGGAGTTCTACGCCAAGGACGGTAGGACCGACGCATTCGTCCTCAGTCATGGCAGGGACATGCTGATTCTCAAGATTGTTGGATACGCTGAGGACGTCATCAGATTCTATCTGCTCGACGACATGACTGCCCATGTCTGGATTGGCCACCACAGGTACCCCACCAGAGGCAGAGTGACCCACCCTGGTGGCGCCCACCCGTTCGGTCAGGGAATAGACTGCGCTTTGGTCCACAATGGCGACTTCTCAAATTATGTCTCGGTTAAGGACTACCTCGCTCAAAGAGGCATGGAACCGCTCTTCTTCACCGACACCGAGGTCGGCGCACTGGCCTTCGATCTGCACAGGAGAGTCTACAACTACAGCATGGAGAACGTCATTGAGAGCCTTGCTCCGACCAGTGAGCTCGACTTCGTCATGCTACCTGAAGAAAAGCAGCAGGTGTACTCGGCCATACAGAGGACCCACATCCATGGCAGCCCCGATGGACCTTGGTTCTTCATCATCGCTCAGTCAGACGGCCCTACTCACAGGCTGATAGGAATCACCGACACTAGCATGCTCAGGCCACAGGTATTCGCATATCAGAGAGGCGAGGCCGCGATTGCATTCTGCGGCTCGGAAAAGCAAGTCATCGATGCGGTTTTGGAGAGCCTAGCATCCGAAGACAAGAGGTTCTGGCGCCGAGCCGATGAGTACTGGAATGCGCGAGGCGGCTCCTACACAGACGGTGGCGCCTTCCTGTTCGATGTGGTTCCAACCGAGGATGGCGGCAAGGAACTGGTGATGACCAACAAGTTTGGTGAGGTTGTCGACACGCATCCGAGAGGAGAATCTCTATTGGGACATGCATCTGAAAGTTCCCCCTTCTCTCTTTCCATTGTACCATCCGAGTCATTTGATGCGATAGTCGAGGGACTTCCGCACATCGATTGGCCCGATGCGCTGGCGACCCTTGAGCAGATTTCCTCCCTCTCGAAATCGCGCGGGCGCGAGTGGGCTTGGCAACTACTCACTCTACTGCTCAACAGGAGGTACGACACGGGCGAACTGAGAAGGTCGATATGGCTCGACCAGATTGAGTCTACTCTGGTGTCGATAATCTCAGCTGCCAAGCACGATCCTTGTTCTGAGTTTGCGGCCCAGAAGGCTCCCGGACACAACCCAGAACCCTCTTCAGATTCCCAGAGGATTGTAGTGGATGCTCGCCCATACCCTCCTGAAGGGACTGACTCATTGGCTCTGGAACTTGTCTCCTTGTTCAAGGCCGGCTGGAACAAGTTCGTGGTCGTGAACTGCCGGGGGCACCGATTCATCGGAAATGGCTTCGGTCCCGACTCCGATAGCGTACAGATAGATGTCCTAGGCTCGGTGGGAGATTATCTGGGCAGCGGCAGTGACGGCATGACTATCTCCATGCACGGCAATGCTCAGGATCAAGTGGCCCAGATTCACAAGGCAGGTGAGTTAGTGGTGCACGGAGATGTGGGGCAGTGCTACGGGTATGGCTCCAAGGGGGGCAACCTGTTCGTACTAGGAAATGCAGCAGGTAGGCCAATGATTAACTCAGTGGGCAGCCCCAAACTGGTAATCAACGGCACAGCTCTCGACTATCTGGCTGAGTCATTCATGGCTGGTGACCCACTGGAAGGCGGTGGCTTCGTCGTAATCAACGGAATGGAATTCGACGACAGAGGTGAGATGACACCCCTTGAGACTCCTTACCCAGGAGGCAACCTGTTCTCGCTAGCTTCTGGAGGTGCCATCTATGTCAGAGACCCTCACCAGAGGCTCTCAGACTCTCAACTCAATGGCGGAGCCTTTGTCGAGATGACAGATGAGGACTGGGAGGTCGTGGAACCTCTACTTCATCGAAATGAGGAACTATTCGGAATCTCTTTGCAGAGGCTACTCACAGTTGACGGAGAAATCTCAAGTCCGTCTTCCGTCTATCGCAAGATTATCCCTGTGAAGTCCAAGACACTGCATGCAGAGGCTGCTTGGGTTGGTCATGCAGATTGAGAGACGAGACTCGCTACCTCGTCAGCGCAACCCCATGACAGTGTGACGCCCGCGCCTCCGTGCCCGTAGTTGTGCACAATCGTTCTTCCTGTAATGACCTCGACTTCAAGGCGAACCTCACTCCTCGAAGGTCTGAGGCCTACCGCACCTCCTACAATCAAGTCTCTGTCCAAATCGGGCCACAACGCCTCGACCTTATCCAGAATCAACTCATCGTCCTCTGGTCGTAACTCCATTCCCCAATCGCCTATCTGGGCAGTCCCTCCCAGAACCGTGACATCACTCCTTGGTATGGTATATGTCAGTGTCTCAGGCTGCTGGTCGAAGTGACCGACACCTGGATCCTGTTCGACGAAAATCACCTGTCCACGAGCAGGAACAACCTCCTCATCATCGCATAACTCACGCGCACCCAATCCAACGCAGTTGACCACTACATCACCGGGCACTTCGGACAGGTCACTGACTACCCCTTGTCTGAATTTGCAACCCATCCTCTCTGCCTTAGACTTCAGCCACGGCATGTAGAGTGGCATCTCGATGACCGGAGCTCTGAACTCCCAGCCGAAGACATAACCATCAGGAATCTCATCCCTCTCAAGGACCCGGAAGGCCGCAATGCCGTCCTTCCAAGCTGGCAAATCTACTACCTCCCTGAGGTACTCCCTGCCATTCCGCATCCTGACGCCAGCCTCGGGAATCTCTTTCTCCAGTCTCTCAAGTTCCGCATAGGTATCAATTCCCCATCTGTCTGCCCTGTCAGCAGGTGCGGTCAGAAAAGGATACCAGATGGCTGCTGCAACATCAGAGACGGTATCCGGACTGAATTTGTCAGATATCACTTCGACCTCATGCCCGGACTCAAGCAGCCTGATGGCACATGAAAGCCCCGAGACCCCTGCTCCCACGACAGTGCATCGCATGATTGCGCCACGTGCAAACCCCTCATCATTGCGTCGCCGCACATGTCAGCGTTCAGAACCCTATTGAGGGGCCCCCTGTCTGGCACCTCTGAGACTCATGCCTAAGGTGAAGAGGCCGAAGAAGGGATGGTTCAGGCCGGACCGCAAGAAGCGACGTACTGGGCCTGTGGTGAAACCTAGCGAGAAAGGTCTGCCCCCCTGTCCGGCATGTGGTCAGTGGAGCATGCAGCGAGACAGTTCGAAGAGAGAGCTGTTCTGCGGCGCCTGCGGCGCAATCATGTGACAGATTCCATAGGCATGAGCGCATCCGCAACTGTCGCAGTGATGAGGAACCGCACCGGACGCTTCGGGCGTCGCGAGTGATGGGCGATCTGAGCGACACTAGAGATATGTCACTATCAGAGCGAAACCGTTCCAAATCATGTGGCCGACTATCGAAGGCCATAGGCTACCCGTCCTTACTCGAATATATCCGTAGACCAATCCTCCGATTGCTGCCATTCCGATTGTGTATGGCTCAAAGTGCACAAGTCCGAAAATTATGGCACTGATTACTACAGCGACCCTGTCTCCGTGCATCTTCCTTATCGAGTCCAGAAGGTATCCTCTGAACATAAGCTCCTCTGCAATGGGGGCGATGATTACTGTAGAGATAACTGCCAATCCAAGAGCCACAGGTCCCGAGCCCCAATCCACCCCGATATCAGTGTCTAATTCGGGTACCCCGAAAGCCAGTTCGTACCCTATGCCATATCCTATTACAAAGATGAAATCAACTATGGTCACAAGTACAGGAATTCCTAGCAGCAAGACTAACGCTTGCTTGCTAGAGTCGATTGAAAACTTGCCCCTCAGGTCGGCCAGTTGTCCATCGACATGCATGAACAGTAGTGTCATAGGGATGGCTATGAGATAGGAGAAGGATATTGAAAGATGCATGGAAAACGATTCTGGCATCCCCATCAGCGCCAGAACTACGTATAGCACAACTATCGCTATCGTAGTGATGCTGAACCAAACGACGCAGAAAGTCAAGCAGATTAGCCAAGATTTCCAGTTTCTCCTCGATGCATAGCCTTCATGCCCAGAGTCGCCGATCAAACTCAGAGGTGGCGCATCCACAATCACACCACCTCACCGAGTCATTTCAGCCCTGCCCCTGCCGACTTCACAACATTCCGTTCCAGTAGGAACGGATTCGTCTTAGGGGAATCCTTCATGACCGGCTCTCCGGGCGTCCCGAGCAGATATCATGGAGCCAACCGACTATCTGACCGAGGACCAGATTATCTCACTGGCCATGGTTACCGCTCTGTTACTGGCCGCAGGGGCTCGCAGGATTCTAGATGCCTCTGGGCTGCTCGCAGCGATGGTCGTCGGACTCGTCGTCTCACTGCTGGGGCACTGGACATGGCTAGCGATTATGGTAGTCTTCCTCTTACTGAGCTCGGTTGCTACGAGATGGAGGTTTGAGGATAAGCGTGCTTTGTCAATCCATGAAGGCAATGAGGGAATCAGGGGCTGGAGAAATGTCTTGGCCAATGGTGCAGCACCCTCGATAGTTGCTATATTGAGTTGGCTAGGGGATGGGGACTGGTATTTCCTCGGCATGGCCTGCTGTGCTTCTGTCGCACTCTCGGACACACTGGCATCTGAGATCGGCAGTTTGGACCCGAGGACTCGCAGCATCATCAACTTGGAAGCAGTGCCCCCGGGAACCAATGGAGGGATGTCTCCGACCGGAACCTTCGCTGCCTTGTTCGGCTCGTTGGTCATTGCAGCAGTTTCCGTCTTGTCAATTCCCTACGCTCACGATGGCTTCCATCATGAAGCAACACTGCTCACCGACTCTCTCGGTCAGGCCTTCTTGATTATCACAATCGTGGGATGGTTAGGGTGCCAAATCGACTCAATATTGGGTGCTCTGCTGGAGAATAAGGGGCACATAGGAAAGCATTCTGTGAACTTCCTCGCGACCCTATCAGGAGCGGCTATGGCCTACTTGGCATGGGGCAGGATGTTCTGACAGGTGATAGTGAGGTTTGTACTGTACGAGGTCAGGAGAGTAACATGGGAGTTCAATCGAGAGTACCTGCCCGATACGCCGCCATCGCTCTCGTGGCATTGCTGCTTGCAATCTCTTTGAGTTCTGTGACCTATGCTCAGGATTCTATTGAGTCGGAAGGTCCGGGAATTGAATGGCAGTTACCAGAGTCTCATATGCTCTATCTCAAGGGCACAGCCAACGAGCCCTTCCTCGATCGTTATTGGTCGACAAATACCGGTGAGCCATTGGGTAAGGCCGAATTCACTAGAACCAGCTCGTCTCTGAACCCCAATCTCATAGATATCCAGTCTGCACCATTGTCAGGGTCATTCAGATTCGAGGGCAACCTCACAGTCAGGCTGTTCGCCTCACTTGACTCGACGAACGATGGGTGCAGACTCACCAATGTGCTACCTGGTGCTGCAGGGGCCGAGACCAGATTCTTCGTCAGCCTGTCCCTAGGGAATACACTAGTGCTCGATAATGCGGAGACTAACTCTGTCGCAATGGAGGAATCGTATCTTGAGGCGCACGAGTTCACAGTTAGGGCAGACAACGTAAACGCCTCGATGTCAGAAGGCGACTTGATTTCACTAAGCGTTGATGTGGAACACGACTGTATTCAGCAAGGCATTCTGTGGTGGGGCACTTACGATGCGACTTCCGGGATAATCTTCCACGGTGATGTGATTGAACCAATGCTCGCCTACAGGGTTGATTCAAACCGGATGGTGAGGATAGAGTTCACACCCATCTCGCCGTGGGGCCCCAGCGACTTCGACCGGCAGGTTATCCAGATAGTGGGCCCATTGGACTGGGATGAGATGGTCCACGGACATGGCAAGGAGGACCAGCGCCTAGAACACTTCGAGATCCCTCACGGAGAACGGACTGGAGAGGCCAACAGGTCAATCCTGACATGGTCCTCCGAGAAGCCGATATCTCCCGGCAGATACATGATTGACGCGTGCTTCACTCTCACAGATCAGAATCCCGGCAAATCGTGTGACGCAATAGCTGTTCTGAGATTCGAGATACTGCCCGAAGACGGACCCATTCTATCTTCGATATGGGCGATTATAATCATCCCCTTGGCTATAGTCGGATGGATTGCAGCATCGATTCGCGAGGCAACCCTGCCTCTCGCAGCCTATGGGGTTCTTCTGCTGCTAGCGATTGCTGCAATTGGTCCAGCACTACATCTACCGGACATAGATTCGGATACTCCTCGGCAACAGGGTGCGGCACCTTCTTTCACCCTTCTTTCGTACGATGGCGGACTAGTCTCCTTGTCGGACCTGATTGACGACGGCGATGCGCTTGTAGTAGGACTGTTCCATCCCGGGTCTCCCAACTCCATCAGGCAGATGAATGAATTCAGAGGGGCCGCGGCAATCAGCCAAGTCGAAGTCACCTTCGTTCAAATCGCTACAGGAGAGGGAGTTCAGGCGATAGATCTCGATACCTATGCCATCGATCTGAATGATTCATGGCCGCTGTTGATGGATGAGTCCGACGCATCAATTGGCAAGGCATTCCCAAGCGGCGCTACCGACGCTGTCATCGTCATCGACTCTGCTGGATTCATCACAAGTTGGAATCCAGGGTCCATGTCTGCAATGGAGATTGAAGAAGCAGTTGAGTCATCGACCAGAGGTTCTGGAAATAACCCGCTTACCGTCCTCGATCTAGCTTTCGGGACCGCTCTGCTCCCCCTCTTGGTGCTGGCAATGCCTAGAGACAGGGAGCTTGAGTTGCCCGAAGAGCCCCTGTTCCCAGGTGCCGCATCTCTGATGACCGCTGTAGCATCAGCGACCGGTTTCGCAATCTGGGCATTACCTGTGTCGCTGATGTCTGCACTCGGGCTGGGCTCAATCTGGATCTGGGTCGAACTAGCATTGGCAGCGATTCTAGTGTATCACGGCGCATCGATGCTTCTGCGAGGAAGCATCGCCGAGATAGAAACCATCGCAGCTAGGGTCTACCGAATGCTACCTGATGATTTCAGAGCGTGGCGTGACGAGTCGAGTTTCAAGGAGGACGCCTATCTAGGACTCTGGCTGGCATGGCTACTCTGGCTGCGAGCACCTACGCTAGTCCCCCAGGGAATCGGAGCATTGGCCCGCTCGGATATTATCGGCTTGTTGCTATCCATCCTAGCCTTCGCTGGAATGCTCATCGTAGTAGGCCTCATAATCAACATTGCAAGATTCGCGGCCCTAGCTCCGGGTTCTCTATCGAGGACCTTCGGCTGGCTTAGCGTGGGTATCAGACCTCGCGCGTGGGGCCTGGCCGCCTCGATATTGGGAGCATGGGTCGCGATTCATCTCGCAGTGGGGCCAATCTTCGACTCGATATGATTTTACCACTGACAAGCACACTGTCTCCAATTTCGTATGGACCGAGATATCATAAGAGCAAGGCCCTAGGGCGTTGTACTCCTAAGGGGGTATAGTATAACCTGGTAGTAC
>CAYMRU010000034.1:0-11057 GCA_964392975.1 uncultured Candidatus Poseidoniales archaeon | reverse complement strand
CCTCACCTACGACGATGAAGTACATCCGATGCTTCTCGCTCTGCTTACCTGCCTTGTCGTAGACAATCAATTCGACTCTAATCTCATTCTCAAGATTGCCGTCAGGACTGGCAGTCAGATTACGGAACACGTAGGACCACTCCTCGCCACCCGCGGCCGCAGGAATCTGGAATACGTGACCCTCTAGAGTAGGGTCAGAACTATCCCATGGATAGTCGAAGAATACCTTCCACTCGTAGAGCTCTATTCCTGTCGACCCTTCAGGCGCATCCGGGTCATAACTCGCACTTGCATCGAATGATATACTCAGGTCTCCAGTATCTGACAGTCTGGCTCTGTATATTGGCCAATCTACGCCCGCAACGGTCTTGGTACCATCCAGAGTGACGTATTCGCTGCTAGTAGCATCATCGACCATCACAGCATCTGCCATCGGTCTGAACTCATCAGCAAGAGTGTCATCAGTTACTAAGCGGATGTAGGTCATCCTAGTGTGACCGGCATCGTCGTGCAGATACAGAGTAAGTAACCACTCGGCTCCGATTCTGCAGCTGGTCTCAGAGGTTGAGTCGCCCACACAGAAACTACCCAGAGTGGGGATTGATGGATCCAGTTGCTGGGTGTGGCTGTATTCTCCGGCATCTATCACCATACCGTCCCATCCGGTGACGGAGTCGTTGTTGCCGGACTCAAGAGTCCAGTCAGCTACAATTCCCCCAACAGTAGTCACGAAACTGAAATCAAGATCGGAGTTGCTCTTGATGTACTTAGTAGCGTATGCTCCGGTAACTGTGTCGATTGCCTGAGTCTCACCGTTGATGGTCAGGTCGAAACTCTCTCCAGCAATTCCGAAATCTGCAGGATAAGGTGTCAAATGATATGCTAGCAGGTTAGATAGGAGTGGTATGGTCGCACCTCCGTACTCCTCGGATACACTAGGATTCTCTACGTCAATGGTAGTCACAATCAGACCGCCGGCTCCGCGGTTGCATATTGAAAGAAGGGACTGCGATTCGTAGTCGGAATCTCGAATCAGGCTATGGAAAGTCCCCGTAGGGTCACTGATACGGCCTCCGCAGACCTGAGGCACTTGAGTCGCCTGAACCTGAGCGGTGTCCAGTCCTGCAAGTGCTACGTGAGATCCACCGTTGATTCCGCTGAATGCGATTGTGTCGACATTACTCAATATCGGATGGAATTGATCGACGATGGTGATGTTAGTGTGAAGAATCCGGTTATCCACAGTGAAGTTGACCTGGTTCCTCATCGCTATGTCCATTCCGAATGGCAACCTGTTTGGCTGGTACTCATTGCGGTACGGGCCGAGATGCATCTGAACTGTGCCACCGTCGGACATGTAGTCCTCTAGAGTCTCAGTGAGGCTGAGTCCGTCACTATCTCTAGTGGCCCCTAGAATCTCGTAGTAATCTCCGTAGTAGACATTGTAGTCAGTCTGCCACGGCAAGAGCACCTTGTTGTAGTGTTCAATCCAATCGGGTGTCCCATAAGTATCCCAGTTGTCCAATCGCAGTTGGGTGTAGGTCATACCCATTGCATTGAGGTCTTCCTTAACTCTCTGCAAACGATTCTGATCAGTTGGATTCGATAGAATTGCCACGTCTATGTTGTCATAGAATAGAATCTCAAAGAAGCGGTCGTTCCCTGATGGCGCCATACTTCCGTTCTCTTGCATTATCTCAGCATAGAAACTGATGTTGTAGGTATGGCCATCGTACCATGAGCTGTATGGGGCAGTCCAATTTGCTTGTGCCCTCTCATGAGGTGACAGGTCAAAGGGCCCGTTCTCACTGGCATCTTCGTACACGGTCTGACCGGTGTACAGGTCTACTATCTTCATACTCAGAGTATACTCTCCGGCAATAACACCGTTCAGAAGAGGAACAGAGAAGTCGTGGGCTGATGTACCTCCTGGATTTGTCGAATACACACACTCGTAGGTGATGTCAGAGGCACACTCCAGAACATCGGGCTGCAGCAGAGTAATGTCGGCACTAGCAATGCTGAAGATAATTGTCGAGAAGTTATTCGCTGTGTTTACTTCGTCCTCCTCATACCATGCAGTTAGAGGATCAGTGTTGTCATACAATGTAGTCACATTGATTCTGTAGACTCCGCTCTTGAAGTTGTGAGTACCTACATTGACTGTTTCTTTCTCGTCGGCATCGAGTCCGGTGACATTGACCGTGTACGAGCCATCGTCCTCGAAGGTGAATTCCTCGACACGTATGTTATCTACAGCGAAACCTGCTAGGCCCGCATTTCCATTGATTCCATCGTCGTCCGACTGGAATCTCCATGTCAGAGTTACATCTGAGCCAGCCATTGAGGTGCACTCCGACCTCCATAAGTTGGGGTCTTCGTTAGTTTTGTTGAAGATCGCGATGTGAGTTAGATCGACGATAATCGTCTTCATTATGTTCTCAGAGTCGTACCAGACAACCCAGTTGTCCTGATCCGAGTGGTCTCCGAAGAACTCTACCTCATCGGGCTGATTGTTGAGATCGAAGTCCTCGCAACGGTGGAAGTTCGGGTCTTCTGGATTGGTGTTCTGGATTCCATTCTCATTCAAATCAATCCATGAACCCCATACGTTGCCAGTGTAAATCTCGCCATCCTTCGACCAGTTGATCTCGAGACTGGCAGAATCCAGCACATTCAGTATGTTTCCAGCGCTGTCCTTCAGATAGTAGCCCTCAGCGAAGTAATCGAAAGTCAGGTATGCAAAATCAGGAGTAGTGCCGTCAGCTCGCGGCTGAGATACCGGGATTGGGTCCAGTGTTAGAGTCTCATCCCAATTGTCCCCGTAACCCTCACTAGGATCTCCTAGCCAGTAGGCGTGACTGTTGAAAATGCCCACGTTCTGAGGGAGCATTTCGTTAGAGGTGGTGGAGTCGTCAAGTCTACTTCCATTGGCATTTCCATCATCTGTCCATGTCGCGACCGCGCTTGGATCGAAGTCCTCGATAGAAATCAATTCGGGCTCGGCATTCTCCAGTGTTGCTTTCAACTTGAAGTCAGTAACCGTATTGCCACAATTCTCTGCTCTGACGAGGATGTCGCGCTCACCCGAAGCGTATCGAACACCGCCTTCTAGATCCACCCAGTGCTCCTCTGCTAGACAAGGGTCGAAGAGATTGTTGACTACGAGTTGGAATCGGATTTCGTCATTGAGGTCATCCATGTTGGTGAATCCGACTGGATTAGTTAACTCGGTCTTGATGAAGTAGGTCTTGTTGTCGATGAAATCGGCTGTCAGGCTGACCTCCTCGGACGCCCCTGCAGCGAAGTTGTTGAAATTGAGAGTCTGACTGACTGTCTCAGAGGTCCCAAAAGTGACGTCCCTCTTCCTAATGGTGATATTATCGAATGCGAATCCGTCGTATCCAGTATCCTGAGATGATCCTTCGGGCCCAACTGAACCCATTAGACCGCTGCGGAAGCGGAATCTGATATCGATTACCTGTCCGGCGTATCGTGTCAGATCAATGGACTCGACCTCGTTCGGGTCATCGGAATCGTCTCCACCCTCGGTGTAGTTCAGCCATCCAGTAGCTGTCTCGTAGAAGTAGTTGTTATTGTAGGTGTTATACTCTGGATCCACACCTTGGAACAGGATTCTGAAATAGCGCTCGTTGTCCCAGCCGCCGTTGAAGAATACCGATTCCCAACCGTTGCCATCACTCCAGACCTCGATACCGCAGGAGTCCTCGTACAGCCATCTCTCGACCACCGAGTACTGCTCTGCGAGATACAGCTCGAAGAAGGCGGCGGTGCACATCACCGAGATGTCCATGAAAGCCGCATCTGCGCCGGTAAGGTCGACATTCTCTAGAATTAGTGCCTCATCCATGTTGTTGAAGTAGCCCGAATCGCTCTCGTTACTGCCGCCGTAATCCATTCCTGCCCAGTAGTAATTGGTGGGGTTGCTGTCAGCTTCGTACCACGAGACGTTTTCTGTTGCAGCTGTTGAGTCAGACTCTATGTGCCAAGATGATTCTCCCGCACTATACATCCCGGTGTAGGAGTTCTTAGAGAAGGCGCAGTTGGGGCAATTGGTGGTGTCTACGTTTCCATCGAAGTCATTCGAATAGACTACGGTGTCTGTGCCTCCCAGTACCTCCTTGACTTCCAAGTCGACATCGACAGACCCGCTCAGCGGGTTCAATCCGGTGTTCTTCACAGTGACATTGACCCATCTGGTTCCTTCCCCTACGTCCACATCACCTGTAGATGGGTTGTAAGCAGCAGGAGCCACAGTCACTTCAGTAATGCCGACGTCCTCATTATCCAAAGTGAGTACTGAGAGGAAGTCACCGGCACCTGCCCAGCCTTGGGTATCTAGCCACATCGCGTTGTTGGCGAACCTGTATGAGTAGTCCTTCTGTCCGATGATAATCTCGTAAGCGCTGTTCTCACCGCCTGCGAGTTGACCAGGGATGGCCATGGTCGGCCGGCGACCGACGTCGAATGAGAGTGAGGATAGGTAGCCTGGACCATTTGGATTAGCGAGGATAATCTCCACGGTATTGATTTCTCTGAGGTTGTCGAGCAATAGGTAGGTCTGATTCTGAGCCGCAGAATCCTGTACTCTGGTCAGTGTAAGCTCTGTAGGTACAAAGAAGTCGACCTCGCCATCGCGATTTACGTCTACTATGGTGATGTCGGCTCCGAGGTAGTCTCCAAGGAGAACATAATTCTGTGTGTTCCAACTACCTCCAGACCTAGTCGCGTACGAGATATTGCCAGTAATTCCATCCACTACTGCAATCATGTCGATCTCGCCATCGTCATTGGTGTCAGCGATATCCATCCCGTAAATCGGGTCGTTGTGCTCAGCGTCGAGTTTGAACTCGTGGACGCCCTGTGCCGTGGCGTCAAGCGGGTTAGGATAGGTCTTGGTAAGGCAATCGAACTCCAAGACTGTCATGTTGTCATAATGTCCGACAGATACTCCTACGCCAGTGTTGTATGGAGGGGTTCGAAGTAGCCATAGGTCCAAATCCTCGCAATCACCCAATCCGCCTCCGGGAATTCCGCTGCCCTGAACCGTCTCTCCCCAATGGCCCAAGCGTGTCTCAACGAAGATACCGCTGGTCAGAGGGACTGGTATAGACTGTTGATTTGTCAGCAATGAGGGATCTGTACCTCTGTAAATCTGGATATACTGGTTTGTTCCGGTTGCATCCCTTGTGAGTAGAACGATGTCGTCGTTTCCATCATCATCGATATCGCCGACCTCCATTCCAGTATGGTATGGATTGGAAACTGTGATTTCAGTATCGCTCCAGAGGTTCACTCTCTCTGAGCAGTCTCCCCACATCGTAGTGAGATTGCCCGGTCGAACGAAACTCTCTCCAACGAATCTGATATTCTCTTGGTAGTATACCAAATCATTCACACCGTCACCGTCTATGTCTGCCACTTCGACGTCAACCGAATTCGCAGTGTCCACGAAACCGGCGCGTTGTGATACATTGTTGGAGATGAATACATCCTGCCTGTCTGCGAAGTTGCCTGAGCCGTCATTGTACAGGACTGAGATGAAATGTCCCATCTCACTTACCGCTACGATATCATTGTGAGTATCGCAGTTCAGATCACCTACCGAGAGATGTGATGGGTCCCTCTGAACGGCGTACTGGGTGATGTGTGAAGCGCTCACTGCTGGCACTAATGACACCATCAGCGAGGTCAGCATTAACATGACCAGCATCAAGGCTCTGCGGGCCTCTTTGTTTCGGTTTCGGGCAGACTCAGACGTATGCAACATGCTCCCTCCGAGTTTCGGTCATCTCTTATGCCTTCGCCCCCGATGAGTTGAGCAACCCCTTTGGGGTTGAGTGGTTAAAATGCGATTTTGATTCGCTTCAGGTTGACTGCATCCAACTGGGATTGGGTGAGTATTCCGTCTCCGCGCCACCGTGTATCCTCTCTAGCCTGCCCATCATCCATAGTCTGTCAAGGAATATCTCGAGCTCGGCTGCCTCCCTATTGATTCGGTCCCCTATTGCCATCTCAATCGAACTTAGGGGTAGAGAGGTGTGGCCATGCTCCCTAACCACCAAGGTGAGTAGCAGCTGGATCCATGCTTCGGCTAGAGGATCACCCGACATAGTGTCGGTTAGGGGTTCGACCTCTTCGGCCAACTCGTCCAGTATCTCGCAGATAACTTCAATGTCCGGCTCACTGCGCTTTCGACCTCCGAGTTCGGCCATGCTAGAATCGAGATTGAACTCGCCAATCTTCCTGACTACTGAAGGAATCCTAGATGGGTCAGGAGGAGGTCCTGGCAGAACTGCCTCACTCTCATTTGGAGATAGGGACTCGGGCTCGAAATCACCAACGGCTGATTCAGGCTCATTCTCGTCAGGATCAGCTAGTCTTGCAGCAAGAGGTTGGAGCACCCCGACGGCCCCTGAGAGGCCGATTTCCTGCCTCAATTCCTCGACCCACCTAGCCTCGCCCTCGAGTAGGACATCGATGTCATTCTCGATCGATCGGAATCTGAATCTGACAGTTCCGCGCATCTCCATAGCAACACCCTGTGTCTCCTCCGCGTGATAGGCGGCTTTCATGCTTCGGCCAGATTCCTCAGCACTGCAGGTAGAATTCCACCATTGCGGTAGTACTCGACCTCCACCGGCGTGTCAAGTCTGACCACGGTATCGAACTTGATTTGGCTGCCGTCGGATCTCGTCGCGGTGACGGTGATTGAGGACATCGGTTCGAGCTCGGCACTGGAGGGGATATCAAAGGACTCGGTGCCATCCAGACCCAGAGTCTCAGCGCTCTCTCCGGTTGGAAAGGTCAGGGGCAGTACCCCCATGCCGACCAAATTCGATCTGTGGATTCTCTCAAAGGAGGTAGCGATTACTGCCCTGACTCCGAGCAGTAGTGTGCCCTTGGCAGCCCAGTCTCTGCTGCTTCCCGTACCATACTGCGAGCCGGCGAGGACTATCAATGGCGTCTGCTCCTCTCGGTATCTATTGCTGGCCTCATAGATCGAGGTAATCTCTCCGGACGGGAAATGGGTGGTGAAGCCGCCCTCGGTCCCCGGTGCGATTTGATTCCTCATACGGATGTTGGCGAAGGTTCCTCTCACCATCACCTCATGATTCCCACGACGACTGCCGAACGAGTTGAAGTCTCTAGGCTGAACACCTCGTGAGATGAGATACTGTCCCGCTGGTCCGAGATGAGGGAAGGCTCCGGCAGGACTGATGTGATCGGTGGTAACTGAGTCTCCTACCTTAACTAGCACCCTAGCACCTTGTATAGGCTCAATCGGCGCGGGAACGAGTTCAATGCCCTCCAAGAAAGAAGGGAGTCGAACATAGGTAGAGTCCTTATCCCACTCAAACAGTGAGCCTGTCTTGCTTGGAATTGCATCCCAGCGTGGCTCGCTGAGGATATCGGAATAGCGCTCGGTGAACATTTCTGGACCTATGGCACTCTCTACAGTGGAGTGTATCTCTTGGTCGCTAGGCCAGACATCGGCCAGCATCACCGGGTTTCCGTCAGGAGTGTGTCCAATTGGATCGGACATAAAGTCAGTGTCGAGATTTCCTGCCAGAGCATAAGCCACTACTAGAGGAGGGCTTGCAAGATAGTTCGCCTTAATCTTCTGATGTATCCTGCCCTCGAAGTTTCGGTTGCCTGAAAGAACACTTCCGACGACGAGATCAGCTTCGTCTATCGCTGATTCAATCTCGGCGTCAAGAGGGCCCGAGTTTCCGATGCATGTGGTGCATCCGTATCCGACAACGCTGAACCCGAGTGCATCCAGATCCTCAGTAAGTCCTGCGGCATCGAAGTACTCGGTGACCACTCTGCTTCCAGGAGCCAGACTCGGTTTGACCCATGGCTTGATTGAGAGCCCCAGTTCTATGGCCTTGCGGGCCAGTAGACCTGCCGCGACCATGACGCTCGGATTGCTTGTATTGGTGCAACTGGTGATAGCTGCAATCACAATGTCTCCGTGCTTGAGTTCACAGTCGCGCCCCTCGATTGCCGCGCTGTCTGTATTCCGGGACGCGTCCACGCCGTGTCCCTGATGCCCGACAGGCGCGTTGAGGCTATTTCTCCAGTGCGATTTCATCGCCGAAAGGGCCACTCTGTCTTGAGGCCTCTTGGGTCCCGCCAATGAAGGTTCAACGGTAGACAAATCGAGTGAAAGTGAGGAAGTGAATCGTGGGGCAGGGGTGGCCTCGGTGTGAAACATCCCCTGAGCCTCCAAGTATCTCCTGACATTCTCAACGTGACTGGGCTCACGCCCGGACAGGAGCATGTAGTCGAGGGTGGCTTGGTCGACGGGGAAGAATCCGCAAGTTGCTCCGTACTCCGGGGCCATGTTGGCTATAGTGGCCCTGTCTGGAAGGCTGAGATTGGCTAGCCCCGAGCCATGGAACTCTACGAACTTGCCCACACATCCGTGTTCGCGTAGCATCTCGACAACTCGCAGAGTCATGTCAGTGGCTGTAACTCCGGGGCCCAGTGATCCCTTCAGTTCGAATCCCACCACCTCGGGCAGCAGCATGTAGATCGGCTGGCCCAGCATCACCGCCTCGGCCTCTATCCCTCCTACTCCCCATCCTAGTACTCCAAGGCCGTTGATCATCGTGGTATGGGAATCGGTACCGACCAAAGTGTCAGGCATCCATATGCCGTCTTCCTCGCGAGCCACAGTGGCAATCCACTCCAGATTGACCTGATGCACTATTCCCCTACCAGGAGGGACTGCACGGAAGTTGTCGAGACTGTGTTGTCCCCACTTTAGGAACTCATAACGCTCCAGATTGCGCTGGTACTCCATCTCCAAGTTGCGCTCTCTTGCATCGGGAAATAGACCAGAGACGTCGACCTGTACCGAATGGTCCACCACAAGGTCGACAGGGACTTGCGGGTTCACCCTCTCTGGGTCACCTCCCATCTCAACCATCGCGTCTCTGAGAGCAGCTATGTCTACTACAGCCGGCACTCCGGTGAAGTCCTGTAGAATCACCCTGCTGGGGCTGAATGGAATCTCACACGGAGTCATCTCCGGACTCCATGAGGCGATGCGTACGACATCTTGCTCAGTGACTAGGAATCCGTCGCACTTGCGCAGTGCGGATTCGAGAAGAATACGAATCGAAACGGGCATCTCTGCGAGATTGCAGACCCCTGCCCTATCCAACGCACCGATGTCAGCGAAACTGGATTTCGAGCCATCCGTAGTCTCGAACTCACATAGAGCATCGAAGGGTAGTGGCTGCCTCAAGTCATCACCTATGGTGATGCGGCATTGGTTCAATCCATGAAGTTGACCCAATGGGAATCAGTTTAGTCGTTCACAGCGACCCTAATCAAGCGGACTTCTTCCAAAGGACGGTCGCCACCGTCGGTGGGCACTTCGCTGATTGCAGTCACATGATCGATGCCGCTCAGTACCCGTCCGAAAACGGTGTGAACTCCATCCAGATGGCTGGGGGTGCTGTCCTCGGGAACGATGTAGAACTGACTGCTACCGGTATTTGGCGAGGAGGTCTTGGCCATTGCAAGAACTCCGGGCTCGTGCAGTAGTCCATTGTCGGCCTCGTCTGGGATAGTCCAACTTGACTCGGCACAGGTATCGGACGTGTACAAGTTGTTGGAACTGTCATACTGATTGCCGTTGCAGTATCCATACCACTTCGCTGCGCCTCCACCTGTGCCATCCTGTTTCTCATAGTCGCCACCTTGAATCATGAAATTGTCGATAATGCGATGGAAGATTGAGAAGTCATATTCATTTCTCTCTGCGAGAAGCAGGAAATTCTCGACGTGGATGGGCGCCTCATCATCGTACAGCTCAATTTCAATCAATGCAATCGTACTCTCAGATGAGCCTGCGGGAGTGTAGGATATCTCCAGTGTGACCACGGTGTTCTCAGAATCATCGAACCAATCTGATATCACCTTGAACGATACGAGGAGCAGCATACCGGCTACCAGCATGGCCATCAGACCGAGAGGAGTGGGGTTGCCCTCGTCGAACATCTGCATGCCGACGCCGAGCGAGATCGCCTTCTCATCCATCATTGATGCGAGTTTGTTCATGCTGCGGCGTGTCTCCTTGTCCTTAGGATCGAGGCTTAGTGCGCTTCGGTAACTCTTGTGGGCCTTCTGCCAGTGTCGCTTCTGGCCCGCTGTACCCATCTCTCCGAGCATCATCCCAGCATCGCCAGCATACCTCAGGGTGCGGGCTTTCTGCATGTTGTTCTCGCATGCATCCCACGCCTCGGAGCGCAGGATCCCGAGAGCCTTCTCAGGCTCACCCGACATTGTATATTCGTAAGCGGAGTCCCATGCTTTCTGTAGAGTTTCGGGGATGGGCATAGTGGGCGGAAACCGCATTCATTGAAAATGGCAGCGATTGAGTTCTCATCGTAAATTACTGGAGTTTATACGGGAACGGCTAAGACCGGAATAACACCGGGACATGCTGCCGAGAACGCGATTGTGTCGTGTTTGACTATGGAGATGCATGTGAAGATGGAACGCATCTGCAACGATTTCACAATCAATATCGCAACTGCAAACGGTACTGGTTCGCAGTCCTCAAACCTCATCATTCTCAACTCAATGTTCCAGATGGGAGTCCCGGTAAGCGGCAAGAACCTCTTCCCGAGCAACATTTCCGGCCTACCGACCTGGTTCATCATCAGAGCCAGTGACAAGGGCTACCAATCGCCAGGAGACAAGGCCCACATTCAGGTTCTGATGAATAAGGATACTTGGGTCAAGGACTTGGAAAGCATAGAGCCAGGGACCGTAGTGATCTACAACGAGGATGTCAAACTGCCAGTAGACAGGGATGATTGCCCCTCCTTCGGAATGCCGATGACCAAGATGGCTAGAGGAATCAACCCCAAACTCGCGCGCCTGATGTGTAACATGTATTACGTGGGCGCGCTGGCTCATCTTCTGGGAATAGATCAGGATGCCATAGATGCAGCAGTTGCAAACCAGTTCAAAGGCAAGGAGAAGGCCATCGAGTTGAACATTCGAGCAATCTC
>CAYMRU010000033.1:0-11245 GCA_964392975.1 uncultured Candidatus Poseidoniales archaeon | reverse complement strand
GACGTCGCTCTTACAAAGCGAAGATCACCGGTTCAATTCCGGTCGGGCCCACCATCTCTGACACCGATTCTACGAGTGAAACTCTCAAGAGTGCCGGCCTTGGCGACGAATCGTGGTAGAGGAGACTGCAGGACTAGCATCCCGTTTCGCCCGCAGATTGCGCAAGCGTGAGTTGACCGTCTCCACAGCGGAGTCATGCACCGGTGGCCTGCTGGCTTCTCTAATCACCGATATCTCGGGTGCGAGTGAGTGGTTCAAGCAGGGATGGGTGGTCTACTCCAATGAATCCAAGATGAGAGAGTTAGGAGTCGAGAAATCGGCATTTGATGAAGGGGAAGCCGGAGCCGTATCTCACGAGGTCGCCGTACAGATGGCCCGCGGAGCTAGATACCAGTCCGACTCGGATGTGGCGATTTCGATTACCGGAATCGCTGGACCCGGAGGCGCTACCGAGGATAAGGAGGTCGGAAGAGTCCACGTGGCAATTGTCACGGAGGATTACTTCTTGGTGAGGCGAATGGACTTCGGAGAGAACGACCGCTTGGACAACAAACGCTCCTTTGCGGCCTTCGCCCTGCGTCTGGGACTGGAGGCGATGGATAGGATCTCCGGATCGGGAGAATCAGACTCCGTGTCCTCGCAGGATCAGTCCCCTGTGGACACCTCGGAACTCGATCCTTCTGAGGAAGAGTGGGAAGGGAGCCTATCGTGGAAGGAGGACAAGAAGACCGTAGCCGAGGAGATTTCCTCAGTAGATCTCGCATCCCTCACAGAATGGGAAGACTGAACGGCTTCTCCAACTCCTATCTTGCGATAGCATCATGAGCGTCCTCAGCACTTCTGTTGGACATGGTCGGCGAGAGCTGGGCTAAGCGTCAGCGCAAGTTGGCTGCCGCAGGTCTGCTAGTACTCGGAAAGGAGGCGCAGGCAAAAATTGAGAGTCTCAGCGAGGTATCTCCACTGATTGAGGCCGCACAAAGCTCCAACGTGGCCCTGCTCAACGAGCAGGCAGTGGATGAGATGCTCTCGTTGGTACCCAAGCAGCCGCAGGCTGCTCAGACATCAAGTCCCGCTCGGCAACAGGCCACTTTGGCTGATCCTGAGAGCGGTTCGGCAATCGGGCGCGTCATAGCTCCTGCATCGAGTCCAACGATGAATCCCCCTACCAGAAGACACGGCTTGGAGCATTTCAGTTTGGATGACTTCCCGGTGCTGGCAAAGGACGTGGACGCAGAGATTGAGGTCCACTTCGATATCACAGGCAACTCCACCACTGAGGGCAAGATGGGGGACATGCAGTCATACTTCGCGGATCGCCTCAGACAGATTCGCCAGATGATGTTGATTTCTCATTCACTTCCGCGCAGACCTACCAGCAATGCCGAGGCTTGGCGCAACAGGCAGAGGCATTCGAGCAAGGATTACCAGATTACTCTGGTGGGGCTGGTCTGTGAAATGAGGTGGCCCAAGTCCGGCAATCTTAACTTCGTCATCGAGGACGAGACGATGCAAATCAGATGCTCTCTCAGACCCCCTTCGAATGCTTCCAATCTACATCCCGCCCTCGATGGTCTGATGGATGATGATGTAGTAGGGGTTAGCGGCCATTTCATGATTGGCGAGGGCAACCCCTTGTTCCTAGCTAGCGACATACACCTACCTCCGATGGGCAGGCATTCCAAGGCCGCTGCCAGTGCTGATGAGGCGGTTTCGGCTGCCTTCCTCTCTGATGTCCATGTGGGTAGCAAGACATTCCTGGCCCCACAATGGGAGAAGATGGTTGAGTGGTTCAAGACCGACCCGCTTGCTAAGACAATCAAGTACTTCGTAATCAATGGCGATGGGGTCGATGGAGTCGGAATCTACCCCGGGCAGGAACGACATCTTGCAATCACCGATTTGTTCCAGCAGTATGGTGAACTCGCACGTCTGCTTGAGGACCTACCGGATTGGGTCGACCTGATCATCCTGCCCGGTAATCACGATGCAGTCCGACCAGCCGAGCCGCAGCCTGCCTTGGACCCGGAAGTGCAGCAGGATTACTCGGATGCCGTGTTCGTGGGCAACCCATGCGACTTCAGTCTACACGGGGTCAGGGTACTGTCGTATCACGGCAAGAGCATCGACGACTTCGTCGCACGTCTTCGTTCTGTGACTTATTCTACTCCTGAACTGGCAATGAGGGCTATGCTGGAGCGCAGGCACCTAGCACCATCATGGGGTGGCAAGACTCCACTATCTCCCGAACCAGAGGACCGATTGGTCATCTCGACGGTGCCTGACATCTTCGTAACCGGGCACGTTCATGGGCACTTTGTGGGCAACCACAAGGGGGTTACGATGGTTCACAGCTCGACATGGCAGGACCAGACCGACTACCAGCGCATGCTAGGCTTCCAACCTAAGCCGTGCATACTGACGGTGGTTAATCTGCACACTCACGCTACTGCATCAATCCCCTTCGCCTGAATTGGGAAAAGTCTCGC
Organism: uncultured Candidatus Poseidoniales archaeon; assembly: GCA_964392975.1. Lineage (GTDB taxonomy): Archaea > Thermoplasmatota > Poseidoniia > Poseidoniales > Thalassarchaeaceae > Thalassarchaeum. Next base: position 8,759 of record CAYMRU010000033.1, on the reverse strand, counting down.
CCTTGAATATGTACTCCCAGATGTCCCTCAGATCCTTACTGTCGACCAACGGGACTTCTGCATTCTCGAATGCGTCCCTAGCTCTCTGTCTGGCAGGATTAAAGCCGATGAAACGAGAACCAGGAATCATCATCGACAGGTCTGTGCTTGAATCTCCAACTGAAACTATGCAATCGGGGTTGATTTCCTTTATTTTGGACAGTTTCTCAACCATGATTCCCTTGTCATGGGAGTTGACTCTCGTAGGAGCTGGCCCCTGTAGCCACCCGTCGTCATCCCAGTCGAAACCATTGGCGGCCCAATCGTCTACGCTGAGCATGTTGGCGATGACGCCCACGAAGACATCGACTCCAGCAGAGACGATGGCAACAAAAACACCTCTTCGACTGAGCTCCTCCACGACATCTCGCGCACCTTCCATCAGACTGATACCTGAGTAGCAGCGCATGATGTCATCGCGGTGAATCCGCGGTTGCACCTCCGTCCACAGCCTGATATCATCAGCCATGAACTCGTCATCGGTTATCTCCCCGTTGAGAAACCTCTCGAGCATCACCAGATTCTCGGTACCGAAGCGGTCGTGAATATTCTGCCACGATGATCCGTTGTCAGTTAGCACCCCGTCGCAGTCGAATACCACCGCTCTGACCTCGGCCATGAATTGGCCCGTAGCATTACGGGTATAGTCCCTACGAGTCAGAGGTTTATGTCCATGCGCTGAGTGGGTAAGTCATGGCAGACTCGGGCAAGGCGGTAAAGGTCACCATGCTGTTCTTCGGACCTCTGGCCGATAGCATGGGGAGAAGGGAGATTGAGGTGACTCTAGAACTGGGCACTACCGCTCAGCAACTCATAGAGAGATTCGATTTGACCGGCCAACTCGACACAGGTCTGAGAGTTGCAATAGATGGCCAAATCGGAGCCTCACTCGACACTCCGCTGAATGATTCCTCCGAAGTAGCACTACTCCCTCCCGTTTCGGGCGGATGAGGCATCCATCAGCCGAAGCATTTGAACGATGAAACCCTCGCCTAGATTCGATAACATGGCCATAGGGAGCACGGAAATCGCAATTCTGGTCGGCGCTTTCGTGCTTCTGTTTGGAGCCAGGCGCATACCCGACCTCGCTCGAGCACTTGGATTGGCGAAGGGAGAATACCAGAAGGCGGTCAGCGAGGTCGCAAATCCATCCTCAGCAGAGCGAGACATGGACAGAGGCGGAATGACCGAGGAAGTCGTTGAAGAGCAGTAATCATCTCCGACGACCAAGCATCAGTCTGGAACCGCATTCCCTGCAATTCCCGAGATTTCTGTCAGGCGATGGAGACTCGGGTGCTGGCAAAACTGAACCGCATCCGGTGCATCGCAAATCCCATGACCACATTGAACGGATTCCCTCAGTCGTAACCGAGGACCAAGTTATTCCAGCGATCTCGGATAGGTTCTGGAGCCTGTAATCATCGGTCACCAGAGTAGCACCTCTCTCCAATGCCAGTGCAAGAATCTCCAAATCGACCGCTGAAAGACCCGCCATATCTCCGGTAGTGGTAGCCAGTTCGCTGGCTCTGCCGATGGCCTCTTCGCTAGGAGTCGCCCAAATCAGGTCCGCAGCCTCCAGAATGAGTCCCCTGTCCGGAGAGATGCGCAACAACTCCGACCTCTGCCCAGGTACAACAAGGCCTCCTCTTAGACGCTCCACAGGCCACGCTAGTAGAGCAGCGGTGTCCAGCACCTCGCCAGTAGCCATGTCCACGCGCCCGCTAACCGCGATATAGGGTCGTCTACGAGTTCTTCTCTTGCCGTGGGAAAGCAACGTATATGCCGAATATGGGGGAGCCGATGGTGTGCTGGCGGACATCACGGATTCGATAATCGACTGGGCTGATGGCTTCGGACTGCTAGGTCTAGCCATTGTCTCGGCCACCGAAGCGGCATTCCAACCAGCCCCTCCTGACTTGCTAGTCCTACCTATGATTTTGGGTGCAGACAACTCAATGGAGATATTAGTAATCGTGCTAGTGGCCACTCTCTCAAGTGTTCTGGGAGCAATTGGAGGATATGGAATAGGAGTCTATGCAGGAAGGCCAGTGCTTGAGAGGTTCGCCAGCGAGGGTACAGTGAGCAGACTAGAGAATCTTACTATCCGATACGGTTCAGTAGGGACTTTCGTCGCCGCGGTCTCTCCTATTCCCTACAAGGCATTAGCGTGGGCTGCAGGAGCCGGCAGGATGGATTTGCGCCTATTCATAATCGCGGGTTTGTTTGGCAGAGGTCTTCGATTCGGCCTAGCAGGTCTCATTCTGGGGGTGTGGGGCGATGAGTTCCTTTCTTTGATGCAGAATCCAATGGCTTGGCTCGTAGGCAGTATTGCCGGCCTTATGCTGTTCATCCCACTAGCGAAATGGTGGTCGAATCTGGCGGATGCAGAACCTATGAACAACTGATTGTGACAAACACTACGACCCAAGACCCTTAACCACTGCAAGAATCTCCGTATCAACATGGCAGGCGCGTCAGCGGGCGTGAGTCGAGTTCGCTCCATCGCCTTCGCCACCTTGGCAATGCTAGTTGTTCTAGCACCCACAGTTGCAGCAGATCAGGAGGCCACGTGGGTGCGAACCTCGCCCGGCGTCTGGATGCTTGAGGGCTCTGAGGAGATTATGCTTGAACCCCATCCCGAACCCGGCCTGATTCTCAGACCTTCGCAAGGACAGACAATAGGCTTCACAGTGTCGATGACAACTGACGGCATCCCGACAATTTACGATTACTGGGCGGTTGATGATGACGCCACACCTACTGAGGAGACCGGGCAGAGCGGAGCGGAATCAGGTGAGCGAGTTTCGTTTTCAGTTCCGAAACTCCCGCAAGTCTCTGTTTTCCTAGCAATCGTATTTCTCTCGCTTGCAATTGTATCGGCAGGTGACGAGCCGACCAGAGCGAAGATGGTCAGGTCGATTGGACGCTTCTCACAACTCAGAGTGTCTGAGGGCACAGGCACCCTCGCGGGGAACTACCAGAGAGGACGACTCGAGGGATTCCTTACCGCCCATCCGGGATGCCATCTCTCAGCAATTATTCGCGCGCTCGAGATGGGAAATCATCAGGCCGTACATCACCTCAGGATACTTGAGAACGAAGGCAAAGTCTGGTGCAGACGCGACGGCCGCCTGCTGAGATACTACACCTCAGCTGTCGACCGCGCAGCCGAGACCTCCAATCTACCTCGACCAGTCGATGCCAGTCAACTCAGTGATGTTGCTCTGATGGTGCTGCGCTCGATCGCTGAACAGGAGGCCGGGCAGAAGCCTCCGACACAAAGGGAACTGGCTTCCGAAATCGGTACCAGTCAGCAACTGGTGGGACATCATCTCAAGCGCTTGGAGTCACAGGGACTTATCAAGAGAAAAAGGAGTGGCCTGAGGACCAATAGGGAACTTACAGAGGAGGGTATTCGACTGTGGGTGACACTTGTCGAACCCCTGCCACACGCACCTTGACAAATCCAATGACCCACTCTCCTTTAAGGTGGCAAGAATAGCCCCTTAGGCAATGCCAACGAGAACTAATGCCAGAATTGCCCCTCGCCGAATCAATACCGGACTGTTTCTAGTCGCCCTCATGATTAGTTCAGGGTGCCTAGGTGCCACTGAGGAAATCGTCGAGGAACCAGAGCCGACGGTGGTTTCAGCCATCGTTGAACTCGAAGGCACACCGACCACAACCAACGACCAGATTATTGCAAATGCGATAATTGAGCAAGGGACAGCTCCGTTCATTGCTAACTGGAGACTCGATGGTGCTTTGGTACAGACATCAAACAGCCTGATTTTCGATGCCGGCTTCCTATCGGTGGGAACTCACACGATTGAGGTAGAACTCACCGACTCTATGGGTGCCTATACAGTAACAGCCGTAATCTTCACTCTGCTTGAGCCGAACCGAGCACCTACGGCCTCCCTGGACCTGCCTGCTGAGGGTATAGCAGGAGCCCCAGTCGATTGGTCAGTCGATGCGTCTGACCCGGACGGTGACGTGTTGACAGTTGAGGTGGACTTCGCGGATGGAGCCACAGTTCGTGACCTCTCAGGCCAGCACATCTGGGGTGAGCCGGGAACCTACTCTGTAATCGTGACAGCAACCGACCCGCTCGGCTACATAGCAGTCGATCAGAAGGCTATCCGAATCGACCATGCGGATGCACCTACACTAACCGTCTCAACCAATCCTTCGCCGCAAGGACGCATTCATCTTAATCTCGCAGAGTCAATCACAATCAATTCACAGACTGAGGACTCAATAGGTCCTGTTTCAATCTCGATTGACTGGGGGGACGACTCAACTTCCGATCCAGCAATGGCCGAAGAGTCGCATCAGTACTCCGAAGAAGGCGTGTATGTGGCCAGAGTAATCGCAACCGGGTCAACCGGCATCACCGCTGAGCGCGTGTTCCACATCGAGGTTATATCGGTCGCTGATGATTTAGAGGCAGCACAACTACAGGAAGAGCTTGAGGGCGAGGCCGAGGAACAGTTGGTTGACGAGATTGAGCAAGAGCTCGATTCAGATTCAGATGGCACCGTCGACGATATCACCGATGCCCGTGAAGACGAGGAGTATGACTGGGAATCTGACTTCGATCCGGATGGCGATGGCTACTATGACGACGATCAGGAAGTTGACGACTGGATTACCACAGACGAAGAGGATGTTAGAGACGAAGTGGGCGACGAAGAGGATGCTGACTCTGTTCCAAACAGCCCCCTGATGATTCAGAGCAGCGTCACAAGGGGGGATGAAGCCCCTTCTGAGGAGGAACTCGCACCCATTCCTTCGGAATACGAAGCCAGAGTCGAGATAGTCGATCCGGTGTTCGATGAGGCATGGGGCGAGATCGATGACTCATCAATGCAGGAGCAGACCTACTCGCGCTCAATCTCGCAAGTCACAGCGACATGGTGGAACGACACCTTCTGGGAGGACTGGGACCAAGACGGCACCGCAGAAGTCCAGTGTTATCGTAGTGTAGGTGTGTTCTGGTTCGATTCTGATGGTGTCTCTGGTCCCGAACGCATCATCCTTGTCCGCAACGTACAGTGCTCGCATGACCGTGATGGCGACGGCCAGGACGATCTCTTTTTCACTCTCTTCAGAGGTATGGACATGGTTGACCACAACTCAGACGGAATCCCCGAGCGTCATGATGTCTTGACTCGTACTGTCTGGACTTGGGACAACGGAAGTTATGAGGATGTGAACATTCACCTATTCGTTCACGCTCGTACCGATGCCGACCAAGACGGCAACCTCGAGCGCAGGATCATACTCAATCGAGACCGCAGGATGGTAGACCAAGGGATTGGCTCAGTCCTCACTGCCTACTACTCTCACTCTAGACTCATCCACCGTATTGATTCCAATGATGATGGCACACCCGAGCGCTGGATGGCTATAGACCACACATCATGGATATGGGACCCTACCGAGGATGGCAACGCCGACCGCCATCGCGACAACCTAAGAGCCGTTGTCACCAGAGATACCAACTCCGACGGCAATGTCGATGTCGTACGTGCGCTTCAGCAGAACACAGCCGAGTTCGACAATGACTCCAACGGGGTAGTCGAGCTGCAGTGGACTTGGCGAGCAGGAGTTCGCAAGGTCGACACCGACCACGATGGAGACCTCGACTACACTGCGAGGATGAGGGGCTGGCATCAACACTGGGATTGGGGAATGGTCGAGCACCACATCCACCGCTTCGCCCTGACTCGCATGGTCGACGACGATGCAGACGGCCATCTTGAGTGGAAGCACAGGACCATCCACATGTCGAACGCGACCGACTGGGACTTCGACCGGCACTTGGAGCAACGTGAGTCATATACCGCCACTCTAGTCTGGTGGGACGCCAACGAGGATGGCTACGAGGAACACGTATTCAGGAGGGTCAAGGAGACCAATTACCTCAATCAGCACGCAAACGGCTGGACCGAGCAGAACGAGGAGACCCGCTCGACGGAAGTTTGGAGAAACTCTGTCAATCAGCCACAAGTAAGGCGTATCAAGGTCGCCGAGTTGACTTCGTGGGACAACAACACGGATGGCAGTCCTGACACCTACTCGTTCCTGAGCAGGACATGGCAGGCGAGAGACACCGACAACGACGGCTTCCTCGACCGCAGGGTGTTCCACCACCACTACATGGCGGCAAGGGACGACAACGCAGACGGCAATGTGAACTTCGCCTTGAACTCCAATATCTGGCACGCGAGAAATCTCTCGCTCTCATCCAGTGGCACGATAGACACACTGCAGGAGGCATATCTCTCGCACAGGGTGTTCGAGTGGGACATTAGCCCGCAGGGACATGCTCACCACACCAATAGCACATGGGTCGGATTCCATGTCGACTATGTCGCAGGAACATCCCAGGGAATCACTGTAACTGTCATCACCATAGATTCGAATCAGGACGGCGCGCCCGAGTCTCAGACCATTACCTCAGCAGGCAGCGGCAATCCCCCTTGACGAATTGTTATGGGGGAGATGTCTCTCGTCACCTCGTCGCTCCTGTGGTGTAGTTCGGTCCATCATTCCGGGTTTTCATCCCGGCGACTCGGGTTCAAATCCCGACAGGAGCACCATTAATCGACCTCTAGGACAGTAGTAGATATCCCCATCGTGGAAGCCCTATCGATTACTATCCTCGTCCACTTGCTGGTTGGCGAAGGCATAGCTAGTATGTGTGAAGCACCACTCAAAATCTTCTCAGTCAGTGTGTTCGGAGCTTCGGCTCGCCCCCTGTCGACAAGACTGCGAGCAGGGTCACTCCATTCCTCGGTGAAAACCGCAATAGGCACTGAGTTGTTGTCAGCCCACCGCTCTGCCATGTAGTCCACACCGCTCGCACCGCCTACGATTATCATGTCAGGATAGCCGTTCTTGTCTATCCATGACTCCACTGCATCTTCGAAGATCATGAAGTCGTAGAATCTACTTGAGCCCACGATTGCGAGATTGATAATATCCCCATCACGGTTGAGATCCTGACTTCCGAGCCGCTCGACGGTGTCCTGCCCGGAGGTCTCTGCCATAGCGACCCGATAGGGGTAGTACGGAATAAACATCCGCTAGAAAACCGCAATTCAGTCGTTTTCTTCCTTGTTACGCCTGATTAGGAATAGCAGCAGGATGAGTACGACTAGAATGACGGGCAAAGCCTTCTCCAAAGGACTGGGAGAAGGCATGCAGCACTCTGTTTGAGGATAATCTTCTGGATTCATAGGATCGGTTCCAGCCTGAACTTCTTGTTCATCATTGAATCCGTCATCATCGGAATCAGGATCCAAGGGGTCGGTTCCGTTGTCCAACTCCTCCTCATCCAGCAGACCGTCATTGTCGTCATCTCCGTCCAGGGAGTCGCAGAATCCGTCGGAGTCCCAATCCGAAGGTTGTGAGTTCGAGTCGAGAGGGTCTGAGCCACAGACTGTCTCGGTAGTATCGTCGAAACCGTCATTGTCATCATCGCTATCTGCTTCGTCGTCAATCCCATCTCCATCGTTGTCCGGAGGATATTGGCACGAGCCATCATCCACCTGTGCCTGCGGATCCCAATTCAGAGCAGAAGAGTCAGTACAACCCATCCTAGGTGGGAGCGGCTGGTATTCCAAGGAGGCGACGAAACCATCTGGCCATTGGAAAGTGCTATTCTCATCCCAGTTGTGTAGGGCATGCTCGCCTAGAGTAGCCTTGCCCACTGAGAAGGAACTTGCAATGTGGATTACTCCCTTATGATTGTCCACAACGAAGTACTCCGGCCACTTCGCCATGCCACCGGAGATTGCCCATTGCCAACTGCCATTCTCAGAGATTCCTGCGACGAACATGTCCTGATGATTAAAGGCGGTTGAATGCCACAAAGTCGTGTGGCCGAAGGTGTAATTCAGTGAGTAAAAGCCACCAGCTACCACCGCACCTGTCACGCACCCGCTCCCACCGGTAATCGCATCCTCGTCTTGTTCCAGTGGTGCGCACTCCTCGACCACTGTGATTCCTCCAGCATCATCGGTCCCATCGCCCTCGATTCCCTTAACCCACAACCAGTTCCCATTTCCATCCAACTTGGCTACGAATACATCTGTTGATGCCGGCATAGTTGATGCCGATCCAACTTGAACTGTGTTGTCCAACTTTGTAACCGTATGATTGCTGGGATCTCTAAATCCTAAGGAATCGGAGTTGAATCTGCCTATTACGTAGGTCATACCGTTAGAATCGACATCCAAGTCATACCCCTCGTCTCCTCGTTCCCCTCCTGCAACAGAGACCCAAGACCAAGATCCATGAGGAGACAACCTAGCCACGAAGGCTTCCGAGGAGCCAGATTTGGAGTTGATTGCCTTATGCGGCGAGAAGTAAGCCGCCTGTTCGGTGAAATAGCCTGTAAGCATCACATCTCCATATTCGTGTATCGCCACGCCATAGACCTCTTCGTTGCCGAGACCCATGACTTGGGCGTGCCAAACATAAGAGCCATTACTGTCGAATTTGATTGCGAAGACGTCTCTGGTTCCATTCAAGCCACTATTCGACATTGACTTCGGAGGATTCGATAGGTTCGAGCTGCTGCCACCGAACTGTATAGTTGAGGACATGAATGAGCCGACGGCCACGACTTTGTCATCCGGCCCAACGCAGACCCCAGAGACCTCATCTGAATGAAGTCCAGAAATGGATTCAGCCCATAGCCAGTAACC
>CAYMRU010000032.1:0-11322 GCA_964392975.1 uncultured Candidatus Poseidoniales archaeon | reverse complement strand
CTCAGATTGGTGATGTAATCATCGCCGAAGTCAACCGAATCAATCCCAAGACCGCCGAGGTCAGAGTCCTGCACATCGAGGACAAGGAAGGAGGGCACAGAGATGTCCCTGCCGAGGAGTTGTTCGCGGACATCTACGTCACTAACTTTGTTGATCGTTTCCTACCATCTGCTGGCGATGCTATGCGGAAGAGGGACATCGTACGTGCTCGGATTACAGAACTCGACCCTATGATGAAGGCGACCACTCGCGACGGCCCCGAACTAGGAGTCCTCCACGCAATTTGCCCACAATGTGGACTCGACCTAGAAACCAGCAGTGAGACTCCAGATTTCAACGTCTCATGCTCGCGCTGCGACTACACCGGATTCAGAGTCCTGTCGAACGGTTTCGGTCATGGCCACGTCATAGGTGATGACATTCAGTCACTCAATCGTCCCGGCGCCCGCTGGTCCGCCGAGGCCGAGGCTATGCTCGGCCACGATGGCGCCCGCCCTTACCTCTCCCCACTGGCAGACCACCGAAGAGGTATGTCTCACGAAATTCCAGACTCCATCCGACGCCAGCGCGCTGCCCAGTCCAGAGGCGGTAGAGGAGGCGGTAGAGGAGGCGGCCAGAGGAGGGAGATGCACCCGACCACTTGCACTCTGTGCGGGACCAAGACTGAAGTTCCCTTCAAACCGACACCGGGCAAGCCAATCAGATGTCGGGACTGCATGGACAAAGTCAAGGAGGGCACGGCCACGAAAGAAGAACTCTCCAAGGAAAGGGAGACTTTGGTGGCTGCTAGGTCCAAGGCCGGGGAATCGATGGGAATCAAGTTGTTCGTAGGCGGCGTCTCATACGATGCTAGCGAGGACGAACTCAGGGAGATATTCTCAGCCCACGGCGAACTCAAGGAAGTTCACATCGCAACCGACAAGGAGACCGGCCGCTCGAAGGGATTCGCCTTCATCACTTTCTCAAGCAAGAAGGAGGGAGTGGCTGCTATCAAGGAGCTCAACGGCAGCGAGATTCGCTCTCGTAAGATTACTGTACAGGAATCCAAGCCGAGCGGAGGCCGAGACCGCCGTCGCCGACCTCGCCGGAATTAGCGAAGCGGTGAATACCCAACGCCCGTGCGTACGGGCGTGGAACAGATGGAAGGTTGGCTCGTACTGGATGGCTACGAGGACGAGCCCGCCGCCTTCGGAGTGCCGAACTATCTGGGTTTCCATATCAGATACATCTGTGGCGTCCTCGAGTCACGGGGACTTCCGTACACCTACATGACGATCGACGAGTGGAGGATGCATCACAAGGAACGCCTCTCAGATCCAGAGTCAAGAGCATCCCTGCGTAGAGAACTGTCCGAGTTGGATGGGTCGGTGATTCTAGCTGGAGCAGTAGTCCCCGGCAAGTACGTCAGAGGGACTCCGATTAGTCGAAAGGAGCTCGATGAGGTGCTTTCCATCCTCCCTTCGGCCTCTCCAGTTCTGTGTGGTGGATGGGCGATTCGTCACTGGAGATACGATGGATGGACTCCACTGCGCTCCAACCTGTTCTGCGCTGTCCAAGACACCGACGCAACACTCGACCACTTCATCTCTGCAGGAAGTTGGGAGCACCGGAAGAGGTCTCCCGAGCAGTGGTCGACATGGGCACTCTCAGGCGCCTCCTCCAAGGCGGTGAGCGATCATCCCGACTTGAGAGGGGACGACGGGGAACAAGGTCCACTGACCTATGAGATAGAGCTGTATCAGGGCTGTGTTCGATTCAAGCGCGGTTGCAGGTTCTGTATCGAGCCGAAGAAAGGACTGCCCCTGTGGCGCTCCGAAGAGGACGTTCTCAGTGAGATTGCTTCAGCCTTGGACTCAGGAGTCGCGAACATCAGGATAGGCGGGGCTACTGACATCTACACCTACAAGGCCGAAGGAGTCGAGGACCTAGAGTACCCAATTCCCAATCCTGACCCGATTGCGAAGGTGCTACACGGCGCGCGTGAGGATGAGAGACTCAAGATTCTGCATGTCGACAACGCGAACCCCTCGATAGTTGCCGAAAGCATCGAGCCATCGACTGAGATTACCAGAACCCTCGTGGAAACGCTGTCTGATGGGGCCGTACTCTCTTTCGGGCTTGAGTCCGCAGACCCGGAAGTTCACGAGCATAACTGGCTGAATTGCGGTCCCGAGCAACTCAAGAAGGCTGTCAGACACATCAACGATTTCGGCAGACAGAGAGGAGAGAGAGGACTCCCGAGGTTGCTTCCCGGACTCAATTTCATCGCCGGCCTGAACGGCGAGACCGAAGCCACCTATCAGATGAATCTGAATCTTCTTAGAACCCTCAGGGCCGAGGGTCTATGGCTCAGGAGAATCAACATCAGACAGGTCGAGGGACAGGGCTTCCAAGAGATTCCCGAGAAGACCTTCAAGGAATTCAAGCGCGAAGTCAGAGAACAGATTGACCGACCCTTACTGAAGGAGATGCTACCCGCTGGCACAATCCTCAGAGATGTCTGGTGGGAGACTCACGACGACCGCATCCGTAGGCCGGAACAGGTCCTCAATCCCAGCTATCGTGAGGAAGGCGTTCGGGGTAAGGCCGGAGTGACCTTCGGCAGGCAGATTGGAGCATACCCAATTCTTGTAGGAGTTCCATACAAGATTCCACTAGAGACTTCTTCAGACATCGTGGTGACAGGACACGGAAATCGCAGCATCACCGGAGTTGAGGTGGGACTCGATGTCAACACCGCGACACAGCACCAATTGCAAGCAGTGCCGGGAATCGGCAGCAAGGGGGCATGGCGTCTAGTATCCGCACGCGCACGTGAGACCGAGGGACGGTTCTCATCGACCGAGCAAGCATTTGATGTAGTGAACCTAGAACTTCCGGACTATTGGCAAATGTGATGAAGGCGATGCACCGCAATACGAGGGGCAGGAATAGTCATAATGCCGAGATAACCGCTCACTGCTAATTACGGCGGTCGGACATGTCCGACCAACCTCTTACATGCGAATGGAGTGATTCAATGGATAAGTTAGGACAGAGAGGAATCACGATAATCATACTGATGGTCATGGTAATGGCAGTTCCTGAAGGGGCATTCGCTAACAGCGCCGGTAAGACAGGCTCCTCAAGCACTGGCTGTGCAGGCTGTCATGGCGGCACAAACACAGTGACCCCGACACTAACCACGGGTATCCCTAGTGATGGATACACTCCCGGGACAGTCTACTCTCTTAGCATCGGTGGTTCAGGAGGTGTATCTGGGACCAAGGGAGGTTTCAACCTCGACTCCTCCTCAGGCACTTTCTCCAACCCCGGAACAAATGCGTGGATAGTCAACGGGGAAGTTACTCACTCCAACTCCAACTCGAGGACATGGACAGTCGACTGGACAGCCCCATCTAGCGGAACTGGAGGTGTAACTTTTCTGCTTGCAATTAACTTCGTCAACGGCAATAGCGCCCCTTCCGGGGATTCTTGGGGGACTAACTCATGGACTGTATCAGAGGCCACCTCAAATCCAACCAATTGGACTCTGAACCAACCCGGATCAGACCGTGGATCTGTATTTAGCCACTCCATTCTGTATCTCGGCTCAGGCTCCCCTACCTTGGTCTTAGACAATGGAACCACTGTCAGCTTCGCCTCAGGCACCGGGGGAGGCTACCCTCAGTATACCGAGGGAGATGTGGTTTCAGTAGCCGGAGACTGCTCCATGCTTTCGAACCTATCACTGTACTGCAGTGGAGACAACTCATACGGACAACTTGGCCTTGGATCAAACTCTCTCAGCAGTGGCATCGTTGACTTTGGGTCCAAATCAGCTGTAGCCATTTCAGACGGCAACTATCACAACTGCGCAATTCTCGATGATGGCTCGGTTCGATGCTGGGGGCGAAACAATCTAGGCCAACTCGGGGACGGTACTAATCTAAACAGAAACTCTCCTGTCCAAGTGAATCTAGGGCATAATCGCACAGCGGTCTCTGTCTCCGCTGGCGTAGACTTCACTTGCGCGCTTCTGGACAACGGAAACATAAGTTGTTGGGGAGACAACTCATTCGGAATCCTAGCCGATGGAAGTACCAATCACTCAAACTCTCCAGTCACAGTCAATCACTCGGCTGGGAACAGACCCGTCTCGATTTCGAGTTCAGGCAAGAGTGTCTGTGCAATCATGGAGAATGGTTCGGTACGATGTTGGGGCAAGACGTACACAGTATTTGTTTCAGGCGGTCTAGTGACCAACGGTTCAATACCAATCTCTCTGCCTTCTGGCAGAACTGCAGTAGACATAGACGGTACAGCGTGGCACACATGCGCCATTCTGGACAACGCCTCTGTGAATTGCTGGGGGGTCAACACACACGGTCAGTGGGGCGATGGCACTTGCAGTTCAGTAATTTCAGGAAGCGGATGCGCTGGCAATGATTCCAACACACCTGTGTATGCACAAATTGGAGGTTCCGCGATAGCCATAGCCGCGGGAACGGACTCCACATGCGCATTTCTCTCTGATTATAGCCTGCAGTGCTGGGGTGCGCAGTCCGGAGAGTTCGATGGCTCCACTGATGACTTACTGCTCCCTCACACGATGAATTTCTCACAAGGCGCATCAATTGCATTCTCAGAACAGGATTTCGATGGAGACGGCATCTGGAACTCGCTCGACACCCACATGGCTGGAGATGACGATGGAGATGGGGTCCCCTCGCCCAATGATCCTTATCCTAACAATCCGGCGCGATGGCAGAACTGCCCTGAGGGCCAATGGGGAAGACTCAGTTGCTCCGACTCTCCCTCAGGACACTACTCCTTTGAGGGAGACCTCTACTATTCTAACTGCATAATCGGGACCTATCAACCCGATTCCGGCCAAGGGCAATGCTATCCGGCTTCGTCCGGAAACATCGTGACGACCGATGCAGCGTCCGACCAGTCGCAATGCTCACCTGGAACATACCAGCCTCAGATAGGCCAATCATCTTGTATTCCGGCATCCCCGGGCAACTACTCGAACCTAATATCTGGAGATGCTGCAGATAGTGGCACTCCTGCAATTCTATCTACAAGGAGCGCTTTGTATTTCGGCTCGATACTATCTCAAAGCGATACTGCAGACATGTATTCAATCGAGATTCCTAGAGACCACGGTGTGGCCGTCTCTTTGAACTCCTCCTCCGGCATTGACGTCAATCTCGTTTTCACTTACTTGAATCTCAGCGTAATTGACAATAGCTCTTCGAACCCTGCTAGCGTAGCTGAATACGCGTCAACCAATAACACCGGTTTCCCGGCTGATTCAATGCTCCTAATCTGGGTCAATCAGGGCAACGCTACTAGCGTCGGCGACTATGAGATGACGCTATGGGTCTTCTCCACACTCACAGGCAACCAAATCGGCAACTCGACATATCCAATATCGGCCGAAATCGGCATCTCGCAGTACCAATGCTCACCCGGAACATACCAGCCGAATCAAGGGGGTCGTGAATGCAACAGCGCCTCAGCTGGGCACTTCGTGTTCGTCAGCGGTGCACAATCCCAACAGCAATGCTATCCTGGAACCTATCAGCCGAGCACTGGCCAGACCCAGTGCCTTTCTGCTACACCTGGTAACTACGTCTCTGGGCATGGGGCCTCAACCCAGACCCCCGCCTCGCCCGGGCACTACGTCAATACAAGCGGCGCCACCGACGAGATTCCCTGCGTCGCGGGAACCTTCCAATCCAGTTCCGGACAGATTTCTTGTGACGATGCAGATCCCGGGCACTATGTAGCAAACTCCGGGCAGAGTTCGCAGATTCAGTGCTCACCCGGGAACTATCAGCCGAACTATGGGCAGACTTCATGCATCGATGCAGATCCTGGGCACTACGTCTCTGGTTCGGCTGCGACTAATCAGACACAGTGCTCTGCGGGGACCTATCAACCCAGTTCCGGCCAGAGTTCCTGCACTTATGCATCCACAGGTCATTACGTCAGCAATACAGGGTCCACAACCCAATCTCCCTGTTACCCGGGTTCTTATCAGCCCTCTACTGGTCAGACTTTGTGTCTGGCCGCATCGCCCGGACACTATGTGGCTTCGTCAGGTTCTTCGACCCAGACCCCCTGTCCCCCGGGCTCATTGCAAGCAGTTTCTGGTCAGAACTCCTGCGAACCAGCCATGCCCGGACACTATGTGGATAGCGAAGGGTCGACTTCAGAAACCCCATGCCCGGAAGGCACCTACAATCCTGATTTCGGCGCAACGAGCCTGTCTGCGTGCTCGCCGGCCGACCCAGGGCACTATGTCCAGAGCAATGGTTCTGCGATCCAGACTCCCTGCTTCCCAGGATCTTGGCAGAACCAATCCGGGCAGACCAGTTGCATCCTAGCTAGTTTAGGTCACTGGGTCACGGGATACGGTTCAACAGAGCAGGCCCAGTGCCCGATTGGGACTTTCCAGAATGAGACTGGCAAGGCGTGGTGTTTGGGGGCAACTCCAGGATTCTACGTTGATTCTCCAGGCTCTTACGACCAGACCCCCTGCCCTGCAGGGAAGTTCAACCCCAGTTACGGGTCCAATTCCAGTGACGATTGCCTAGACACCAATCCCGGACACTTCACTGCAGACCCCGGCTCGTCCTCGGAGACGGAATGCTCACCGGGAACTTTTCAACCCAACTCGGGACAATCCTACTGTATCGATGCGGATACCGGTCACTATGTCCCTGGAACCGGTGCTACCGGACAGGTCGAGTGCGGATTGGGTCACTATCAGGATATGATGGGATCCGATTCATGCATCGAGGCTACTCCGGGGCATTATGTGGACGCAACGGGCTCCGTCTCTCAGTCCCAATGCCCGCCAACGACCTACAATCCGTCTGCCGGCTCAGATAGCCTTGGTGACTGCATTGATGCCGACCCAGGGTACTATTCGAGCGATTGGGGAACCCCTGAGCAACTTGAATGCCCACCGGGAACCTATCAGCCCAATTCAGCTCAGTCATTGTGCCTGGACGCTGGTCCCGGGCACTTCGCACCATATCCCGGCTCGACCTCGCAGTTCGCCTGTGCTCCAGGCACATACAATCCTTCAGAAGGCTCCTCAAGCGTGTCCGAATGCATCCCTGCAGACCCTGGATATTACACTGACAAGCAAGCCAGTGCCACCCAGACGGCTTGCACTCCAGGGACCTATCAGATGGACTCCGGTCAACAATCTTGCATAGATGCGAGCCCTGGTTACTTCGTCTCAAGCGAGGGGCAGTCCGAACAGACTCCAGCACCTCTTGACAGTTACGTCAATGGGTCCGCCAGCACTGGCGTGGAGACCTGTCCGGATGACCACATAACCCTGCAAGAAGGCTCTATCTCGAGCGAACAGTGCTTCCTAGATTCAGATGGCGACCGAATCAGGGACATCAGCGACTCAGATGATGATGGTGACGGAGTCGATGATGGAATCGATCTGTGCCCTCTGGGTCTGATGGGATGGATGAGCAGCTTAGAGTCGGATTTCGACGGAGATGGGTGCAATGACATCGAAGAGGATTCCGATGATGATAACGATGGTTTCCCCGATGACAGTGATGCCCTTCCTCTCAATCAGGGCGAGTGGGCAGACAACGATATGGACGGCATCGGTGACAACTCCGACACCGATGACGATAACGACGCACTATCGGACTTGGACGAAGATGTTGCCGGCACAGATC
Source organism: uncultured Candidatus Poseidoniales archaeon (assembly GCA_964392975.1). Classification (GTDB taxonomy): domain Archaea; phylum Thermoplasmatota; class Poseidoniia; order Poseidoniales; family Thalassarchaeaceae; genus Thalassarchaeum. Next base: position 3,619 of record CAYMRU010000032.1, on the reverse strand, counting down.
CGTATGATTCTGACACGGATGATGACGGATTCCAAGACGGAGTTGACGCCTTCCCGAAGGACCCCACCGAGTGGGCCGACTCGGACGGGGATGGCTATGGCGACAACGGGGATGCGTTCCCAAATGACCCTGCTAAGCACTTGGAGGAGGACTTCATCGCCAAGTATGGCTTGGTCTTAGGATTGGCCGCGGTGATGCTCGTCGTAGGCCTTGGTGGCTGGATGGCTATGCGTCGTAAAGGCGAAACTGAAACCACGCCAGCCTCAGAACAGACACATGATGTGGAACTACCTACTCAGCCGGTATCAGAGAAGACTCCCGAAATCGCCCCCGCACCTCAACTTGAACCAGAGATGGATACGAGCCAGTTTCTCGAGGAACTAGAGTCAGACCTGCAGAGACCCAATCCTCCTCCCGATGCCAAGATGAACGAGCATGGACAACTCGTATGGATAGATGACTCCGGCACTGTGTATGCGCAGAATCAGGATGGCAGCGTCCTGACCTTCGACGTCGCTTCTGGCACTTGGGTCCCACTTGATTAGTGATACTAGAACCAAGTTTGCATCATCGAGATGGTTCGACTCCGAATTGACAATATCCTTGCAGATGAGGATTTTTCCTACATTCCAGTCTCACCCAAACAGCATGATTAAATCATTAACATTTCAGCACAGAAACATGGACAGAGCAGCGCTTGCAACAATTGTGATATTGGTTTTCTCATCTTCGATTTCGGGATGCTTCGGCTTGTTTGGAGGCGACTCGCCCACAAACCCTGACGCTTCCGAATGCACCGAGTTTGAGTACTCTGGAGGAATTGCATCCTGGACATTTATGCTGTATATTTCAGATTCCGACCTTGAATACTTCTCTATTGATGACATAGTTGAAACAGAAACAGTAGGTTCGAATGAGAATGTGAATATTCTAGTCCAAATTGATAGATGGGATGGCAGCGATGCACCAGATCAAGACGATGATAGCAATGGCGACTGGGAAACAGCAAAGCGCTTCTACATTACAAAGGACTGCGAGGGAGACATAAATGATCATGAAATCCACAGTCAACCATTAGATGATTTAGGAGAAATCAATACGGGAGACCCTGATGAATTAATCAGTTTCGTTGAATGGGGGATGGAGAATTACCCTGCAGAAAATTATGCTCTAGATATTTGGGATCACGGAGCGGGTGTTTCCGGAGTTGCTTACGAGCAAAGTTGCCCAGAGTTTTGTTATGAATACGGTAATGAGCCAGACAAACTCACATTACCTGAGATAGATTATGCTCTAGATACGATAACTAATGGAGGGGAAAATAAACTCAGCATCGTCGGATTTGATGCATGCCTAATGGCAACTATCGAAGTTGTTGGTGTAGTGTACAAGTATGCGGATATCATGATTGCTAGCGAAATTCTAGAACCGGGAGATGGATGGGATTACAGATTCCTCAACCTTCTAGCGGATGACCCGGATGTTACAGCAGTTGAATTAGGACAAGAAATTGTGGATAGTTTCGTCAAACAGGGTGACCCGGGATTGAATGGAATCTCTCAATCCTATCAACTAACCATGCTAGATATGAGTAAAGCACAATTTGCCTTGGACTCATTCAGAGAGCTAATTTATCTAGCAAGCACAACTAGTATTTCCTCGGATCTCGATACAATAAGATCGGATGCAGTACATGTTGAACCAGGTGACAGTTCATCTGCAGTTGATTTGATTGCACTACTAAATGCCCTAGCAGAAACAACTGAGAGTGATGAAGTTCGTGAGGCTGCAAATGAAGCCGTCATGGCTGTTGAAGGGATGATTATCTCTGCTAAATTTGTAGATGGAGAAGCCTGTCTATTGGGAGTTTGTTTATCTTCAGACATAGAAACTGAAGGGATGACTGGACTTTCAGTTCTATTCCCTAATTCTGAAACAGAATGGGTTTCTAAATCCAGAGATGTTGAAGATGAGCTTGAAGACTCAGGTTGGGATGATTTATTGGAAGATTACTACGAATACCTTGAGTCGGAACAAATCCTGTTTTTCCTAAATGATTCATTAATTTATGACACCGCTGATTTTGATGAGGATGGTTCGAATGACTCGATCTCTCTGGCATTCGAGATTGAATCTCTATATGACAATGTAATCGGAAATTTGACTCTTGATATTTTCAACACCAGAGGATATTGGATTGACGGTGTCGAATATGAATTCGAGATAAATAGCACCGAGATTGTATATCTTGACCTCTGGGATGTTACCTACACTCACACAGAAGAAGATGGGCCAGCCGAGTTACTTAGGATTGAAGCAGTTCTCTCAATAGTGCTTGAGGATGGTACCCATGTAATTCAAGATTGGGCCGAGACGCCACCCGAATATCTTACTCACTACGAATGGTAGCCCTATTCTAGCCGACTCCAATGGCTTGGACAACACTGAGCATCAGTGCCAGCCCTGAGCAAGTGATGAAAGTCATCTTCAGCTTCTTGGCCTGCATCAGGGCAGCCCAACCAGTCAGAGACAGCCCGACTGCAGAAATCAGCACTGCCAATTGATATTCATCAGAATTGGTATTTTCTTGGGCGGCTTGATCAGCGAGTTCCAACCCCTCATCTTCTGTAGTAGAAGCATATTCGTACATCTCTTCGAAATACTGATCGTCGAACGGCCCAGTCTCCCTCTCGAGACTGTCGAGCGCTTCTTGAGACATAGATGAGTAGTAGTAATCTGCAACGCTCTCATTGCCTGCTTCCAGTGCGAGGTAATACGAGTCATAGCAGTTGAAGTCGTAGATGATAACCTGATTTGCCTCGAGATAGAGTGAGTTTGCAGTCACTAGAATGGAGTCCGATGTGTGGTAATTATGCGTGGAACTGGATCCCTCCATGTGGGACAGGTACGCTGTACCCGCAGTACTTATTGATAGCAAGGCAATCATGGCTGCCATAAACAACTCCAGTCTCGCTACCCCTTCTTCGTTATCCGTTTCTTCCATAGCGATATGAGAAAATCGACGGGAGATAAATCTCTCCTACTACATCCGCCTAATCTGAAACACAATCTATTGTAAATAGATTCATAGATTCAATTCCCTCTGTACTCGTATGAGAAGCAATCCTCACGCCTCGATTTCTGTTTTGGCGATGCTACTTATTCAGGTCTTGGCATTTGCTTCTCAACCTCTTATCATTACTGAGGATTCAAAATCAAATTCCATTAATTCTGAGGGCCATGAGCATCACGATCATTTTGACTCAGCGATTTCTCTTGAGGCAATTCTTGACGAAGACGACGGAATTCAAGTAACTGTTTCAGCGCATATGGACTCGGACATTATTCTGGAAATTTTGTCTCCCGACATTCTTGAAATGCCCCTACAAAGATTCTCTCAGCATGAGATATTTGCCGGCGAGAATTTCTCTTTCAAGATAATGAAGTACCCCTTCAATGGAGAATTCGATATCGTCATAGTTGCTAGAGCCACAACCAGTGAAGGGTATAGTTTCAGGGAGCAGTTGACAATCACTGAGCACTACCTGATGCCCGATGGCGAGTGCTACTTTGAGATGTCTATGGCCGAAGCATTAGCCGAAGGCTGTGCAGAAGAGAA
>CAYMRU010000031.1:0-11412 GCA_964392975.1 uncultured Candidatus Poseidoniales archaeon | reverse complement strand
AACTCACCGTCTGCGTGGGCCACCGCGACATCTCTCACCGCATCGACAATCTCCTCTCTGCCACCGTATGCAAGACAAATAGTGAACAGGAAGTCCGAGTACTCCTCAGTACGCGATTCCGCGTTCTTGAGGGCCTCTCTTACCCTATCTGGGAGAAGACTCAACCTGCCGACCACTTGTACCTTGACACCGTTATCGTGGATTTTCGGGTCCTCGGCAATCTCATTGAGACCGGCGACATACAAATCGAACAGGCCTTCGAGCTCGGCCTCTGAACGCTCCTTGAGATTCTCAGTTGAGAGGGCATAGACGGTGAAGTAGGGGATTTTGAGATCGAGAATCCAGTCCATGACCTCCTTCAGTTTCTCCTTTCCTCGGGCGTGACCGGTACCTCTTTTCAGATTCTTACCCCAAGCAAACCTCCTGTTCCCGTCCATGATTATTGAGACGTGCTCGGGCAACTCATCATGCTTGACCCTGTCTCGAAGCCGGTTAGCTCGGATTCTATCGGTCCGTGAGATGAAGCTCCAAGCGTAACTCGAGTTGGCAATTATCCTCGATGGGACCGAAAATACCCTGAATCGGAGCAGCCACTTGGCTAACCCGTCTATCCTCCTGCCAAGTGCCTTGCGCGCGCGCCCCACGCGCCACCGAGACATTTCTGCGCTAAAGGTCGTCGCCGGCGGTGACCTACTCGAAAATGACGTCAGCATCCTCGCCGACGCGGTCCAGTAGTCCCTTGTCGGGGTTGACTACGACGACCTGTCCGGCCTTCTCCCAGACCGGCAGGTCGTGGAAACTGTTGCCGGCGTAGCCGAAGCCCCCCTCTCCAAATCTCGATATTAGCGCCTCAGCCTTCTTGCTTCCTCGCAGGTTGAATGTCTCGTCAGAGGCTAGGACATCTGAGAACAGTCCCACATGGGCTGCGACTCGCTCAGCGATGAGGCGGTCCGAGGCAGTTGCAAGCAACAGTCTCCTACCTCGAGAGTGCTCAGCGGTAATCCAGTCGAGAAAAGCCTCGTGATAATCCAGTTCGCTGGGCTCAAATTTGAGTCTAAGAGCGAGATCCCGCTTCCACTGCGCCCTCTTGCCTATGATTTCCTTAAACAGGACTCCGAGAATCATCCACGGCCTTCGTGCAATCACTCGCTTGGCGCTGATTACACTCATGTCCGAGAGGATGAGGGTGCCGTCCATGTCAACGGCGAGTGGTAGGTCCGAGACTGCATCACCCATACGCTTCGGTCGAGGGTCGAGTTCAAGGCTTCTTTGACCGATTCAATGAAACCCATCACTACGTCGTGCCCCCGGGGCACGCGCCATGTCAGATGATGAGACACCTTGGAGAACTGCTGCTATGGCTCAGGTTGAGTCTGACGAGGAAGCGCCTCCCGGATTCGCTGCCCTGCGATTCGCCGGTATTGGCATGATGGCTAGGATGATTGAGCCCCAGTCCCTGAACGAGCCCGGCGACTGGGCTTCCTTGGTCGGTGGCCTAGATGCATGGGGAGAAGTTCCCGAACCGAACTCTATCACTTCACTTAGAACGAGTCCAACACCAAGGGGTCTAAACGCAGTGCTGCAAGCCGATTCATTATGGCTGGCAGAATTCCTTCCATGGGTCTCAGATGGCAGAATAAGGGCTAGAGTAAAGGCTGCTCCCGATGGCTCAAGAGTCCCAATCGGAGGATATTCTTACGAAGGTCGTGATGTCGTAATCCTCAGGCCATTTGAGGAACATGCCGAAGACTCGGCGACAATCATCTCGAGGGCACTGGAGGCCGATGACGGCGAAGCCGCCGAAGCCGAGTTGCGTAATGCCGGCATGGTACTCGGCAGATATCACTGCAAGGCCGAGGCGGCTAGGCTCACTCCCTCAGACCAGTTGAGGTGGAATGACAGGAACCAGTGGCTTGAGGAGACACTCAGAGCTACATTCCTGTGGAGAGCGCCTTTCTCGAATGATCAGCCTTGCACACTGAGCCTGATGGATGTCAGGTTCAGAGATGTTTCTGGGGACTCTCTCAGAATCGGAAGACCTCGACTCGCAGATGCTCTGAAGACTCCCCAGTGCGAATTCCCTGCTATGCGTGACCTAGCATCTCTGATTCACGACTTGTCTCGTCTGTTATACGAGTCCTCCTCAAATCTGGAACTGATGCCTCTGCGCCTAGCCCTGATTGATGGATGGAAGTCCACAGCTCCTACAGACTGGACAACTAAGGACGCATTCTACTCACATAGGGGAGGACTTGCAATCTGGGAGTACGAGCAGTGCCTGATGGATGTCCTTGAGGCGACCTCGAACCAATCCGGCGCCCCTCAGCCAGCCGTGGAAATCCTCCGATATGTCCAATCATACCAGAAGCGGATGTTCGGCAATCGGACAGTCGGAGCCCTGTCTGGCATAGCATTTTTCTTCGGAGCAGTCAGTTTGTTCCGTACATTCCCATGGTCACTAGAAGATGTCATTCTGCCCTGTATTTTCATCGCCGGCAGCGCTTTACTGATGCGGATGTACCGTGGCATGTCACCGCCGCCAGAGCGACCATTCACGATGGTCTAGAGTGAATCGACCCGTACCGTACCGGTGTCATCATGATGGTAGAATAGAGGCACGCCAGTTGGTATCTCAAGTGAGACGATGTCTTCTGGACTGATGTCCTCGATATGCATCACTATCGAGCGCAGCGAGTTGCCGTGAGCGGAGACGAGGACATTCTTCCCACTCTCAAGGTCGGAAACAATCTCCTCGGTGAAGTAAGGAATTGTTCTCTCAGCTGTCATCTCCAGACTTTCTCCCTCTGGGGGAGCGACATCGAACGAGCGGCGCCAGATGTGGACTTGCTCGGCACCGTGCTTCTCTGCAGTCTCGGCCTTGTTCAGGCCCTGTAGAGCTCCGTAGTGTCTCTCGTTCAACCGCCAGTCGTACTTCGTAGGGACATCGCCCGAGACTTCGTTGTGCTGCATGACGATATCGGCAGTTCTCTGAGCCCTGATGAGGTCGCTGGTGTGCACCACATCTATTCTGATATCCGACAATTGTCGACCGGCTTCCTCTGCCTCGCCAATTCCCTTCTCAGAGAGGTCCACATCGGTCCAACCAGTAAATCGATTGGAGGCATTCCAGACCGATTGGCCATGACGAATCAGAATCAGGCTAACCATCCCAAGACCTACAGCTGTGCTCTGCGCCTAGGCTCGTGGAAGGTGAGTCCACACTCTTCTCCTCTTGAGCGAGCCATGATGATGATGTCCTCGGTGAACTCCCTCTGAATCCTACCCGAAGAAGGGCAGTAGAAGTTGCATGAGACTGTGACCCTTGAAGGTAGGACCTCGCTAACCTTGACCCACGAGTCCTCCTGCTTGGTTGCTCTCGAATCTGCTAGAACCTGCTCACACAGACTGTCGCAGAACTCTTTGAGAACCTCCATATCATTACCCTCTTCGAACTCAAAGGTCGGGCGGATGCGCCTGAACCTGCGCTTGCTGTAGTTCTCGACTGGTGAGTTAGTAATGTTGGAGTTAGGAATCGTGACGATTGTATCGTTACCTGTCCTGAGCATGGTTGTTCGCAATCCTATATTGATGACCTCGCCCTCGATATCTTCGACGACAATCCAGTCGCCCACGTTGAAAGGCTGATCGATGATAATCGAAATCGCGCCGAATACGTTGGCCACTGAGTCTCTGGCTGCAAGAGCCAATGCCAGACCGGTGATACCCAGACCGGCTATCAGACCATTCAGGTTGACTCCGAATAGTCCAGCGATTACGAAGAAACCGACGATAACGACAGCGAGTCTGCCGATTGATTCGGCCACGCTCGCGAGAGAACGTCGCGCGGCCATATCATCACCTTCGACTACAATGAAAGCGTCGAGGTAGTCGACCAGTCTGTATGCTGCAAACAGCATCAGGATGATGAAGCCTGCACGGGAGTAATCCATCACTCTGGTCATTAGGTCTGCATTCCAGACTACATCGGGTTCGTTCACGAACAGCCAATCTAGTGACTGCCATAGTATGAGCAGCCCTATCATCCACGCTAGCGATCTGGGCGCGAACAAATCCTTCCCGTCTATCCTCTCGGTCTTTGAGAACAAGTCCATCAGCCAAGGGAACAGCATCCTGCGGGAGAATACCCCGGCTCCCACGCTAAACAATACGACGAGTGCCAGAACAGTCGCGGTTCCTTGGGAGAATGAACCGAATTCGGCCTCTCCGCCCATGTCAATTCCTAGTACGCCCATGCTCCGTCCGAGTACGCCCCCCTCAAAAAGGCAACCCCGGTCCATAGGACCGGTCTGCGAGGGATTGAATACCGAACATACTCTCGGACAGCCGTTAGCATGCCGAATGAAGACACAATCAGACCGAGGTCAATGAGAGTACCTCTGACTGCCATGCTACTTCCTCTGATGCTATCTCTACTGGCTCCAGCGACTCTGATAGCACCCGTGGGGGCTCAGGATTCCGACCCCGGATACGCCCCCGAGGACATCTGGTCCGACGAGTATGCGTTCCAGATCTTCCCTTGGGGACCTCACGGCGACATCGATAAGCTCCAGTTCCGTGAGTACTACGACTACTTCTCGATGAAGGAGAGAATGCAGACCTTGGCTGCTTACTATCCAGACTTTTTGCAGTACCACGAGGGTCTGCTTGGAGGAGTAAACGCTCGCGGCGACCAGATGACAGCTGACGACTACGAGGGATGGTACTACAACCACCCAAGCCCGTGGATGAAGATAACCGGCAACGTCAACGGCGGCGAGTACAACCCATTCAATGACGACGACGGCAACTATGCCGACCGCCCAGATGTCATGCTAGTAGGAAACCACCACGCTCGTGAGTGGATGTCGTTCGAGGTACCAATGTTCTTCCTTGAGACTATAGCCTACTACTACGGCAAGGCCGGAATTGACAATGATGGTGACGGCCTGATTGATGAGGATGGTTGGGACGGTATCGATAATGATGGAGACTGCGCACTGCTTAACGCTACTAATCAGGACAGCAACGGTGACGGCGTCCCCTGTGGGCCTGGCGATCTCGGTGTGGATGAGGACTTCTCCGAGCAGTTCATCACAGACCTAGTCAACACTCGTGAAATCTACCTGATTCCAATGTTGAACACTGACGGGGTCAGGTACGATATGGAGGAGTACTGCGGACCTACTGCTTGGGAGAACTGCTACCGCAGTGGTTGGAGGAAGAACCTGCGAGATAACACGGTGACCGGATCGACCCCCATTCCTGATGTCGACGAGGAGGTTGATGAGGGCTGTGACGGAGTCGACCTCAACCGCAACTACCAGTTCGAGTGGGGCGCGCCTTTGGGCGCGACAGGACCACTATTCCCCGGGATGTGCTATGCCGACGGTCCGAACAACGACGTCTACAACGGACCTGTGAACTACGAGGACAACGACGGAGACGGATTGGTCAATGAGGACCATGTGGATGGAAAGGACGACGATGCTGACGGACAGATCGATGAAGATTGGATGGGAGGCAATAGCGAGCCTGAGACTAAGTTCATCCAGGACATGACTGAGATGAACGACGATGACGGTGACGGCGCTTCTGACTTCAAGGTCACACTGACCTGGCACTCTTTCTCAGAATTGGTTCTATGGCCTTGGGGGCACTGCACGAACTGCTACACTCCCGATGACGAATATCTGGTGTATCATGGCAATGTCATGGGAGAGATGACTGATTACGCTCCGATGCAGTCCTCTGAACTATACCCGACAACCGGAGACTTCTGCGACTGGCACTATGGGGTTCACAACTCATACTGCTACACAATCGAGATTGGTAACGCATTCCACGAATATCCGGAAGATATTGCTCACATCGCAGTCAGAAACGTGGGCGTTCCATTCTACATGGTCGAGATAGCGGACGATCCCAGATACCGAGCCATAGTCGGAATCGAGAATACCACCTCAACGCAATGGCTCGAGAATCCAAAGAACGTCACCGTTCCAGCTGAGGGAGATATCCCCATCAGTATGTGCTTAGACAAGGCCTTCCCGTTCACCCCCGATGTCAATCGAACTCATCTGATGTGGAGGTTCGTTGAGCCTACCAGACAGCAGAACGACTTCGGACCCACAGAGTGGGTGGATGTCGCTTGGAGTATGTCGCCATTCATGGAGCTTGGCGAGCAGTGCATTCTGCTAGACGGTTCAAACGGCACGATGCTAGAGAGCCACATACCACTACCGGACACCTCGGTTGGCAAGATACAGTACAAGGCGATGCTGGGGACTACCAACGGTGCATTCCCATTCACATATCCGACTGCAGAAGATGGTGGCAATTACTACGAGTTAGCAATACCATACAGAGCATCTTTTGGTTCCTCAGTCCTAGCCGTCCTGATGTTCGCAGTGATTGCTAGTTTCGTCTGGGGTGGCCTCGCGTTAACACTCCGAGCGATGTTCGATGACGAACGCGGCGTCATTGGACTTCCGGAGGATGCTCCATGAATCCACAGTCAGAACCCTCTTCTGATCAGTTCAGCGGCCGATTGGGGCTAATCTTCGCAACCATCGGAGCTGCTATCGGAACTGGAAATATCTGGCGTTTTCCTAGAATGGTAGGGGCTAACGGCGGCGGCTCATTCCTAGTGCCATGGCTGATTTTCCTTTTCCTGTGGTCTGTACCTCTAATTATCGCTGAGTTTGCACTCGGTAAGAGAAGCAGGACAGGAACAGTAGGAACCTTCCGGATATTCGCCGGCCCAAAATTCGCTTGGATGGGGCTGTGGACTGCTTGGATTTCAACCGCTATAGGATTCTACTACGCTGTGGTTACGGGATGGTGTCTGAACTACTTCCAGACCGCCATTCGAGGAGGCTTGAATGAGGGAGTTGATACCATTGAGGTCTGGAACAACTTTCTGCAGGCACCAGGTCAAGTTATCATCTTCCAAGTCATCGCAATTCTCATCACAATGGCTGCTATTTGGAAGGGCGCCAAGGCAATTGAGAAGGCCAATGTTTACCTCATGACATCGCTTTTCGTTCTTCTATTCACAGCGCTCTTTCTTGCTTTCGTGATGGACTTTGAGGATGGAACTCTGGACGGTTTTGTTTTCATGTTCAGCATTCAACCTGAGTATCTGATGGAGCCGGAGACCTGGATAAATGGATTATCTCAGTCTGCATGGTCTTGCTCTGCAGGTATGGGGATGGCAATAACATACTCAGTATACATGCGCAAGGACGAGGACACAACACTCAATGCGGCGACGATGTGCCTAGCCAACAACAGTATCTCAATCATAGCTGGATTGACTGTAATGATGGCGGTTTTCGCGGTAGTCGACGATCCTCTCAGCGCTGTTGGAGGGGGCAGTTCGGCAATCACTTTCCTCGTTCTACCGGAGGTATTCGCACAGGCTCCCGGGGGCCCGGCGATACAACTCCTCATGGTGGCAGTATTCTTCCTCGCTCTATCTTTCGCCGCCCTGACCTCGATGATTTCTACGGTGGAACTTTGCGTTCGAAACTTCGTCGACCACGGGGTAGACCGCTCGAAGGCGGTCGGCTTCACCAGCGCAGCCATCTTCCTGTTTGGCCTACCCAGTGCGGCAATCTGGATTCTCGTCGACGATTCAACAGGAGTGGCTTTCCCGCAGTTCCTCGAGGTCCAAGATCACATCTGGGGATACGGCCTGATGTTCAGCGGCCTGTTCATCGCATACAGTATCTGGAAGTACGGCTGGAGCAGATACAGGTCATGGCAGCAAGAGAACGACCTCGAGGGTTTTGATATGGGCGACTATGTCGAGAATGGTGTTTCGGCTTTCCGCGATGACTTCGTCAATACTGGGGACAATGACTGGTGGATTGGACGCTGGTGGGACGCAATCATGTACATCGGTTTCCCTGCCATGTTCGCCGTCTTGATGCTCTCTTACTTCGCTGATCTACTGGCCAACGTACACGATCCGTGGAATCCGACCAATCCTCACGGAATCTCAATCATCTTACTGTTCTGGGGGGTGACAGCGATTATCTTCGTCTCACTAAACAAGTACGTCCTCGTCAACCGAATGATTCCGACAACAGACTCTCCGTGGCCACTCTATGTCCTATCGAGAGATTTCGAACTGGAGCCGCGCCCCCTATTCCGCAATGTCCCTGAAGGAGCAGAGGCGCCAATTGACATGCTACCTGGAGGGGACGACCCGTTCGTCGTCCAGGCTGGGGATGACCTACCCGATTCCTTCGTGGATGAGTACGGTGAGAAGCGGAGCCACACGATGGCAACCATTGAAGCAGACCTCGCTTGAGTCATGTCGTGCGCGAGCCCGCCCGTTGGGAGATGTCTTGGCCCGAAGTAGCAGTGCTTGATCGCAACGCTGCAGCATTGGGAATACCAGAATCCTCACTCATGGAGGCGGCAGGACTCGCTTTGGCCGAGGCCGCTAGAGAGATGTCTGACGGACCAGTTCTCATTCTGTGCGGCCCGGGAAACAATGGAGGGGATGGCTTCGTCGCTGCACGTCACCTGCGCGATTGGGACATTAGCACCACGATTCTAGCTAGCCATGATGCTTCACGGGGTGAGATTGCGAGTAATGCAAGATATTCTGCTGGTGAGTTCACAGTTTGGCCCGACCGTCCCGAAGGCACCCATTCGCTAATTGTCGACTGTCTTCTGGGAGCTGGTGCCGGATTGGGAGACAGTCTGAGGCCACCCGTAGGAGAGGTAGCTGCCTGGGCGGCAGCACTGGATGTTCCGGTTCTAGCCTGTGACATCCCAACTGGTTTGGGAGGTCCAGATGTGCTGGCAGCGGATGCGACAATCACCTACCATAGCATGAAGCAGGGATTACACTCCACCGAGGCTGGAGAGGTCACGGTGTCTGAGTTGCCATGGTCAGCCGAGGTCGAGGATTGCGGTCCGGGTGATGCCCATCGCTACCCCCGGCTCGATGCAGGTGCACGCAAAGGAGACCGCGGCCGACTGTGGGTAATTGGAGGGGGTCCATACCACGGCGCACCCGTCCTGGCCGGTATGGCTGCCGCGCGCAGCGGGTGCGACCTCGTCCATGTAGCGATGCCCAGTTCGGCCGCAACCAGAGCGGAATGGCCAGCTTCACTCATCCCCGAGATTCTGCCCGACCCAGAGATACTCACCGAGGAATCTCTGGAAGCGATTTCAACGGCACTCTCCAAGCGTGGTGCCGATGCACTGGTGATAGGACCGGGCCTAGGCCGGGATGACGCCACGAAGGAGACAGTGTCCTCAATCCTGCAGATGGCTGCAGATGGCGGTACCCCAGTAGTCATCGATGCGGATGCGATTTCAGCCTTGCCGAGCGGTGAATGGCCTCAGGGACTGTTGGGTGTTGCAACCCCACACGCGGGCGAGGCCGAGCGATGGCTGGGAAAGATTTCTGCTAGCCAAGCGATAGAGGACTGCTCCGACGAGGATGTGACAATCGTCGTGACAGGAGCAGAGGATTTGCTGACCGGCCCACAGGGACGTTCATGCAAGGCGACAGGCGGCCACCCAAGGATGGCAGTCGGTGGGACCGGGGATCTTCTGGCCGGAACAATCGGTGGGCTGCTAGCTCAGGGAATGTCAGCTTGGCCGGCGGCCAGATTGGGCTGTGCATTACTCAGAGAGGCTGGTGCGAGAGCCGCTGAGCAGGCAGGGCCGGGACTTCTGGCTGAAGACGTACCTGTGGAGATTGCCCGGGTTCTGGCTGATTGGACGGTGTAGCATGCTGGTGAGTGAGGACTATCCGTGGGGCAAGTTGCTTCGTGAGTATGCGACCTACTGTGCGGTAGGATGCATCAATGTCACAGTGTTCTTCCTACTCTACGACTGGCTGTACGATATGGTACTAATCGAGCGCTGGAGAGCTTCTAGCGCGTGGGCGGTCGCCTACTTCGTCAGTTCATGGCAGGCGCATTTCCTGCATCGCTGGCTAACTTTCGAGTCGAAGACGAGTTACGGTAAGAGTCTGTACATGATGATGATCATCTACACTGTTCTATGGGCTCTCTCAACAGTCTCAATCGCCTACTTCAGCGACACTCTAGGTTACAACCACATGTACTCGTGGGCGGCAAACACAGCTGCCTTCGGATTCCTCGCTTTCCTCGCTCTGCGCATGTTCGCATTCCCATTGTCCGACGGTCGAATCACCCGCAAAGAACGGCTTGAGGAGTATAAGGAACGGCGTAGGTCTTGAAGTGGGCTTGTTCGTGGCGCAGCCGTGACCCAAGGCGTTCGAGGCACTAGGGACTTCTATCCCGAGGACATGCGGATACGCAACTGGCTGTTCGACAACTTCCGTGCAGCCGCACGTAGTCACGGCTTCGAGGAGTACGACTCACCTGTACTTGAGCACGAGGAACTGTACACTCGCAAGCAAGGTGAAGAGATTACTCAACAACTCTACAACTTCGAGGATAAGGGCGGCCGTAGAGTTGCTCTTCGCCCCGAGATGACACCATCTTTGGCTCGCATGGTGATGGCGAGAGCCGGAGCCATGCCGACTCCAATCAAGTGGTTCTCCATCCCACAATGCTGGCGCTATGAGAGAACCCAACGCGGGCGCGGGCGCGAGCACTACCAGTGGAACGTGGATATCTGGGGCAGTGATGCAGTTCAAGCGGACGCAGAATTACTCTCCGTGTTGGTATCTTTCTTCGAGGGAGTAGGGCTGAATGCTGATGACCTTGTCATTGCAATCAGCAGCCGCAAGGTGTTAGAGGAGGTGCTAGGGTCGCTAGGAATCTCCGGTGATACTTTCGCGGCAACTTGCATAATCGTCGACAAGATGGACAAACTACCAGCTGATGTAGTCGAGGAACAACTCTCCGAACAAGGACTCGACTCTGATGCAATTGGAACAATCCGCTCAACATTGGGTCTGTCAGACTTGGACTCTCTAGCCTCTGCTCTCGGTGAAGGCAGCGAGGCTGTGGCCGAGTTGGCGACTCTGTTCGATTTGATCGATTCCTACGGTATCGCCGACTGGGTTGCCTTCGATGCATCAGTCGTTCGAGGACTCGCTTACTACACCGGTCCAGTGTTCGAGGCGCACGATCGTGGAGGAAAACTGCGCGCGATATGCGGGGGCGGCAGATATGACAGGCTGCTTTCCAGTCTGGGTGGAAATGACATGCCAGCGACCGGTTTTGGTTTCGGTGACATGGTAATCATGGAACTGCTCAATGAGAAAGGACTGGTCCCGGACCTCCCCTCCGGCAACGAGGACATCGTGATAGCAATCGATGAGAGCCTACGTGGAGCAGCGATGTCTGTCGCGTCAAAGCTCAGAGCGAACGGGAGGTCAGTTGACTTGGTACTAGAGGACAAGCGCATGAAGTGGGCCTTCCGGCATGCTGAGCGAACCGGGGCTCAAAG
>CAYMRU010000030.1:0-11457 GCA_964392975.1 uncultured Candidatus Poseidoniales archaeon | reverse complement strand
TCATGCCCTCGGTGATTTCCTTGGATCTCACATCGAGAGCACCACGGAAAATGTAGGGGAATCCGAGCACATTGTTGATTTGGTTTGGGTAGTCTGAGCGACCGGTTGCCACAATTGCATCCTCGCGTACTGCATAGACGTCGTCCGGAGTGATTTCCGGGTCTGGATTTGCTAGTGCAAAAATCAGCGGCCTGTCAGCCATCTTCGAGACCATCTCGCCGCTAACGATACCTCCCTTTGACAGGCCGAGGAAGACATCTGCATCTTCCATTGCCGAGGCCAGGTCGCCATCCGCCATATCGAGCGCGAAGTGCGCCTTGTACTGGTTGAGCTCACCTGCTTCGTCTCGTGACTTGGTCAAAATCCCCTTAGAGTCGACCAGCACGATGTTACTAGGATTGACTCCAAGCCTGATGTAGTGGTGGGCGCATGAGATTGCTGAGGCCCCAGCACCCGAGACTACGACCTTGACTGAGCCGATATCCTTCTCGACGACATCGAGCCCATTGAGAAGAGCCGCTCCCGAGATAATCGCGGTCCCGTGTTGGTCGTCGTGCATGACAGGAATGTCGAGTTCAGCAACCAATCTCTGCTCTATCTCGAAACACTCTGGCGCCTTGATGTCCTCGAGGTTGATTCCACCGAATGTGGGAGCGATTGCCTTGACTGCCTCCACGAAAGCATCGACATCGGTTCTATCGACTTCGATGTCGAAAACATCGATGTCTGCGAACGCCTTGAACAATAGTCCCTTTCCTTCCATTACTGGCTTACCCGCTAACGCTCCGATGTCGCCTAGACCCAGAACTGCAGTTCCGTTGCTTACTACGGCGACTAGGTTGCCCTTTGAGGTATACTTGTAGGCGCTGTCGGGGTCGCTCTCAATCTCCTTGCAAGGGTATGCTACACCGGGTGAATAGGCCAGTGACAACTCACGCTGGGTACCGTGTGGCTTGGTGGGCACCACCGTGATTTTTCCAGCCGGCTTAGATGCGTGGTACTCCAATGCGTCCTCGCGCAGACCGTCGTCTCCCATGGGGCCCCTCCGGGGACAGCCGGCATACCCCTCTCCTATGATGCTATCCTAATGGGAAAATACGCATTATCGGCCCCGTATGGCGTGGTATCGTGATTTCACTATTGAAACACGATATCACAAAATTCCGCCTACGGCGGATGAGCATTGTTCAAACACAGACCCACTCCTTTCTTAATCTCAACAAGTTCGCGACAAAATTGTGTCAGCGGTTAGTTTACACGACTTCAGGTCGCAGCAGCGTATGGCCATTCTGCTAGCCATACTTATGCTGGCACTACCTTGGGCTGCAACACCTCCCTCAGATTTGGACTCTGAGAAAGACTCCGACACCACCCCTAGGGCGTGGGGTGCAGGAGGTAGCAATGACACCGGGTGGATTACCCTCGATGCGACGGGTGCAGACTCAAAGAACGGGACGATGGCATACGCTGATTTGTTCCTCGACTTCGCTCCTGGAGCCCAACTCTCCAACCTGACCTTTGAAATCGCCGTGGACGGCAGTGATGGCTACTGGGCAACGGAGCCCCAAATCACTCTGATGGACACTCAGACTCCAATCCTTGATTGGCGAGGCTATGGTGATCTCGGACGTCAAGACTCGTTTACCGAGAATCCTCCTGAAGTAGACGACGGTGAACTCGATACATGGCTTCAACCCAATTCAGTTAGCGATTCCTCATGGCTGCTACCCAGTGGGATTACCATTGAGGATCTCGTAATCGAGGCGCTGAGGCCAGCCGATCCCAGAGTCTCCTTCTCCACAACCAACGTTCTTGTTCATGACACCATTGTGAATCCACTAGATGGCAGGCTCTACATCCTTCTCGATGACGACCTGCTGCATCTGGATGACCAAGCAAGCAAGAAGATAGTCGACATCGAGTTGGGACTCAACGGTAGGAGCCTAGCGGTGGATGAGTCCGAGAGCCGACTACTGATTGGCACCGAAGACGGCAGAATCCTATCTCGTAGCCTTGCAGATTCTTCAAATCTAGCCGAGCTCCCAGACACAGGAACTAGCACAGTAATAGATGCGATTGCAGTGGATGACTACGGCATTGTCTGGGCCGTTACCTCTTGCGAACTGCATCACTTGGCACCGGGACAGAGCGCTTACTCCACAACGAACTTCTGCACGACGGACCTTCCTGAGGTGCCTACCGATATTGCAGTAATCTCAGATACAGTCTACATCGCTACTTCCCAAAGTGGAGTCAGGGTGCTCGATTACAGCACCTCAACAGGCTCATCGGGAATCTCAGTGATTATGGGCAGTAATTCTCAGTGGAGTACGACGAACAACCTAACTTCCAACTCAATCACTCAATTTCAAGACTTCAACTCTCAACTATTGATTGCTACAATCGGCGGCGGAGTGAACAGATACGATACGACCAGTGGCACATGGCTCACAACCTGGTCGACAAACAACTGGCTGTCATCAAACGTCGTTAGAGGAATGGCTCTGACTGATGGTTGGATACACATCCTCGCTGGCAGCAACGTGCATGCCTACGATACTGTGACCTTGATGTTCATGTCTCAAAGACAGGTTTCAGACATGGGTCTCGTCGGCCCCGGCTCCTCGTTATTCGCATGGCCATCAGGCGCATCTCGCGGACCCGCCTCAGGTCTGATGGTGGTAGGCGATGGCTCCGGTACCTTCGCTAGACAATCCGGAGAGAATCTTGATGGAACGATGACTCTAGTAAGTAGCCCTTCGACATCGCAGATGGAAGTGGTCGCTCACATCGATGATGGTGAAGACGGAGAGATATGGATTAGCGGCGGTACCATCATCGATCGTTTTGACAATAAGGATCAGACATGGAGGACCCCCATCGATCTGACCGATTATGTCAGCAATCCTTCCTCCGTCACTTCCATCGTCCAAGACTCAAGCGGCTGGGTATGGGTTGGAACGCTCGATGCTGGAGTCCTCAGACTGAGGAATGACGATGGATCATACATCGGCTCAGTCTCTGGAATCAGTTCGACACATGTCTCCAGCATGGCCCACGATGACAACACGGAGATTCTCGTCGTCGGACATTATGAGTCAGGAATCTCACTTGTGAACACCTCTACTATGACCCTCGTTGATGTATTGACGACTTCAGACGGTCTCGACTCAGACGTCATCAACCAAATCGCTACTAGATATGGGATAGCGTATATTGCCACTCCAGACGAGGGCGTGATGCGAATCAACCTGTATGATCAATCGATTCTCTCATCATGGCAATCCCTCGGAGCTGATAACCTAGACGCCACTCCAGTGGCAGTTGACGGCGATACAATATATCTGGGACTTTCAGATTTCGGTGTCTTGGTGATTGACAGATTGACCGGAGACATCTCCAATTTTTGGACTCAGGACGATGGAACGCTACCAGATGACGACGTCCTATCCCTGCACATCGATTACCAAGGAGATCTCTTGGTTGGATCCTCTGTCTCTAACACGGGGGCCACATCGAACGGAGGATTAGCACGATGGGATGGTAACAATTGGCAGTCTTTGGAGACCAGTATCCCAGGTTGGAGTAATGATCCATACGTGTTCTATGACATCACTAGCGATTCAGAAGGAATCTACGCGGGTACCAACCGAGGTGCTTGCATATGGAATTGGACCTATGACCTGAGGGGATGCATCTCAACTCAGGCTGGCATGCCTTCACGATTCGTTTACTCAGTCGCCAAAATCGGGTCAGACAGGCTCTATGCAGGTACCAACGACGGAGCCGCAGTAATCGATTCCGACAATGGATCCGTTATCGATGTGTGGAACGCCGGTGACGATACTCAACGGGCTCGAACTGTGAAGATAGGAAATATTCTGTACATCGGTTTCGAGAACACAGGCATAGCCCGCTACGACCTCAACAATCAGTCATGGCTACAGTCATGGGACGGCACACAGGGTTACATCAACGACGATGATGTGACAGCCTTGGTACATGGCAGATCGCCAGGCACGATGTGGGCCGGAGGTGATTTTGGATTGACTCTAATCGACGTTGTCAATGATACTGTGCTGAAGAGCTGGGACCGTGGCATCAACCCCAATGGCCCCACCCTATCGAATACAGCCCCTGCAGACATAGAGATTATCGGTGACATTCTGCATTACTCGCTTCAGAGGAGCAACTCTTGGTGGTCTTCTAACGATGACATCTACCGCATCTATCTCGACAACAACACCAGTGCGACTATTCTAGCTGTGGATAGCCAGATTGGCTATTCATCTGTAGTAATGGGAATAGGCTCCGTCGGCGATGAACTCTGGATTGGGGCACGACCGTCTCAATCCTGGAACTACGGCGACGGTACAATCGTTCGGTGGAATGCAACCAATGAGTCATGGGCCGGGAATCTCGGGACCATAGGAAATGTTCAGCGGGTGAATGCTCAGTTCCTCGGAGACTGCTTCCCTATTGACCCCGCCACCTGCGAGATGTGGGTCTCCTACGGTGACAACATCATGCGTAGATTCCAAGCAGACAACATGACCCTTCTCGATGAATGGACGGATATCGACGGCCCGATTAGAGGCATGGTCGAATGGAATGGCACCTATCTGTTCGCTAGCATGAATGGAATACTCAGGTGGAACCCAGTAAACGAGAGTTGGCTTGATTCCTGGGTGGTGGGCAATGGGCTCCCCTCAGGGACCTCCGACGAACTCTACACCATGGAGGTAATTTCCAATGATCTCTGGGTGGGCAGTTACCAGGGCGGAGGATGGAATGCTAACTCCGACATTTCTATGCTCGATGACGCCACAGGTAATTGGTCAACTTGGGCATTAGACTCGGGAGACATTCCTGGAGGGTATCCGGCCGATATCGAGAGTTGTGCCGGCATCATTCACGTCGCTATCGGACGAGTCAGCTGGTGGGGCAATCAGGGAGGAATAGCGAGATACGACACCGGTGATTGGGATGGCGATGGAATCACCAGAGAATGGATTGCACCGATGACCGAATCTAGCCAAAGCCTCTCAGATGACGATCCGCGCGCAATGGCTTGCGACCAACAGAATGACATTCTCTACATCGGTTTCGATTCCAATGGTATAGGCCTCGATCGCTACAATTACAACAACAATCAGTACCTCAAAACTCTCACCACGATAGACGGCATTTCTGAGGATCGAGTCTTCCCGGGAGGGATGCTGCACCACAACAACGTCCTGCTAGCAGCCCACCAGTATGACAACACTGGAGGAATCTCGAGAATAGTGACTTCAGGAATTTCAACCGCCAATGGCCAGATTCTCGATCCTGGCATGGACGCCTGCTCTATTGAGAGAGCCCCCTCGAGTACCACTCCTGTGTATGCGATTGGTCGATCAGGGCAGACCACGGGTCTGAACAGAGTTGACAAACTGGACAGTACCGGCTTGATTGTCAGCGGCTTCGACGAACTCGCAGGCCTTACCAGTGGACGAGTAGTGGCCTTCGAGTCCAATGAGACTCATGTCTGGGTAGCTATGACTACCGGCGCCAACGCATACTATGCCTCTTCGGTTCTTCAAGGACAGAGGTTGTCGAACGGCTCGATACGTTGGGAGTTCGGCTTCAATGCTAATCAAGATGTAATCAACTCTCTGCATTTGGATGAGGATGAACTCTGGGTCACCACTGCTGGAAGAGGACTATGGTCAATCGATCTTTCCAACAGAATCTTCGCCCCAACTCCAGCTGCTCTACACACTCAGATGGATGGCATGGTCATTGAGGACGATGGCACCATGTATGTCGGGCTGATGGGCAGAGAAGGATCGGCAGCTGGATACCAGAAATTCGATACTGATACTAGGACATGGGCCGAAGGAAGTCTGATTGCCGGACTGCCCAGTGATTTAGTCAGGGACTTCATCGAACACGGAGATCACATTCTTGTTGCTACATACGGCGGCATTGGGCTTTGGAACACCACTAGAGATGACTGGGATGATCCGATTACCACCATCGATGGCCTACCTACTCCGATTATAGAACACCTATTCGTCCTCAACACAGGGATTCAAGGCAATGGAACGGTCCTCGCAGGAGGTTCAGCGGGTCTTACGGTCCTGCATCAGAGCAACCTCTCTGTAATTACAACCCTGAACTTCGCCGATGGCCTGATTGGAAACACTGTATCAGGAATAACAATCGCCGATGCTTCTTCTAGACTGATTAACAACCCGGACGGCTCATCCACCCTTCTCCATCATGATGCGGCACTATTCATCTCTCACAATGGGCAAGGTTCCACTAGACCAGGTGTAGCAGCTTGGGATATCGCCACTGACTCGGCCAATGGGACCTACAACATCGACATGATTCCAAGCAACGATGTCAGGGCGATAGCTGCTGATGACTGGGGAGTCCATATTGCAACGGATAGAGAACCACTTGTTCACTGGAACTCCACATCGATTCAAATGGAGTCAGGCCCAGGGAGGAGTTCACTCCTGACTTGGCCGCCCTTCCAAATCATCTCAGACGGTGACTATCTCGCCGTAATAAGTCCCAGAGGCGTCAATGTAGTAGAATCCGGAGGCGACCACTCAAGAGTGTCCTCGAAGTTAATCCCCGGCGTCTCAAGTGGATTCTTGGACGACACTGGTCTGTATGTGATTGCTCAGAACGGCCTCCGCTTATTCCATCCAGTAGAGAGCATGAGTGAACAGAAGACGGATCATCAAAGGCGAGCGGAGCCACTTACAGCTCTATTCGCTCAGAATACATGGGATATCACTAACACCTCTCGACCGGGGATGACCACGGTTCTAGTCGATGAGGAGAACCCGATAATCATCCCTCAAGGCAGTGAGCAGATGATTCCCACCAAATTGCCACTATACACTGGAGCGCTCACCCTGTCAGCACCACAGGATGGAGCATGGGTTTGGGCCCAATCTGTCAGTCTCAACTACTCTGGCTCATGGGAGTTGACTTCGATGAATCCGAACATCCAGTCATCCTTCCAGTCAGCGATTTCAGATCTCGCTCCGGGTACCAATTCGGCTCAAGTGCACATTCGTATGCAGTCCCCTCAGAACGGCACATTGCAGGTCAGGATTACATATGACTGGGAAAGGATCGAGGTACCTACCGAGATGACCTCTTTCTTCGATCGACCTAACGACGGAGGTGGAGTTCTAGAGGCCTCATGGTTACCCGCCGAGGATGCAGCTTGGCATGCCTACAGATTGTATGTCTGGGACTCGACCGATGACCCTGAGTGGATTCCAACGCAAGAAGATCTGTATGAGTTCTCGACTTACATTGAGATACCCTACTGGTCTCAGACAACTGCTACAATTACCACTGCTGAACGCGATGGCAATGAAGTCTTGTTGTCTGATGACAGAGAGTACAGGGCTGCGATAGCCATCGCTTATTCTGATGGCACAGTCGGTCTACCAATCGCCTGGGAGGACAGCGCCACACCCACCGATGAGATTCCCGCACCGCCCGAGTGGCTCAACGCCGAAGCCGTATCCGGAGGCACTCCAGGAACAATCATGTTGGAATGGTCAACTTGCTCTGAATTGGACCCAGACCGTACTAGAATCTGGGCGGTGCAATATCAGATATCAAATGCAATCGCACTCTCAAATTTCTTGGATATCTCATACGCTGCAGGCAATAATACGGTTATGCAGTTAGAACAGAACAAGGCATACTGGTTCGCTGTAGTATGTGTAGACCAGTCTGGACAGTTCGATGCTGCGAATGCTACTGTATTCGGTCCGGTAGTCACGGCCGGAGGCCTTGATGACGGAATCCCGCCCTCTCCAATCACCGACACGACTGCCGTGGACGCCCCCAATGACGAGGGAGGCAGAATCATAGTAACATGGACTCCTAATTCAGAGGAGGACTGTGCCTACCACACTGTGTACATTCTTCCAGCCTCGGGTCTACAGCCACCCTCGATCGTAGATGGTTGGCCTACGGCCACTTACGTTACAGACTGCACCACTGGTGATGTGGTAATCGACTCGATAGGTGAGAGTCCGCTTCAGAATGGAGTGGTCTACTGGATAGGAGTCGTCGCATCTGACGACTGGGGCAATGAGAACTTGGATACCGTCCTAGTCGTTGAGGCTACTCCGATGTCCAACATAGCAGGGCAGGGGCAGCCCCCGACCCGAGTCGAGGGTCTGAGTGCTTGGGATCACCCGGATGATGACGGAACCGCGATTGATATCCTATGGAACCGCTCATTGGACCCCGACTTCAGCCATTACGTGATATGGGTCTCCGACTATCCTCTCAATGACCTAACGGAAATCTGGGAGCGGTGTAGCGACGACCTCGCGGGCTGCGGTCTGCTTGAGATTGATCAGAGACAGATTGGCGGGGCGCTCCAGTTGGAGATCACCGTTACCACTGCCCTCTACGGCAGCACGGTCGACACACTGACCTCGCAATCAATCGTCCCACTGACGCCCCTATACGTCACAATCACAACTCACGACATACAAGGAAATGTCCATCTGACCGATATGAGTGATCATCTGGTCTTAGTCGCTCCACTAGACAACAGAGGCGATATCTCACCACCGAACAGACTGGCAGCGCCTATGCTTGAGGACCGCTCACCGGACGATGGCGATGGAATGTTCGTGACTTTCCCAGAGAGTGATGCGTCCGATCTGGGAGAGTACAGAATCTACGCTGCTGCAGGCTCACCGTTCAGCTCATTAGGAAACATGGAGCCAGCAATGACTCTGGGCAGAGACGCTGAGATGCCAGCACTGCTCAAGACTCTCTCAGACGGGCAACCCCTAGCTCCTTCGGTGCCAATCTGGGTGGTTGTGGTAGCCGTCGACTCATCGGGTAATTACTGGGATAACAACCTGCAAGCGACTATGATTAGTCTAGTTGACGAGAACTCCCTCGACCCCGGTCTGCATCTACCGGAGATTACTGGCATTAGAGCCAACTGGAATCCTTCCGGAGACCATGTTGAGATTAGATGGGACGATTCCAATGATGCACAGGTCATCCAATACCACGTTTTCGTAAGCCCCAATCCTTTCAAATTGACCAGTGAGGCTTCATTGGTCGGAGAGATAGACGACCCTACAACGATGATGATTCTCTCCGACATAGAAGGCGAGAAGATTGACAATGCGGCCAGCCACTGGCTCGCCATAGTCGCCTTCGACGGAGAGGTTCACAGACTGTCAGTCGACCCATTAGAAATCAGACCGTGGTCCGAATCCTCCTTCGGGACCTCTGAGGGCGGCGAGGGCGGTGCTAGCGACTCCTGGTATGATCAGTTGATGAGCGGCGACCTGAACACACTGGTCGCACTAGTATCTGCAGTGATGATTCTGATTGGAGCATTGCTATTCGTCAAGCCGCGCCAACAGGCTGCCCCAGAGCCTTGGGAGATGGGGGCATTGGAAGTTGAATTGGAGGAGCAGATGTCAAGAGAGGCTGCTGGTCTAACCGATGAGGATGATGACCTTATTATCGAAGATGATACTCAGACATTCTCTTCCTCATCTAATTCTGAATTGACCATAGATGAGGATGCGGATGCACCCGAGGCTTCCGAGAGCGTCATCGACGAGTTGCTGGGAACGACTCCTGACGGGGCCGACCCCGATGAGATAGATGACATGGAGGTCGACCTCGATTTCGATGATCTGGGAGATATGGCGGACGACCTCGAAGACGACGACACATCGTTCATCGATGACATACTCTAGACGCAGCAGTTGAAGCGGCTACCCCTATCAGCACCCATGCCGCAGGTCTCAGACCCCCGTTCGACCGTATGGACCGCTACAGGTTGGGATGGAGAAGAATCGTTGATGTCTGCGGATCTGCATTTCGACAGAGTCAGACGTCACGCAGTCAGACTGGGCATCGATGTGCCCGCAGACCTGCGAGAGAGAGCGTTTGCTATTCTAGCCGAGACTGAGCGACCAGGAGAGCCTAACCGCAGCGGCGACCAAGCGGCGTACCTAGTTGCAGTCGGAGTAAAATCGGATGGCGAGGTATTCGTCGACCCCATTGCTTTGCAAGAGTGGACGGACGACGCCCTAGATACAATCTCGCTCGCCGCCCCGATTTGGGATTCTGACATCAGAGGGACCAAGCACGGCGACTGGGGGCCGCACAGAGAAGCCAGAGAGATAGCAGTCGAGCACGGTGCGCACATCGCCCTGCTGTTCGAGGATGACATCCTAGTCGATGGTGACAGATGCGCACCGTTACTGCTCGATCACGATGGGGTAGCTTACCACCCTAGACATGCCGATGGTGCCCTCGACTCAATAACCATCGAGCAGATTCGACTGCATCTAGAGTCGGCAGGAATCCCAGTCAGGCCCGCCAGACTAACACTCAGTATGATTCTACGCGCATCCGAGATGGTGGTGTGCGGAAGCGGGATGGGGATTCGTGCCGTGGGTACGATTGACGGTCGTACTATTGGCACGCCTAGAGGCAAGCTGTTCACAGCATGTCGCGAGGCGTGGTTGGAAAGGCTAGAGAACGGATGGAGCTCTCAATGAGCACACTGGCCTTGCGACCGTAGCGTTGAAGGAGCGGACCTACGTGGTCGGACTGATAGGATGCCCACTTGCAGGATCTGCACGCAGAACTACCCGGGTGAACAGTTCGTAACCGGTAACGGACCGAGGTACCAGGTCTGCGTGAGATGCGCTGTCGAGAACGACCTAGTCGACAGGGATGACACACCCCAGTTATACTCAGACGAGTTAGTCAGAGCGCGCTTCTCTCTGTTCACCCGCCGTTACAGGTTGTGGTTCTTCGTCCTCTTCGGTTGGATTCTGTACTTAAGTTTCGGTCGAGGGATTGAACTCTGGTCGAATATCCTATTCCTCGTACTTCTGCTATGCACGCTCGCTGCTCCGGTGCTGCACTATCTGGGGTCGACCCGATTCAACGCCGAATTGACCAAATTGACCCCTTGAGCAGTATCGGGAACCGTTCATATAGAGAACATTGTCCTCCAAGTTGCAGAGGGAACAGTGGGTTCCCTATGAAAGCCCGTGAGATTGGATGAATAAGAAAGGAGGAGATGTAGCAGCAGGTATAGTTTCTGAGACCCGAAGAATGGCGCGCAATAAAGCGTTTCTTCAGTCTTTAGAACGGTTGTTAATTTCTCTCCAAAGCACCATCCGACACTCCCGATTGGACAGTTTCGCGCGCAGCGAGCGCGAGCATTCACGGAAAGAGAGAACAGCGGGTTCTCTAAACTGATATTTGGAAGTGAAATGAAAATGCAGAAAACAAAGAATGCGAGTATGTTGATTGCTCTGCTTCTCGTTATGATGGCAGGATCCGTCGGCGTTAGCGCTGACGGTTCCGACCCTCTGAATCCCGATGACGGCGGTGCCGACTGGGATGGCGATGGTCTGACCAACGCAGAGG
>CAYMRU010000029.1:0-12092 GCA_964392975.1 uncultured Candidatus Poseidoniales archaeon | reverse complement strand
GACTGAGTACATCCCGAGCAGACCAGCGACTCTGATTGGCTATAACTGCTCGGGATACTGAGCGCCGGGCCACACCGCTTACGCGCACGCGAGAGAACAGCCGCAGGCTAGGGGCTCTCTGATTATCAGAAAACAGTGGTCTTATCGCATTGCTTCTCGGGCCTTGTTGGCCTGATTCCACAGTTTCTTGTCCTCCTCAGTAGTAGGAGTGAATTGAGGGATGGAGGCTGGTCGCATTTCGGAATCGACGGCCACCATGAAAAAGAAGCCAGAACAGATCTCCTCGCCCTCCCACTCGGAACGTGATAGCCTGCAAGAAATCACATGCACTCCAGCGGTGCGAGGAGATGTCCAGACAACCTTGGAAGTTGTTCTGATGATATCTCCTTGATAGGCAGGACGTCGGAACTTGAGCGCGTCGACTGAGACGGTGACGAACTCCTTGTGGGCGAACTTGCTAGAGACCATCCCCGCGGCTGTATCCATAATCGACATCAGTCGACCTCCGTACAGTGTATCCATCGAGTTCGTATCTCCCGGAAATACTTCGTTAAGCAGCACCACGGGCTCCAGAGAGTGAGGTTCAGACATCACTATCATTAGGTCTCGAGAGTCCACCCCCCTTCAACCCTACATTCATTCAATCATCGAGAAAACGGTTCTACGACCGTTGTATTCAATCGAAAGTAGCCACTCGCAGCCCTCATGATCTATGGCGAGCTACGTTGGGAACCAAGCGTACTCGAGGATCCTATAGGCGGTAGAATCGTGCTCTGGCCGCACCTGCCTTGTGTTCGAATGCCATCGTCATTGAGGTATCGAGGACTCTGGGACGGCCTTGCCCTGTTATTCAGTCAGAGCGACCTGAGCGAATGGAGGCAAGATGAGAAGCAGGACAAGGAGAGCCCTGGCGTACACATCCAGGCTGCCATTGCCTCGGGCACAGTCCTTGGCCGATTGATGAAGGACTTGCAAGAGTATGAGGTGGACGGCCCCAAGATTCCGGATCCTGAGCAAGTCAGGTTGCTCCTACACGCAGATAATGCCAGAGGAGGGATGCCGATTTACGCAATCGAGCCGGATTTGGATGACTCTGATTGGACTGAGTGGTTAGAGAGTAGCGCCGATAAGCAGGCTAGCATGTCCAATCTTCTGTCTACTCTCACTACATCTAGGAGATGGAAGAAGAACAGATCTGGCGCTATTCCCAAAGTTACTAGAAACGACGCGGTAGATGCCGACATGGGTGCAGCAGCAGCATCCTGTGCTGCTTGGTGGATTGAGGAGCAAGGCGCGTTAACCGAGGAACTACTTTCGCAGAGAAATACACGATTTGCGGCCAGATTGAGAGGTGCTCTAGCCGATTTAATCAACAGCAGGGTTGATGATGCGGAGGCATCTGACTGCACCCTGCTGGTACCGGTCCACCAAGCTTGGCTGCCCTCCTTGGAGGCCGCAGTCAAGGCTTGGCCGGACCCAGAGCCGGTGAACATGGAGGTGCGATGATGGAGTCTTCGGGAATTTCAGTCAGCGTTGAGACGCAGACTTTCCGATTCATCCCGTCTACTCCGATTTCTCACCGGAACGCAATCTCTCTTGCGGGCGGCTCAGCCAGCGGTGCGTATGTCGTAATCAGCCATGAGGAGCCCAGAGCCACTTTCGTTGTAGAGCCAGATGGGTCAGTGCTTGTGCATGGCATTGCTAGGGCTGAGGTTGCGAGGATTGCTGTACAGGAACTCCTCCTGACAATGGGTATGGCAGATGACCACATCGGGATGGAATCGGGTGAGATGCTCATCAGATTCTCAATCGGTAGATCAGTATTGATGCCGCTTGCTGCAGAAAGGTTCGAAGCGATAGAAATGGACGACAGGCTCGGGGCTCTGAGAATCGATGCAACCTTGCACAACTCTCAGGTTATCATGTTCAACAACGGCCACGGCGTCGTTCTGGGGCAGAACTCGAAGAAGATAGCCGACATGGCGGTCCGCCATTGGACCAAGCTCCTGGATGAAGAGGGAGCACTGGCCTGAGATGATGCTTGAGGGCAAGTGGACCGGCCCCATAGTAGACCAGCATATGCATCTCGACCGGTCCGGCCGGTTCCTATCTGCGGCCGAAGAGTTCTCTCGTGCAGGGGGCACGGGAATCATGCTGGTTCACAAGCCAGGTTTCTCGGACTCGCTTCCAACCAATTTAGTAGGCTACCGCGAGGCCTACGCCGAGACGTTGTCAATGGCTGAAGATGTAAGGAACTCAGCCGGACTAGAGGTCGGTGTTGTTTTGGGACCGCATCCGGTCGCATGGGAACATCAGATAGAACCACTCGGATTGCAAGCCTCAACAGAATTGCATCTCGAGGCCGTCGACCTCGCCCTGAATCATATCGAGGAGGGCGATGCAATTTGTCTGGGCGAGGTCGGAAGACCTCACTACCCTGTTAGCAACGAGACATGGTCATCGGCCAATGACCTACTCTTAGAGGTCATGAGTATGGCCTCTTCAGCGAAGTGCTCGATTCAGTTGCACGTGGAGGACAATGGTGAGACGTCATGCCGGGAGCTGGCCGACCTTTGCGACAAGGCCGGACTGCCTCGTGAACGGGCAATCAGGCACTACGCACCTGCCGATATCAGCCCCACCTTCACCCATGGCCTGTCTGCGACAGTCAGCGTTGGCAGAGGCAGCATAGATGGGCTGGTCAATTCAATCTCCTCGAAGTCATCCCCTTGGGGGATGGAGACCGATTTCCTCGACGACTCTCGAAGGCCCGGAGCCGTTCTTGGCCCCAAGACCGTGCCGAAGCGAACTCAGGAGCTGTGCTTGGCCTTGCTAAATGTTGGTTGGGAAGAGGATGAGGTATCGAATCTCATGGACTCGATCCATCGCCGATGGCCCGAGCAGTTGTACTCTATTTCTTAGGGGCCATAGTCTCCAGTTTCTGATCCGGGAGGATGAACAGCATCCCTCCCAAGGAGAACAAGGCCAAAGTCAAGGCAAAGCCTTGGAAATCCCCTAGTGGGACCTCATATCCAATCTCGGATAGACTCATCCTCCACAACGGTCCGTTGATGGGCATGAACACTAGCATCAGGGCGACACCCAACTTCTGCCTAGCTCGCACAACCCATCGATTAGTCTCGCATAGATTAACCGAACGCATGCGAATCTGGTGCGCCCGCCGGGATTCGAACCCAGGATATGAGGTTGGAAACCTCAGGTGATAACCAGACTTCACTACAGGCGCGGTACATCTGCGAACCAAGACCTCCACTAAACCGATTCGGTCTGAAAAACTACCAAGTGAAGCATTCAAACGCGCCCCTCCTCACGGAGGGGCGTATGTCGATTGGCCCGGTCAAGTCGATTAGCAGGGATGAGTCCGACACTATCGACGACAAACAAGTCGTAGGCCGTAAAATTTGGAGGATTGTGCCATATGTCAAACGCTACTGGAGACGTGCTCTGGGCGGCGTAGCAGCAAATGCAGCAGCCAGAGCCTTTGATCTGATTCCGTTCGTTGCTATCGGAATGGCAGCCGACTACTATCAGAGCGGAAAGTATACCAGTTCCTTAATCGAATCATTCGTCAACTCAAGCAGCCTGCCTTCACCCGAAATCGGATTCGGCCTGCTAATACTAATCTCATTCGCATTCCTAGCCGTCTTCCAGGGAATCAGCGAGTTTCTCTGGCAGTCGACAGCGTACAAGGTGCAGCATGACATCAGGATGGATGCCACTGCCAGTCTGATGGCGATGGAGGCCTCGTATTTCGAGACTAGACAGACAGGGAACCTGATGGCTGTACTTTCAGCAGACGTAGCACAACTCGAGGACGTAGTCTCTGACTCTTCTACATCGATGATTCGCATCTTCATCACCTTCACCACCGCCTTCGCAATCATGGCTTGGATGTCTCCCACTCTAGCCCTGATTCTGGGAATTCCTCTGATTCTTGTCATCCCGATGGTAGTGTGGTTCTCTACGAGAGTACAGCGCAGGTATCGCAAGCAGAGAGAGAGTACAGGAGGAATCGTCTCAATCCTCGAGAACGTGCTGTCCGGAATAGTCACCGTTCAGGCCTACAATGCAGGTAGATTCGAACTCTCTAGAGTTGAGAGTGAGAGTGGCGAATACAGGGATCAGGCCATCCATGCAGCCAACCTGAGGAATCGATTTATCCCTGGCATCTACGTAGTCGCCGGACTATCCTTCGGATTACTGGTCTCTGCAGGTGGATGGCTGATGGAGTCAGGCGAGATTACCGTGGGCCAATTCGTGACCTTCCTGTTAATCTCGACGCGCATGACCATGCCGATGTTCATCCTCGGCATGCTTCTCAACCAACTGCAGCGCGGAGAGGCCGCTTCCAAGAGGGTGTTCGCGATAATCGATCTTGAGCCCACAATATATGACAAGGAGGATGCCATTCCGCTTGAGAACCCCATCACCTCAATCACCTTCGAAGATGTCACTTTCGCTTACCCTACATCTGAATCAAACGTTCTGAACGGAATCACATTCTCGGCTTCCTCGGGAGAGTTCCTCGGAGTAATGGGCCACACCGGTGCGGGCAAGAGCACTATTCTGAAACTCGTCGAGAGATTCTACGAGCCGCAACTTGGGACGGTGAAAATCAACGGGATGAACATCAACAACTTTGTAATCGAGACGGTAAGGGATCGGATTGGTTTCGTCAGTCAGGATCCATTCCTGTTCTACGGTGATGTGAGGTCGAATGTGGCATATGCACGTGAGGCTGAAGACGAGGAGATTGAGAGGGCCCTAGAGATAGCGGGAGCATGGGAATTCGTCTCTCAGTTACCCGATGGAATCGATACCATGGTAGGGGACAGAGGAGTGATGCTGTCAGGAGGACAGAGGGCCAGAATCGCTCTTGCCAGAGCCTTGCTCAAGGATCCAGACCTGCTGATTCTCGACGAGGCTTCAGCAGCGTTGGATGCCGAGACCGAGAAGAGAATCCAGATGTCTCTGTTCGGAGGTTCCAACGGAGACTCCAAGAGAATCACAATCGCGGTCGCACACCGTCTGGCAACAATACGAAACGCAGATGAGATTGTTGCGATGGTAGACGGAGCAATCGTAGAGAGAGGTTCCCACCCAGAACTCCTCTCCAATGAAAATGTGTACGCCTCTCAGTGGTCTATTCAGACCGGGGAGCTCGGTGCTTCCGAAGCGTGAACTACTCTCTCGACCTATCGTCGATCTGCATTCCAGGGTTTCCGGTGAATATTCTCCACCAGCCTCTCAGTACACCGATTCCATAACCCCAGTGCAGTGCGAATGTCACGATTGGAGAGAGGAAGACCGTGGCAATGTTACGGTTGGGCGAGTTGCCGGTGGCAGAGCCGTACCAGGCAACCACATTGTACAGAGCGATGAGCCAAGGTAGGGCCAACACACCTAGTCTCTCCAGTCCCAATTCCATAGTGCTCAGTGAGAAGTCCCACCAAGGGGATTCAAGACCGCCATTCTGAGAGCCCCAGTAGAAGGCAGCGAATGCTGCAATGACAATCGGCGGGAAGAGCGCGACCATGACATGGCTCCATGAGCGCAACTCAGGATGCTGGTTGCTGGCCAGAGTCCTGACCAAACCGTAATTCGAAATTTGCTTCCTAACTCGAGACAGATTCCTCCTGCGATGCCACATCACTGCTGACCTGTCGGTCCACAGACGGTGACCCGCACTCCTAATCAGATAATCCAGCAAAACGTCCTCGGCCCCAATGCTGCCCTCGGGGAAGCCACCTATCTCCTTGAGAACTGAGCGCCTGTAAGAGGAGTTCACTCCGGGCAGTTGCTCGACTTCCTGTAGTTCTGACTCGCCCCTCTTGCCGTAGTTGGTACCAGCAGTGAAGATTCGACTACAGAAGCTTACATCGATAATCTGCTGCTGAAGGGTCGAGTGCTCGGGTGGGCCGAAGTTAGGGCCACCTACACCGGCGACTTCGGGGCGCTCAAACCAGCGACTCAGTCGAGAGACCCATTCCTCGGGAATAATCACATCGTCATCAGTGAACATAACCAACTCCGAATCGGTCGCGGCAAGAGCGACGTTGCATGCATCCGCACGAGTCCTACAACCCTGATCGTCGATGAAACGAATACCTCTGGACTCCGCTTCTTTTCTGCCCGGATCACTACTCGGACCGACAACCACTACCTCAAGAGGTCCGAAGTAGTCTTGAGACTGCAGACCGTCGAGAACGATGCCAAGCTCGTCAGAGTTCCCCACGCTCGGGATGATGACGCAGACCGAGCGACTCATGGCCCGCGGCCATAGTAGACCCTCAAGAGTTCATAGGTCAGTCGTTAGTGACTCTGGGGGCTAGGAAGTAGGTCCAACTGGCACCACCGTCATTACTGCTCCAGTCCAGTCTCAGTGGGTACTTGTCTTGGAACCTGACTTGGACATCGCTGGCTAGCCCACTTGCTAATTTTCGAGTCAACGGGTCGAGGAACTGCAGGCTGTATGTCCCCTGCGTTGGCGAGGGACAGGTCAACTCGCTGAGTTCACCAGATTCAAAACTCACATTCACCCCTTCTCCCGCTTCGACAGTCACGCTGACCCGCATCTCCTTGCTGTCCAAGCTCAAATCGACCAACTCTCCTACGAACTTGGCAGCACGCAGGGAACGACTCAACTTCTCAGCGTCAATTGTTGCACTACAATCGAAATCTAGCACTGGCATCTTGGGGTCGGACATCGAGTTGGTATCCAGTCCCCTGAGGATTCTGTGGACTTGGCCGACTCTGACGTTGACCGCGCCTACCGCGTCGTCATAGTCAATTTCGACGAGATCGGAAGGTCCCGCGAGAGTCAGCAGGTCCCTGAGTTTGCCAAGTTCCAAGCCGATTTCGACCGGCTCGCACTCGTAGGTCTCGAAGCAGGCGTCTGAGATGGTTGCGGAAAGCAGAGCGACGTGAGAACCATCCACCACATTCACTGTGAGTCCTTTCTCGCCCCAACTCATCTTGGCTTCCTCGGTGAGGACAGAGAGAAGATCGACTATCTCCCTCATCAGTTGTGTGTTTGCTGTGACTCTGAGCATCATTTCACCTCGGCTGTATCGTATTCTCGTATCGGAGGTCTTTCATCCTTCGCGGCACACCTTCGGGCGCCTATTGGTACTCCCTGAACTTCTTGCCGCAGTTCTTGCAGGTGCAGATTTTGGTCTCCGGCTCATCCGAGCTCCTAGTCTGCATCAGGACGACAAAAATCTCGTTCTTATCGCATTCAGGACACCTAATGTCACCTACTCTCAGGACTCCTTTCCCCTCCTCTTCTTCTACCACCTCGGTGAGATGCTTCAGCGACTTCTCCGAGCCGGATGCAGTGGCGTTGGCCAAATCGATGGTCTCACCGGTCATCGGATCGGTGAAGGTGCCACCGGTTCCGTCGATTCCACTCAATGGCCCCTCGTACCCGCACTTGTAGTTCGGGCACTTGATATTACCAGAGGAATCAGGGTAAGATAGTGCGCCGCAATTCGGACAGAACATCTTCCTCAAACCCTAGCCGGGACTCGACCAACCGAACAGGGACAAACCAATCGTCTATTCAACTATTCTGTGATTCGACTTCCCTGAGACTTCACACGAGCGATAACAATCGCCTACAACCGCACCGTTGAAGCCGCACAGCGCCACCCAAAGGTCGTGCGGATACATTACGATTGGAGAATGGCCCGGGTGGTCGACGACGACGGTAACGTCGTCGATGAGATTGTTTGGACCTCCAAGCGTTCCCCCGGAGCACTGGCAGATCGCTTGTGGGACCTTCAGTCTGGGTTATTGAGCCCCGAGGCGAGGACGCTAGCGGACAGATTCCCTGATGCGCAACCAGATGGCATGGCTGCTCTTACGGACCCCGACTGGTCTGAGTTGGATGAGGAAGAGCATGAGATAATGTCCGAGGCCTCAAACAGACTTGCGAAGAGAGGGGTGGCTAGCGCAGCTGCCGACCCCGACCGCAGACTGGACATGCTGTCGGGAGCGACTAGCGAATTGCGAGCAGCATGGGGTACGAGCGAGGCTAGATGCGTCGAGTGGGCTGGACTCTTCCTGCCGGATGCCAACCTAGACGAGCAGCGGGATGTGATTCCTGCCGCAGTCGCGGATGCGGATTCGATTGTTCAAGCAGCCGAATCACTCGGTTTGAAAACTCCAGAGCACCATCCGGGCGAGCAGGAATGGACAGCTTTGCAAGCCCATGCTAGAGGTGTAATCGACCTAGCAGACAGACTCGACTCAGCCGAACATGCGACCCGTGCTCTCGCCCAGCAGCATGTACCTACTCTGAGCCTACTCGTAGGCCCCCTCGGGGCAGCCAAGATGGTGACTTTGGCAGGCGGAAGGGAACGGCTGGCGCGAATGCCCAGTGGAAGCTTACAGGTTCTGGGGGCTAGCGGAGCGATGGCAGCCCACAGGAGAGGGGCTCCTCCGCCCAAGCACTCACCCATTCTGTTCTCCCTTCCTCAAGTCTCGAGAGCTCCGCGCTGGGTCCGCGGTAAGATTGCTCGCTATCTGGCAGGCAAGTGCTCGATTGCTGTCAGAGTCGACCACTTCGAAGGCGAGCCATGGGGCGACGAGCAGATAGACGAAATTATTCAGGAGTGCCAGAATA
Organism: uncultured Candidatus Poseidoniales archaeon; assembly: GCA_964392975.1. Classification (GTDB taxonomy): domain Archaea; phylum Thermoplasmatota; class Poseidoniia; order Poseidoniales; family Thalassarchaeaceae; genus Thalassarchaeum. The sequence goes on along the minus strand of CAYMRU010000029.1, from coordinate 3,445 downwards.
TCAAGAACAGGTTCCCGAAGCCACCCAAGAGGAGGTAGGGATGCCTCGCAAGCCCGTGAAACTCGCTTGGGGTGTTCGCCGAGAGGGGCGCTCGCTTTGGAGTAGGAATGCAGTCAGGGGAGTCTCAGTCAGAGGAGAGCGCAGGAAGACCGACTCGAGAGTCGAATGGAGAGCTTGGGCAGCATCAAAATCAAAAGTCGCAGCGGCTTTGTTGAGGACCTCAAACAATCCCTCAGATTTGCTTCCTGAGACCGGCTCAACATGCCTTTACCTTGGGGCTTCCTATGGCTCCACAGTCAGTCACATCCACGACCAAGCATGCGGTTCGGGCAATCATCACGGAGGCCAGGTAGTGGCGGTGGAAATCTCCCCACGAGCCATGCGAGAACTATCTGCTCTAGCTGCAAGCAGACCCGGACTGGTCACTGTACTTGGCGATGCGCGGATTCCTGGCCAGATAGCACCATTCATGCGAGCTAAGGCAGACTGGATTCACCAAGACCTCAGCATAGCTGATCAGGCCCAGACATTCGTTAGGATGTCCGAGGCCTTCCTCAGGAAGGGAGGTACCGGGTTGCTGTCATTGAAGGCGGCCAGTGAGAGGGCATCACAGGGTGATGATGACAGCAGATTCGCTAAAGCGGAACGGATACTCAAAGACTCTGACTTAGAATTGGTTGAGAGAATCGAACTGAAAGGTCTGGAGGAACAGCACGTGGTATTCCACATCAGGGGTTGACTCAGGAAATTTCTGAACCGATTCCCGCTATGAGAGCCCCTCCCATGATGAATACAATCGCGATTCCCAGAATTGAGAGGTAGTTGAGAATCAAACCGATTATCGCCTCTGTGCGCTTCAGCCCATTCATGTTGTTCGCATCCCTCAATCCAAGATGCCCGAACACTACACCTGCAATCGTGGTAAACGGAGCTAGACAACCTGTGAAGCACAGCAATGGGGCTGTGATATGGCACAACCAAGTCACTATTCCCAATACCAGGCTGATTGTGGCATTGTCATTGCTCTGAGGAATAGCGACCATGGGGTTCACGTTTGCGCCTGCTCCAGCCGCAGCCCCTCCAATGTAGGGATTGAACTCCTGCTTCTCGCTGCCGGACGATGGATTTCCATCAAAGACATCTGCCTCAGGGACTGTTCTCTCATCCTTGTCATAAGGTTCCATGAACTTACAGAATCACTCTCAGATTTAACATGTACCAAGAGTCAGAATGATGGAGCAGTGCCCGCTCAGGAGGCCATGCCCGAGCTCCCCGAGGTCGAGACGGTTAGGCGAGGTCTAGAGAAGCACCTCTTGGGCAGAACCATCGAGAAGGTAGAGTTACGAAGGTCAGATCTCAGATTTCCATTTCCGTCGGGGTTTCGAAGAATCCTCAGTGGCAGAACTGTGGAGAGTGTTGACAGGCGAGCGAAGTATCTGCTGACAAGGCTCAGTGGGGGGATGACATGGATGTGTCATCTGGGAATGACCGGTCGCTGGACATTGCTAGATGCCAACAGCACCGAGTCTGACGACGGATCACATGATTGGGTGGTGCTACATCTCGATAATGGCGGCAGGGCGATGTTCTCGGATCACAGGAGATTCGGATTCATGGATGTCTTTGAGACCGCCGAGCAGGGCCAGAACAAATTCCTCTCCAAACTCGGCCCCGAGCCCACCCCTGATTACCTGACTCCGATGGACCTTGCCGAGGGTTTGAGAGGCCGTAGAACTCCGATGAAGGCAGCCCTACTAGACCAGCGAACAGTAGCCGGGCTGGGCAATATCTACGTCTGCGAAATTCTATTCCGCTCAAGGGTCTCACCCAAGAGAAGCGCAACCTCAGTAGCGGGAAAATCAGGAGTAACCAGAAGAGTCGAGAGAGTCACCGCAGCCACTCACGATGTCATCACTGAGGCGATTGATGCCGGAGGCTCAACCATCAGTGACTTCGTCAATGTGGAGGGCGACTTGGGATATTTCAGTCACTCCTTCCAAGTCTATGGAAGGGAAGGAGAGCCCTGTGTCTCAGAGGGCTGTGATGCAACCATCAGGCGTATCGTTCAGTCAGGACGCTCGACATTCTATTGTCCACGCTGCCAACGCTAATCACATGTTTCGACGGAACTTTCCACCTGTCTCGAACAGTGCTTGGGTGACTTGACCTACTGTGCAATGCTCGACTATATCCATCATCACTTCAAACAGATTGCCACCATCACGAGCGACCTGCTTGAGCCTGGCCAGACCGGCCTCGGCCTCAGCCGAATGAGTCTCCTTGAAGGCCTTGTTACGGTCGATTACCATTTGCCGCTCGGCCTCGTCTGAGCGGGTGACATCGACATCGAAGTCGTCGGAAGACATGACTGCAGAACCCTCGTCGACGTAGGTATTGACGCCGACTATCGGCAACTCTCCTGAGTGCTTACGCTGCTCGTAGACCATCGACTCGTCTTGGATGCGGTTGCGCTGGTAGTTTACCTCCAGCGATCCCAGCACTCCACCACGGGCATGCATCTCCTCAAAGATTCTGAGAACCTGCTCCTCGACATTGTCAGTCAGCCATTCGGCGATATAAGAGCCCTGCAGAGGATTCTCATTTTGCAGCCAGCCGTACTCCTTCGACAGGATGAGCTGGATTGCCACTGCATCCCTGACTGTGTCCTCGGTTGGTGTGCCGAAGGCCTCGTCGCGGCTATTGGTATGCAGTGAGTTGGCGTTGTCAGCGAGAGCGTAGAGGGCTTGCAAGGTTGTTCGATAATCATTCCAAGTGAACTCCTGAGAGTGCAAACTGCGCCCACTCCCCTGAATGTGATACTTGAGTTTCTGACCTCGATCTCCTACACCATACAGGTCGCGCATCGCTATTGCCCAAATCCTGCGACTCACCCTGCCTATGACGGCGTACTCGGGATCCATCCCATTGGAGAAGAACCAACTGAAGTTTCGTAGGAACTTGTCAGCATCGAGCCCTCGTGAGTTGAACAACTCGACATAGGTCAAACCATTTGAGAGTGTGAGCGCGGCCTGACTGATGGGATTGGCTCCAGCCTCGTCAATGTGGTAGCCGGAAATCGAGACGAAGTAGTGGTTGCGAACATCGTTTTCGACATAGAATTCAGCCACATCTCCCATCATACGCAGAGCGGTATCGAGGTTGAACACCAGAGTGTTCTGTCCCATGGCCTCTTTGAGTTGGTCCGCTTGGACAGTCCCACGAACTGTACTCAGTGTCCTCGCCCTGATTTCCGCCCGCTCCTCATCGCTCGGGTCCCTACCGTTCTGCTCGACGAACTTAGCAACTTGCTGGCGAATAGCGACCGTGAAGAATGCAGCGAGGTGCCACCAGTAGTTGCCGTTGATTGTCTTCGATACGGACGTGTTGGGGGCGCACAAATCGAAACCCTCGAACAGTTTCTCCATCTCATCGACAGTACTGATTG
>CAYMRU010000028.1:0-12177 GCA_964392975.1 uncultured Candidatus Poseidoniales archaeon | reverse complement strand
TACATGAAGTATCGATGCAGGTTCTGCACGACTAGCAGCCCAGTCTCACCGCTGTATTCGTCCCATGGCTTGGAGACAGCGCACCCAGTGGGCTGCTGCATGAAAGCGCGGTAGTACGCCTTGCGGTAGTAGTAGCAGGTGGCACGGAAGCCTGCGGGAAAGATTAGGATGAACATCGCAGGCGACATCCAAGCCAGCCACATCGGAACGAGCGAACCCATCGTACCCTCTCCGGGTATAATCAATGGACTGAATAGGGGACTCAGGACGTGGCTGCCCTGGCTCTCGATGGCCATCGTCTGGTGACCCGCGCTCCTGCCGAATTCCTCGAAATACCAGAAGTCCGACTCCATCATTCCACGCCATGTGGCATAGACGATCATGAAGCCGAGATAAGCCACCATGGCGGTTGGACCCATCCACCAAGCATCCACTCTGTCAGTAGCACCCAATCCCTTCTTCATCGGGAGCGGGAGTTTGATTCCCTCACTCATGAGCATCCCTGATGCTCAGTGGCATCGTTCTAGTCTCATAAGGGATTGCATGAGTCCCTATGGGACTCAGGTGCCGGTGCAAGGTTGAAGGCACAATGCCCCAATCGGGGGTCGTGGACGGCGATATCGAATCCTCCATCTGCCTGAACTGCGGTCACATGCCAGGGGCTTGGCTGCCTGGACTGCCTTGTCCGGAGTGCGGTGAGATGTTAATCTAAGCCAGTCCGGCGTAGTCGGCATCAGCCTCTTCCATCTCGATTTCATCGACATCCATCTGAGCCAGTTGCAACTTGCCCGAGAGCTCGTCGTTCACGGCATGCCAGTAAGAGTATGCCTCGATGACCCAGATGCCGGACTCACGGGTTCCGTTCCCGCTCCCCTTCACTCCACCGAATGGCAGGTGAGCCTCAGCTCCCGTGGTCGAGTTGTTGATTCCAGTCATCCCGGCCTTGATTCCAGTCTTGTAGCGGTAGGCCTCGAGTCGGTCATTGGTGTAAATCGCTGACGAGAGGCCGTAGGGCGAAGCGTTTGCTAGGTGCAGAGCATGGTCGAAGTCACGCGCCTTGACTATGGTGACAGCCGGTCCGAAGATTTCCTCATGGAAGCATTCCATGTCCTCGGTAACATCGACGTAGACGTGAGGCCACATGTAGACACCTTCGCTGGCGTCACCATGGAAGTTGTCGGGCTTGTTGTCGTTGGTAATGCGACCTTCGCCCCAGATCTTCGTAGCACCGCTGGCTTCGCACATATCGATTCCCTTCAGGAAGTCAACTGCGTACTTCTCCGACAGCATTGAGCCATACAGGACCCCGTCGTGACGCATTGAGTCGCCGACTGCTGTCGACTTGACCTTCTCCATGAAACGCTCTACGAACTCGTCGTAGACATCCTCGTGGATGATTAGGTTTCCAAGACTAGTACAGCGCTGCCCGGCGGTTCCGAACCCAGCCCAGTATGCTCCCTCGACTGCGTTTTCCATGTTGGCGGAAGGCATAATCACCAGGGGGTTCTTTCCGCCCAGTTCGAGTGATGCACTGACCAGATTGCGACCGCAGGTCTCACCAATCATCTTTCCAACAGCAGTGCTCCCAGTGAACGAGATCTTGTCGACCATTCCAAGGTCGGCCGAGTCGACTAAATCCTGGCCCGCTCCACTGCCCTTGCCGTGGATGAGATTGATGACGCCGTCAGGTAGTCCCGCCTCGTGCATGACGCGGGCCAGAGCGAACGAAAGCAGAGGAGAGTCCTGAGGTGACTTCCACACGCATGTGTTGCCGCACATAATGGCTGGAATCATCTTCCAAAAAGGAACCGCTGAGGGGAAGTTGCAAGCGTTGATGATGCCGCATACCCCCAGTGGTCTGCGGTAGGTGAACAGTTCCTTGTCAGGCAACTCGGAGTTGACGGTCTGACCGTACAGACGGCGACCTTCTGACTGGAAGAACAAGCAAGTGTCGATGGCTTCCTGAATCTCGCCACCGCACTCCTTCAGCGTCTTACCTATCTCGCGCGCCTGTAGGCGCACGAGATCGTCCTTGCGCTCCATCAGCAAACGCCCCATGTTTCCAATCACCTGCCCGCGTGTAGGTGCAGGAGTCGCCGCCCAGCCAGGGAAGGCCGCACGGGCGGCAGCAAGTGCATCGTGCACATCAGACTTGGTAGACAGAGGGAACTCGCCGAGACAGTCGTCCAGCCAAGCTGGATTTGTGCTCTCGTAAGTAGCGCCATCACTGGCAAGACTCAGATTGCCGTTGATGATGTTGTATCCGCGAACCTTGGGCGATCCATTCGGATTGTTTGCTTCCATGTATTCGAAACCAGTCTCTAGTACGTGGGTCATGGCTCGGCGAATGGCCATCTAGCAATGAATCCTACTCATCCGCCCTCATCGTTCCGATAACCGTTTCAACCTCCGGGACACCTCTAGATTGGTAGGTTTAACTAGCCTGAGAGCACAAGAGTATCTGTCAGGGGGCGTAGAAGTGTCGGATGAAGCAAATGAAAGCCTCACACTCAGGGTGGCCAAGGCCATCCCTAGCGATGTCGGTCACGGCCGCGCCCGCGTGCCATTCGACAACGAACTGAACCTCAAGCCTGGCGACATTGTGGAGATTGCCGGCGAGCAGCGAACCGCAGCAATTGTCTGGCGCTGTAGGCCCGAGGATGCTAACCTCGGCGTGATTCGCATTGACGGGATTATCCGCAAGAATGCCGGAGTCAGCCTCGGTGACCGAGTGACTATCTCCAAAGTCGAGACTCAGCCGTGTGAAAGACTCGTTCTCAGCCCTGTAATGGCCAAACAGCAGAAGGTCAGGTTCGGCCCCGGAATAGAGGGCTTTGCCCGACGTGGTCTGAATAAGCGCCCAGTCGTCGCCGGAGACCGCATATTCATCCCGGGAATGACTCTGTTTGCAGAAGCCCTTCCATTCGCTATCGTATCCACCAGCCCCAAGGGCATAGTCCAGGTTCTGCCAGATACTGAGATTGTAATCAAGGAGGAGGCTGTTGATGAGGAGGAATCCGGCCAAGTCCAGACGATTTCTTACGAGGACATTGGAGGCATAGGTGAGCAACTCCAGAAGGTCAGGGAGATGATCGAGCTCCCGCTCAAACATCCAATTCTATTCAGACGTCTGGGAATCGACCCTCCGAGAGGTGTTCTGCTGCACGGTCCGCCGGGTACAGGAAAGACCCTGATTGCGAAGGCCGTGGCCTCCGAGACCAACGCCCACTTCACTTCTATCAACGGGCCCGAAATCATCTCAAAGTACTACGGTGAAAGCGAGAAGCAACTCAGAGAAATCTTCGACGAGGCTGCAGCGAATACTCCTGCTATCATCTTCATCGATGAGCTCGACAGCATCGCTCCGAAAAGAGAGGACGTGACCGGCGAGGTCGAGCGCAGAGTCGTAGCCCAACTCCTGACTCTGCTAGACGGCATGCAGGGTCGCGACAATGTAGTAGTTATCGGAGCCACCAATCGCAGAGACGCAATCGACCCCGCCCTGCGCAGACCGGGACGCTTCGATAGGGAACTTGAGATCGGCGTCCCGGACAAGAATGGCCGCAAGGAGATCATAGATATCCACACTCGCGGCATGCCAATCAGCGATGATTTCGACATGGATTGGCTGCTAGACAATTCATACGGCTTCGTCGGCGCTGATATCTCGGCTCTAGTCAGGGAATCTGCGATGAAGGCACTCCGCAGGTACCTGCCCGAGATAGACCTCGATGAGGAGCAGATTTCCCCTGAGGTCCTTGAGAAGATGGAAGTCAGGATGTCCGACTTCAGACAGGCGATCAAGGAGATTGAGCCTAGCGCGCTGCGCGAGATTTACCTCGAAGTCCCCGAGGTCTCATGGGATCAGGTCGGTGGCCTAGATGAGGTCAAGGAGAGGCTCAAGGAAAGCATCGAGTGGCCCCTGACCAAGCCCGATGTGTTCGACCACTTCGGCATCAACCCGCCGCGCGGGATTGTCCTGTTCGGAGCTCCTGGGACCGGTAAGACTCTGATTGCCAAGGCGATAGCCAACGAAGCCAAGGCGAACTTCATCACAATCAAGGGACCTGAACTGATTTCCAAGTGGGTAGGCGAGTCCGAGAAGGCGGTTCGCGAGGTCTTCAAGAAGGCCAAGCAATCGAGCCCATCGATTGTATTCCTCGACGAGTTCGAGAGTATCGCAGGCATGAGGAGAGCAAGTGATGGTGCCGGCTCCGATGTGATGAACCGAGTCGTCAATCAGTTGCTGAGTAGCATGGATGGAGTCGAGAGCATGGAGGGAGTAATCGTTGTCGCTGCGACCAACAGGCCGGAGATGATTGACCCCGCGCTTCTGCGAAGCGGCCGCTTCGAGCGAGTCCTTCACATCCCTCCACCAGACTCGAAGTCAATTCAAGAGATTCTCAAGATTCACACTGAGAGCATGCCACTAGGCAAGTTCAAGCTGGCAGATATCGCATCACAGATGATCAATTACACAGGAGCTGATGTCGAAGCGGTCTGCAGGGAAGCCGCCCTAATCGCCATGAGGGCTGAGCGCAAGACCGTCTCCAAGAAGCACTTCGAACAGGCAATCGAGCGTGTCAGGCCTACCGTGACCGATGAGATGATGCAGTACTACGGTCGCATGGAGTCTATGCTGGTGAGCGGGCTGGAGTCTGTCCGCAGGAGTCCGGACGGCCTTTCGGGCATTGAATCGGTGTGAGAAATATGCCTACGACATTCGGCCGAGAGATTCTCGGGATGACCGTTCTCGACGAGTCGGGTGACAAACTTGGCAACATGGCGGACTTCAGTCTAGATTCTGACTCTGGAGAGATAGTGGCGCTGATGGTGACCATCGAGTCCGACATAGATCCGTCTCTTCTCCCTTGGCCTACCGTCGACGGCCTTCTCTCTGTCCCTGTCGAAGAGGTGTCCAGGGTGGGAACCAGCATTCAATTGGCTCGCTGAAATCTGATGCAGCCCCTGTTCATGGCCACATAATGGTCTTAAGACGAAGTTTAGGCTCGTTGGCCGTTCCTACGGAACGGAGGCTCCCAGTATGGCGGATTCCCAGAGTTTCTCGACTTTCATCAGAAGCCGCCGCGCTAGGCGCGGCGCACTGGTATTCTCGTTCTGGGCTCTGTTACTGATCTTGATCTCAACCATCGCTATGACCTACGTCGTACCAGGTCAGACTCACCAGTCTGCCTATGGCGATGATTGGAACGATTTGGGCACATTCAGGTCGGACATCAGTGCGATGGGTGTGGAGACCACCGCTCTGGTCTCAAGCCCCCTGCTACTGAGTGAGATCGACTATCCAGAGGAGGCCGTATTCATCATCTCGGGTGTCGAGCGCGACACCATATCTCTACCAAGGTTCACAGGTGATGAGAGCGTCATACAGTTCTCTGAGGGAGACGGCTACACCACTTCGGAGATTCTAGCTATAGAGTCCTTCGTGGAGCGAGGCGGAACCGTCCTGTTGATGGACGACTTCGGCTACTCCAGCAATCTCGCCGACCAGTTCGGCCTGCAGTACACTGGCCACAGGTTGTACGACGAAGGCTCGTACGCTGCTGAGTTAGGAGCTGACTACATCTGGATTAACACAGGCTCGGCGTTCAACTTCACCACCAACTCCGGTTCTTTAGCAACCATTCACCCCTGTCTCAAGGACCTCGATGAAGACGGTGTAATCGACTTACTCGACCCCGAACCCCTCGATCCGGCAATCTCCGCATTCGTAACTGAATCAGATGCTGGGCTTTGTGCGCACAGGTACTATGTAGATGGCTGGGACTTCTCTGAGGGTTACAATCTACTGACCAACTCGCCTTCGGCATTTGAGAAGGCAACCTCCTACAACCCAGTGGAGAACCGCTATGCTATCGGCAAGTCAACTCTTGACTCGTATCTCGATACCAATGACGATGGGAATCTCACGGTCGGCTTTGAGTCGCTGGGAATAGAGGGTGACGAACAGGGGCCGTTCGCAGTCTACGTCAGACACTGCGAGGACAGGCTCTGCATAGACGCGAATTCGGGCAGGGTTCACTTCGTAGCAGACGGGTCGATTCTGATTAACTCCCTATATGACCCGAGTTCGCTCGGCAACTTCGCTGCATGGGAGGGATCTATCCAGTCGATTTCGATGCCAGAGAACGACAACCGCAAGTGGGCACTCGACATCATCGCCGAAGCTCTTCTGGTCAACCCAAACTCGACCAAGGCCAGCTCCAACGCGATAGTCATCTTCGATGAGAGCAGGCACCAGCAGCCCACGCTATTCGGTGACACCTACAACCTACTGTACTACCTACTGATTTACTTCACCAACGATTGGATGGCGATGCTGCTTCTATTCCTAACTCTGTTCATAGTCCTCGAGGCCGTATTGATCCGGAAGGAGGATCCACAAGATTGGCGGCACGTATTCCGCATCATCTACTATGGGTTCGGAGATGCTAGGAGATACGAGTATTACCAGAGGCCCGAGAAGATTCGGCAGGTCTTACTCTCCAGAATACGTAATCTGAACACCCTGTCGCGTGAAGAGTTCGACGCCATACCCGCCTCAGAATTGCAGGGCATGGTCGAGGACCCGATTCTGGTCAACTTTCTGTTTGAGGACAGGCGATACAAGCCAGACGAGTTGGTAGGGATAATCAAGCGAATCAAGGAATGGGGTCGTACTGAATCAGAGGCGGAGGCATAGGAATGTGGACTAGAAAGGCATCCCTGATGGTGACTAGCGGAATCAGCCTGATTCTGATTGGGATGATGATCTCCAACTTCCAACTGATGATTGTCGGCCTGACTTTCATTTCTTTCCTAGCCATCAACGGGTGGGTCTCAGGCCATTCCGAACTAGAGATTGCACGAACGATTAACGGCACTCCAGCCAACACAGTCAATGTCTACAAGGGCGATGACGTAGTCGTTGAACTCACCATCTCAAACAAGTCCTATCGCAGGACTCAGCAGTTGGAGGTCTTCGACAACGTCCCTCATGAGATGAAGATGCGTAAGGGCATCAATCAGATGCGGATGAACCTCGGTCCAGGTCAGACTGCTCGCATCAGCTACAGAGTACGCTGTCCACTGCGTGGACACTACACTCTGGGACCAGTCTCTGTCAGATACAGGAACGCATTCAATCTGTATGTGAACGAGTCGCAGATAGAGGACAGAACCGACGTCACAGTGTTCCCACAAGTCAGGGAAATCGAAGAGGCTCTGCTGCGATCGGATGTCCCAAAGATGTACACTGGAGCGACCACCCTCAAGACCCCCGGTCAAGGGATGGAGTTCTACTCACTGCGCGAGTATCTACCCGGTGATGCGTTCAGATCGATTAACTGGAAGGCATTCGCCAAGACCGGTGAACTGATGGTCAACGAGAAGACCAGAGACGCTGTCACTGATGTATTCATCTTCCTAGACACTAGAGATGTATCCAGAATCGGGACCGTGCTCAAGAATCCACTTGAGATGGGAACAGTGGCAGCTGCATCGGTCTCGAACTACTTCATCAGACGACGCGATTCCGTCGCTCTGGTGACCTTTGGAGACAAGATGGAATTCCTGCCCGCCGAGACCGGGGATAAGCAGAGCTACAAGATTCTCAGCCGCCTAGCTGCAGTCGAGGCAAAAGGCTCGATGCCGCTGCAAGCAGTGACTAACGCGATGTCAGCTAGGATGAGTCGCGGCTCGCCCGTGTTCATCATCAGCAGCCTTGAGGGGGATGGAACTACACTGCCAGCAATCAGGAACCTCGCCGGCAAGGGTCACGAGGTCATCGTGCTGTCTCCTAGCAGTATCGACCTCGAACGCCTAGTGAGCCGCATCCCGAGGATGTCCTACGAAGTACTCAAGCTCGAGAGGCAGAACCGACTCACGGCGATTTCGGGATACGGTGCGAAGGTAATCGACTGGATGCCGGATGTGGAACTATCACAGGCTCTGCTGCAGGTGAGGTCAGTCTAGAGGTGAATGAATGGCGATGGAATCTGTGCCCGAGTCCAAGACCCTGCACATACCGAAGCTGCGTAGGCGCTGGCAGATTCTCATTTTGCAACTAATCTCAACGGCCTCACTGTTGATGGTCATGAGAAGGATGAATTCCGTATTCGGCTCATGCACAGATGATTTCATTGAGGAGTCAGGAGGCATCGATTCGGCCTATTGGTGCCCCGCCTACGAACACACCAGGGGAGTCAAGTACTGGAGTGACTCGGGTAGCGTCGATTTGGTACTACCGGATTTACTCCATGGGCTGGTCGACACATCGGGCAATGAATTGTCAGGAGATGCCACATTCGTAGCCCCGGTGCTACTCTGCGTGGCAATAACCGCCGTGTGGGTATACATCCTCAATCAACCAGAAAAAATCCAGACTTGGGCCAACCGCTTGGTATCCTGGGGCTTCGTCGCTTGGATGGTACTCCCCTTCCTCTTGTCTTGGATCTACCAGATTGTAGTGGCCGGACCGCATCTACCCCTTGGAAACGAGAACCCCAATCTGAACCACATCGACAAACTCTGGGACCCATTCATGTTCATTTTCGAGTTGATATTCCTCGGAATCGTCTTCGCTCCTATTTTGGCTGGTCTGATGGGAATCTGGGGTCTTTCCAAGCGGATGATTACATGGGCTGTCGGATACTTCCTCATGGCTGTCGGCATACACGCTCTGTTGACATTCGAGGGCATCACTGATGCCGTCGATGTAGGGCTCCAGCCGATACCCGCTCAGATAGGCGATGCAACCCTCTACGGAGGGCTGTTCTCACCACTCTCGCTGACACTGATATCCATAGCCATACTCATCATCGTCTTCATGGAGTCAGGCATGGCAGTAATCAGTCACCTCGAGTACGCTGCGATGCTGCCCGAAGATGCCAAGAGGAACCCTGAGTATGTCACTCAGTTCAACAACGTCGTAAACGCCCATCTTGTGCATTTGACAGTAATCACCGCAGTTGTAATGCTGACCACAGCCATCGCCATCGAGTTCGATGACTTCCTGATTTCAGTGGTCGGACTATTGGAAGGCTCGCAGTGGTCGGGCCAAGTACGCGAGTCTTTGGAGTTGCAGTTGACCTACGGCAAGGTGATTTCAGCTGGATTGTTCCTGCTTGTGGTAGCCGGTATGCGGTTCGTTCTACCATGGCAGCGCCTGACTGGAATTCTTGAGACGGGAATGAGCCGTTTACGCAGCGACTAGGGGAACAACCCCATCCTACCGGCAATTCGCACCATTACTTCAGCAAGAACGGGCACGGCTAGAATGGCAACTACTAGAGCGATCGGGAAGGGCAGAAAGTCGAGTAGATCGAAGTAAGTGTAGACTCCGAATGCTGAGACTATGAACAGTAGACGCTCAAGTATGGACGAATTACGCGGGGCCGTCTCAGCGGGATGTCCCGGCAGTGGCAGACCGTCTTCCATGCGCCCAACACGGACATTCGGGCCATCAATCCACCGGAAACTCGCGATTCCTCAGTTCGGTGGATTGAAACTCGGTCACTCATAGCGAACCGCATGCCACCTGCAATCTCAGTCGAGTCCTGCAGTCGCTGTGACTATCCTTCGGTAGTGCATCAGGAGTATAGCGGCCAGCACCTGTGTGGCAAGCACCTAGCATCTTCAATCAGGAAGAGAACATCCAAGGAGCTCAGGCAGCAACTCAAACTCCCCAAGGATGCAAGGCATGAGGACGGCACCCTCTACCGCATTCTCGTCGCAGTTTCGGGCGGTAAGGACTCGGCCGTACTACTTACGATGCTACACGACATACTGTCACGCCGACGCGATGTCGAGTTGATTGCCGGCTGCGTCGATGAAGGCATAGATGGATACAGAGCTCCATCATTAGAGTGCGCAAGAGATCTCGCGGGACAACTGGGTGTGAGATTTGAGACGCTAAGTTACGAGGATATCGGATACGAGAGGATGGACGAGGTTGTGACTCGAATACCTGCGATGGGCCAGAATCACGACGAGGCAAAGGGAATGATGCCATGCTCTTTCTGCGGCGTGTTCCGCCGGCAGGGTCTGAATGCACTCGCCCAGAAGGTCAATGCCGATGTCATGGCTCTAGGACACAACCTCGATGATATGGCACAGTCAATCCTAATGAATTTCCAGAAGGGAGAAATCGAACGCTCAGTCCGACTCGCTCCGCATACTGAGAATCCAATTGATGGAATCGCTCCTAGGATAGTGCCATTGCGATGGATTCCCGAACAGGAAATTCACGCGCACGCTATCTGCCAAGGACTACCAATCCATCACGGCGACTGCCCACATGCACCCGGTGCAATGCGCCAACAGAGCAGAGGTATAGTGGCGCAGATGGAGTCGATGACTCCGGGGGCTAGGCACGGCTTGCTACATTCGCTCGATGAGATTCGCAGAATCCACCGTGAGACAGAGAGAAATCCGACCTCAGAGGTCCGCAACTGCACTGAGTGCGGCGAGGTTACAAGCAGAGAAGTCTGTCAGGCCTGCACGATGAAGAAATGGCTGGCAGAGACGGCATAGGTGGTAAGAAATGAGCAAAATCAATCTGAGAGAAAAACTCGAGAAATTCTCCGACCACTGGTCCCCCAAGGTTATTGCTGAGATGAACGACTACCAATTCAAACTGGTGAAAATCAAGGGAGATTTTGTCTGGCACAACCACGCTGACACTGATGAGGCATTCATCGTAATCGAGGGCGAGATGAAGATTGACTTCGAGGACAAAACAGTCGAGTTGGGCGAGGGCGAGATGTATGTCGTTCCGAAAGGAGTCGAGCACAAGCCGTATGCCGAGGAAGAGTGTAAGGTGATGATCATCGAGCCGCGTGGAGTTGTGAATACAGGCGACACCGAAGGTGACCTGACCGCATCGAATGACGTCTGGATCTGAATTTGGTTACTGATGCCGTGAAAACATTCATTCCCGATTAGATTCAGCCCAAGTTATGCATAAGGTCACCAAGATTACCTTGGCCGTCGGCTTCTTGTTGCTTATTGCCAGCGCAATTGCCACCTCCGGTGGCTGGAGTTCGTTCATGGATGGAGTTGTGGATGAAGTTGATGAGGGCGGGACCGAGATATGGACAGGAAAAACGCCCGCCACGTATGAGGGAGATATGCATCCGACTTCCTTCTATCCGGTTTTTGTTCAGGAAGGCAGGTCTGTGGATGTGGAACTCGTGAATGGCGATGCGAACAGTCGCTTCGTGCCTTGTGAGGAGGACTTCTCTTGCGGCAACTTTTACGAGCCAGGTTACACCTATGTGGGCAACGTGATTGTGTCATATTCTGACAACTGGAATGTCCGGTTCTCTGGAGATGTTGTCGGAGGCAGCGATGTCATGATTCGAGAGATAAATATGGATTTGCCAGGTTTGATGTCACTGGGTTTCGGATGCATGGGAGTCTGCATTTCATTACTGCTCATAGGTTTGGGCGTGATTTTCGCGTTCACTTTGAAGGACAACAGCAACAATACAGCCCCCCAAGTCACTATGGTTAATGGAAACACACCTCCACCGGCTGAGACGAATACCGGGGATTGGTGGAACCAATCCGATACTGAATGAGCCCCAATCAGAGGCTAGGGACTGATTCGGCCCACTGATAGCCAATTGATTCATACTTCCACATCTATACATACCTAATGCCTTTGACAAGGACATGAATTCCGGAGAGATTGGATTTATCCTATTCATTGTCTTATTCATAGGATTTGGAATATTGAAGGAAATTAGGTCGGGGGAGCTTGGAGAGTTTCTGAGTTTCATGAAGATGATGAAGACGAGCCAAAACGACATTTTCGACGAAGAGGGAAAATCACTCCGAGCCCAGATCGACGGCAAAGAGGTAACGCTCCACATCAGGACGATGATGGATTTCTGGAAACAGACCGAGAGCATTAGGGAAAGCGCGAAAATATACCTTGAAGAGACTGGGAAGATGGGGAGGAACCTAGACTTAAGATTCACAAGCTCCCAGGGCGATGACTGGCTAGAGATACGCTACTTTGCCGGGGAAGAAATTCTCCGAACAGAGAAAATCAATCTGGATAAGGAGGGGCCTTTCAAAGCCTCTTCCTTTGTCGAAGAAGTGTTCAAGGAGACAACGCCGGAAGGAGAGGAGTGGTGGAATTAAAGTCTCGCCAAATCGAGTCAAAGGGTA
>CAYMRU010000027.1:0-12517 GCA_964392975.1 uncultured Candidatus Poseidoniales archaeon | reverse complement strand
AATAGGGTTCTCATAGGCAACACAGAGCCTTCACATGAGATAAATGATTACCCGGCGGAAGGACAACTCCTTGACAAATGGTGTGAAAGGCTTAGATGGGAAACTCAGGACGGCGGTTTGTGAGCGATACATCTGAGTGGCTACGTGAGTATGTTTGCCGCCCTCGAAGCGGTGCACGACATGCCATTCTAATCGATCCTGCAGACCAGACGCCTGAGGTTGCTGCAAAACGTTGTGTTGCGGCCGTGTCTGCAGGTAGTAGCATGATACTAGTTGGCGGCTCTACAGACACGGATATGGACAATGTGCATGACACCATTCTTGCAATCAAGGACGCCCTTGAACTGGTGACATGGGCATCCAGTCAAGACTCGGCCTCCGAAGAAGAGAGTTGGAATGTCCCCGTTCTTCTTTTCCCCCAGGGGGCTTCTGCATTATCACCGGCTGCCGATGGCATCACTTTCATGATGCTAATGAACTCAAGCTCCCCGCGGTTTCTGATTGAAGAGCAAGTAGCGGGTGCACCGTTCATCCGTGAGGCCGAAATCACCCCTCTGCCAATGGGTTATGTGATCTGTGCGCCCGGAGGGAGGGCAGGACAAGTCGGCCAAGCGAAATTGATTGAGTCCAATGAGACCGACCGTGTGAGTGCGTATGCTATGGCTGCCGAGTCCTATGGCTTCGGCCTATTCTACCTCGAGGCAGGTAGCGGCGCCACAAAACCAGTCAACCCTGATTTGATTAGTGCAGCCCGAGGTGCGTGCAACCTCACATTGGTAGTCGGTGGTGGCATACGCGATGGACTGACGGCTAGACAGGCGGCCGAGGCAGGCGCCGACTGGATTATCACCGGCAATCTGGCCGAGGAGTTCGACGATGCCGATGAGTTACAACGAGTCCTATCCGAATTCATCACTCAGATGAACTCTTGAGGCGCTCGATTTCAGAAACCAATCGTTCCAATTGACTTTCAAGATCCAAAATCAAGGTGACCTGTTCTTCCTCACTTCTCAGTAGCCTAGCATTTTCCTCTTGCAGTTCGACAGTCCTACTGATTCCACCCTCATCCTCCACCCGCCGTATCTTCTCATTATCCAACTGACTCTCGAGACGCGCTACACGACTCTCAGATACTCGCAACCCCTCTTCAAGTTCAGCAACCTTAGCTCTGGCCGAACCGTCTTGCTCGATAGCTCCCAAATCCAGCTCAAGTGCACGTCTACCTTGCCTTTCTGTTGCCAACTCCTCCTCGAGTCTGATAACTTCCTCCCAAACTGAGATTACCTCTTCGGCCAACCTCTCAGGAGCCATGCCAATCAATCTGGCAGCAAGATCCTCACCCGATTCCTCACTGACGCCGGATTCTTCGGTATTCACAACTATCAGCGAGAATCGCTGACTCACCCCACTTCAATCTTGAGGGGGAGCGCGACCAAATGACGCCTACTTCCAAACACTAGTCACTTACGCGCGCGGTCGAAGTTAAATCGTCACCGCGGGTCGCCCGCGCCATGAAGGCGTACAGAGCGAGTGGCACATTCCGTTCCAACAAGAGGGACCAACCATTCAGCCTTGATCTGGTAGCCGAGGACGACACCGATGCCAAAAATCGGGTTTTCTCTAACTTCGGTAGCCGCCACGGCACATCCCGACGCTTCGTTCGCATAGAATCATTAGAGACAATCAACCCATCTAACTCCACAGCACCGGTAGTCGTTGCACACTTCCGTGACAGTGCTGTTTCCGAAGAGGAATAATCCCTCACCATATTGCGCAATGGTGAAAGCAGGCCCATAACAGGGCGTAGTGATGAAGAAGTGGTTCATGCGCCAGTATTGGCGAATCCAGCAGAGCCAAACACTCATCTCGATGGGTTTCTGGACTTCCACACTTACCTTACTAATCTGGCCATATGTTAGTTGGAGGTTTGAGGCCAATTCGACTATGCTTGGTCTCAATATGACCTACTGGGGCCTCATTGGAATCGGCGCCTCAGTACTAATCATAGTCTTACTCATCGGAAGGGTCTACGATGCTACCCTTGGACTCTGGCGAGAACACCTGACAATAGTCCAAGAGAGGAATCCATTCACCACATACAAGTTGAATGCACCTTTCGGTATCCTTCTAGGGCAGACCAACGAGATCCTACGTAGAATGGCTCCTGAGGATGAGGATATCCAGAGGCACTGTGAGTTTGTGGATCGTTGGTTGGAGTGGAATTCTGAACAGGAGATTTGGACTCGGACGATGAGTTCCTGGAAGAACATCGTCGGTGAAGAGGACCCATTCCTAGCACACCTCAGTGAGTCCTCGAGAGAAAACCTCGAATCTGCCGCCGATGAGCTGCAGGACTTCTGAGCGTGACTGCGATGTTTGAGTTCGAGCCGGTGGTTGCACTCGCTGTCGAGGCTGGAAACGCCATCTTGGAAGTCTACAATCGAGATTCAACCATCGATGTGATGACCAAAGACGACGATTCACCACTTACAGAAGCCGATTTGGCAGCGCATGAGGTGATTGTTGAGGGCCTGCAACAAATCAATTCCAACACACCCATCGTATCTGAGGAAGGCAGAGTCGGCGACCCAATGTCGTCTGATTTCTGCTGGCTAGTCGACCCCCTGGACGGCACCAAGGAATTCGTCAAGAGGAATGGTATGTTCACCGTCAACATAGCTCTGATGATGCGACGAGGGAATCATTGGGAACCTATCTTCGGGGTAGTACATGCTCCTGTCAGCTCAACCACTTGGTTTGGTGGTAAAGCAGATGTGCCGGCTACACGGAGTACACCCGAATCAACTACACAAATTCAAGTTAGGCCGAATGGTGATGATGAACCAACCCGACTAGTAGCGAGTGGCTCTCACAGAGGTGAGAAAGACGAAATCTTCGCCGCTTCATTAGGCAAGTACGACTTGGTGCGAATGGGCTCCTCACTCAAGGCCTGCGTGGTCGCTGAAGGGTCAGCCGATCTCTATCCGCGTTTTGGCCCAACATCATGCTGGGACATAGCAGCAGCCCACGCGGTTGTTGAGGCGGCTGGTGGGTTGGTACTTGACCCCAATGGCATACCACTCAACTATGATTTGGTGGACGAGATATTGAATCCATACTTCCTAGTGGCTGCGGATGACCGGTGGAATGAAGATTGGCAAAAATCGAACTACTGAAGAGCATCCGACCATGAGGAGACATCGAAACCGGTCAACCCATGTAGAATCTGTAAATCATCTCCAATTTCTTCTCTCATCCGTACAGTCTCCCCCTCACTGGGTGTTTGCCTCTCTTTCCTCGCACTACTCAACAACGGCCAAGAGTAAATGTTGACATTCCTACCTTGCAAGAATCTCACCACACCACCTTTGAGGAATGCTGGAATCAATGAGGCCATGCCCTTGAAAACCGTCCCGAATATCGTCAGAGGCCTCCTATCTGAAGCCACATTTGAATTGATGACGGCTTGAAGGTCGAAGGGATGCGACTCCAAGCCAAGGTGATTCTCAATCATACGAAAAACCTCCTCCGGCGCACTCCTCATCAGACTTGAATCAATCAAGAGGAAACGTTCTGCTGGGAATAGATCATACCACCTCTCCATACTATTCCCATACAGGGAATCGAGACACAATCTATCGTCCCTCCAAGCTTCTTCGAATACCGACCAATCAGACTGATACTTCCTGTCCTGTTCAGTATCCAAGACCATATTCCAATGACTGATTGTACGGCTGACAGGCTCTCTGAGGCAGACAATGAATCTAGCATCAGGCCACCATTCGGAGATTCTACTCGGAACTACCGGACAAGCGAGAGCATGGACTGAACAATCCAATTTCAGGCCGGCCCCCTTGAAACAAGAAGCGTATCTATCCCAATCAGGTAATCTATCATCCCTATGGAAGGTTCCCTTATGTGTTGCCACCTCATTTGGTTCCTTGGGCTCGGAGACACAGATTTCGGGGTGCTGCTCCAATGCACCAGCCAACCATGTGGTCCCTGCTTTAGGCGCGCCTAAGAGAAAGGCACCAATCTCAGGCATGGATTCGCCACCGACAACCACAGCATCCCCCCGACCCCTCTCAATATAGGATGTGCGCGCCCCCGTCGGAGTGAAATAGGAAACTCCTGTCGCACGGCCCACCACGGGTGTTCAAATGACAAATAGGGTCGTATGGTTTACCGGGCTTTCAGGAGCCGGCAAGACCACGATAGCTATGGCCGCGGCCGAGCGCTATGGTTGCGAGGTACTCGATGGTGATACTATCAGGGACTTCTTCTCCAACTCGGACTTCTCTCGAGAGGGCCGTGAGAAGCACCTTCTGGGTGTGGCCAAAATGGCCAAGATGATTTCCAAGCACACCAATGTGATTTGTTCTTTCATCACCCCATACGAAGATGTTCGCCTAAAGATCCTTGAGATTCTACCTGAGAACGCGGTGATGGCTCATATCTCGACTTCACTGGAGGTTTGCGAAGACCGCGACGTCAAGGGTCTGTATGCCAAAGCCCGCTCTGGTGAGATTACCAATTTCACCGGTATCACCGATCCATTCGATTACCCAGAATGTGCCCACCTGACCCTCGACTCCAGTGGTGAGGAAGGCAAGAAGGTGGACGATTTGGTGGACCAGTTGGCACACCTCTTTGAGCGGCCCAAAGCCGTACTGATTCCAGGCCGATGGCAGCCTCTGCACGTAGGCCATGAATGGCTGATTCAGCAGGAGTTGGACAAGGGTAATCGGGTAGTGGTGGGCATAAGGGACACACCAGTTAGTGAATCAGATCCATACTCTGCTGATATGCGAAAGAGGATGATTGAACATCGTTACGAGGGAGAGGATGTTGAGGCATGGATTATGCCCGACATCGAAGCCATCTCCTATGGACGCAAGGTCGGTTACGAGCTGCGAGAAGCCACCGACATCCCCCCTCACGTATTCGATGTCTCAGCCACTGGTGTGCGAGGAGGCAACCGAGCCAACGTCTCTCAGAGGGTAATGGAATTCATGATTGCCCAGGGTATTTGGGATGGCGAGTAACCAGTAGACATAAGTCCGCCAAAGCCCTCCCTGAATCATGTTCCAGAGCATCAAATCACGAGATGACCGAATCTTGGACGTACTGGTCGCTGGCGACAAGGAATCGAATCGGGCATTAGTCTGTCATCATGGAACTCCAAGCGACGCCTCAATCTGGTCCGACTGGCATCAAGACGCACTAGACAACAACCTCGTTCTGGTAGCCATTTCACGACCGGGATATGGATTGTCAGACAGAAACTCTGGTAGAACCATTTCTAGCGTCGCGGCAGATGTAGAAGATGTTCTGGATAACCTAGGTGTAGAACAATTCCTCTCTATTGGTTGGTCGGGAGGAGGACCTCATGCACTAGCATGTGGTGCCCTGATTCCGAACCGATGCAAGGCCGTATCTTCGTTAGCAGGGGTCGGGCCCTACGGCGAGCCGGATTTGGACTTCCTCGAGGGCATGGGCCCAGAGAATGTAGAGGAGTTTGGGATTGCACTACAAGGAGAGGAACCCCTTCGAGTGTGGATGGAGGAACACGCCGACGCATACCGCACCATTAGCGACAGCGAGTTAGCATCAGCTCTGGGGGGTTTGGTTCCTGAAGTGGATGTCATTGCCCTGAACGAACAGGGACTAGCCTCAGTATGGGCATCGAGCATGCGCAGATGTTTCACCAATGGGTGGGATGGATGGATTGACGACAATTTGGCTTTCTGCTCCGGCTGGGGCTTTGACCCCTCTCAGATTACCGTACCAGTGACCATCTGGCAGGGTGATTTGGATCTCATGGTGCCGTTCTCCCATGGTCAGTGGCTGCTCAAACACATTCCCACAGCCAAACCTAGGCTTGAGGAGGGGCACGGACACCTCTCTCTCGTCGCCGATTGCAGACAGGCCATCATAGATGATTTGGTTTCCAATCTCTGATTGCCTCCCGGCGACGGCTTCTTGGCAGACGGTCATCTCGAACGGCTCGATGGCAGTCGACCGAGCAGAGTTGCAGAGGATGGCGCAGTTGGTCGAGTTCAACCAGGAGAGGATGCAAACTATCGAGCAACAAATCCGCCAATTGGAAGCCATTAGAATGGAGCAAATTCAGGCCATAGAGGCCCTACGAGCGATTCCAGAGGAGGGTGCCGAGGGAGCCATGATTCCACTGGGCTCCGGCCTACAAATCATCGCCGACATACCCGCTGATGCCGGCGCTGTGATAGACATCGGCAGCAGAGTCCAAGCAGAGAGGACCAGAGAGGAAGCCGCGGACATCCTAGCCAAGAGGGGCGAGGAGTTGGTTACTGTCATCAACAGGCTGCGCCAAGAGTTCGACGAACTCGAAAAGGCCACCGTAGAGACCGCTCAGAAATTCAATGAGAGCGTCGAAGGCCTCAACCCCGAGGAACTCACGGCCCCCGAGCCTGAGAGCGAGACTCCAGAACCGAAGAAGACGTCCCGACGCAAGAGAAAGAGAGGAACCGAGTTGACACTCGACGACTGAGGCTTTACTATGGGCTTGTTCGACCGCTTCAAGAAGCGCTTCAAGAAGAGCTCTAAGGAAGAAATCTCAGTCGATGAGGACTCTGCTGAGGCAAAACAGGCTTCCGAAGAAGGAGCCCAGATGAGAAAAGAAATTGCCAAGGCGCGCAAGACTCCTCCCACCCCCGTTCCTATTGAAGAGCCTGAGGATGAATGGGATGAAGAAGAAGATAACATCCCCGATCCGTTCGCTGCTGCACCGGCCGACCGCAAGCGGAGGAAACAGGCACAAAGAGCCGCTTCCGTCGAGCAGGCAGATAAGCCCAAGCAGACCAAGCAACCAGAATCAACTCAGGTTCCGATGCAATCCACTACTGGTCGCACTCTGATTCCCAGCGGCCCTGCAGAGATAGATGTGGATTTCGGCGACGCCGCTTCAAAGACCGGTGGGCGGGTGATCAAAGGCAGCGCCAAACTGGACGCGATACTTGAGGAGTTAGAAGAGGAACTACTAACTTCTGACATGGCCCAGAGCGCCGTCGAAGAAGTCATCTCATCATTGAAGGCCAATCTAATCGGAAATAGAATCAGCACTGCCAAGAAACTCGATATTGTTCTCGAAGAAGCACTCAGAAACACTCTGTTGAAACTCCTTGAATCGGGTTACTGGGACTTCGACAAGACTGTAGATGCCTACCTCGAGGAGGGCAGGCCAGTAATCATCATGTTAGTCGGTGTGAACGGCACCGGCAAGACCACGACTACAGCCAAAATCGCCCACAGGCTATCTGAGCAAGGTAAATCGGTAGTCCTAGCCGCTGCCGACACTTTCCGTGCGGGCGCAATCGACCAGTTAGCCACTCACGCAGATCGTATTGGGGTGCGCTGCATTCGAAGTCAGAGAGGAGGCGATGCGGCAGCAGTCGCAAGAGATGCAGTGGATAGCGCCAAGGCGAGAGGTGAAGACATCGTTATCATTGATACCGCAGGAAGAATGCAGAACAAGACCAACCTAATGGAGGAGTTGAGGAAAGTACACCGAGTTACTCAACCCCATCTGGTTCTGTTCGTAGCTGATGCTCTGGCGGGCAACGATGCAGTGACCCAGGCAGTAGAATTCCAACGCATGCTGAGCTTCGACGGGGCTGCACTGTGCAAACTCGACACCGATGCGAAAGGAGGAGCCGCGCTATCAATCGCTCACGCAACAGGACGCCCAATCGTATTGGCGGGCGTTGGTCAAGGCTATGAGGACCTGTTAGACTTCGACCCGAAATGGTTGGTAGACACGGTTCTGGAGTGATTCCGCAGCGCGAGACCGCGTCGTTCTTGAGTCGTCACCCGCACGTCGGGATAGATGTCGAGCGAGGAGCAACCACTGGCTCTGGTCGTCGTTGGTAATGCGACAGTCGAAGGACGACTCCGAAGCATCCTGAAAAATCAGGGCTGGAGAACCGAGACCTGTGGCGATGGTGACAAGGCAGTCGACGAGTTCGTCAATCTCCGACCTGACATGGTGTTCCTCTCTCTAGGCATCCCATCGATGGACGGCCATCTGGCCGCTCTAGAGATGAGAGAGACAGATTACGAGGCCAGAATCGTAATCATAAGCTCCAGACAGCGCATGTCGACAGCCCAGAATGCAGCGTATTCGGCTGGAGCCGTCGCCGTACTGGAGACACCCTTGACACAATCTGTATTCGATAAGAATTGGGACTCGATGATGGGTGAGATACCTCCTGCTCCTGGCTTGGCCGATCTCGACGAGTTATATCCTGAGTCTGATGAACCCGAAATACCACCAATGCCGATGCCCCCGGCTAAGCCTGTAATGTCTGAATCAGTGGTGATGCCCGAAGCCCAACCGACACTACCAGAACCCACTGAGATACCCAAGAAGAAGGGCAAGTGGCTGAAGAGAATCCTACTGCTTCTGGTGCTGTCTCTAGCAGGTGCAACCGGGGCGCATTACGGCGATTTCATCGATTTGACTGACTATGTACCGGCGCTGGAAGAATATCTTCCCTGACCACCAATCATATCAACCACCTTCCTGTCTGACTGCTCATGGAAGATAATGCTACATTCAAAATGCCAACAATCGACTTTTCTGCCCAATCCCTACTGATACTCGCTCAGTTCGGCTTCTTCGCGGTTTTCACCTATTGGGGCCTTGAGGGAGCGGAGACCACCTCCGATTACGTATTTCCCCTG
This sequence comes from uncultured Candidatus Poseidoniales archaeon, assembly GCA_964392975.1. Lineage (GTDB taxonomy): Archaea > Thermoplasmatota > Poseidoniia > Poseidoniales > Thalassarchaeaceae > Thalassarchaeum. The sequence goes on along the minus strand of CAYMRU010000027.1, from coordinate 3,796 downwards.
ATGATGGGGGGTGCCGGTTTGGCACTCCTCTTCTCAGTCCCGAATGCCCGCATGGGCGTCACCCTCGGCATCCCAGCAATCATGGTTGTTTGGGGGCTTGCCACTGGCGAGAATGAGATGTTGTTCTGGGCCGTATTCATGCTCATAATCGTAGGCTCGGTAGCACACATCCCCGCACTTGCAATCGGCGACTCTTCACTAGGCCTTGATGACGATACTAGAGTGAGGAGATTGGGCCTCGTTTACGCCCTTTTCGTCATATTCATGCTGATGATGTGGTCATCCCTCCCAGATGCAGCGATGGACGGAGAGGTCACCGATCAGGATTCGGACGGTAATGAGACAGTATACACTCTCGACTCTTCCCAGCAGACAATTGCCCAAGCAGGCTTGGCTATGGGTGTCATCGGAATTCTTGTTTTCTTACTCACAGCTGTCACGGGTATGGAGCTAGGACCCTCAAGACCATGGCACGGTGGTGTGTTGATATCGGGATCATTATGTTTTGATGCATACCTCTGGATTACATTAGATACAATCCAAAGCACTCCAATCCCAGACATTCTCTGGACTCTGGCTGTCTGCGGACTCTTCACATTGGCTCCTTGTATTGCCTATGAGAACAAGTAAACTCATCTTGAAATCAAAGCAGTCCAGGTTGCTTTGGCATAGGCCTTTGCAGCCGCAGCAGGATTGTCCGACTTGTGTATGCCAGTGCCCACGATGACCGCATCAGAACCGGCCTTGATAGCATCTGAGGGATGCCCATACCTCTGTCCGAGGACACCCTCTTCGGCAGACAGGTTGACTCCAGGCGTCCAGATCATCTTACCCTCTCCGACCTTACCTCGAAGTGAGAAAATCTCGTCGGGTGAGCTTCCGTTTCCAATGTACCCCATCACATGTGGAGAAGCGGCCCCAGTGACGATGGTCTCGTCGGCATAACTCTCTGTCAGAAGGTTACCCCTGCTAGACATCTGCGCGAGTAGGAAAATTCCGCCAATTCGCTGTACGTCATCCCACCCGGCGGCAATCCCGTCTACAATGTCGGGACCCGAGACGCGGTGCGCGGTGACGATGTCTGCCCATGAGCGGATATCGTATACCCCACCCATTTGAGTCTGGGACACTCTTCCGATGTCCGCAAACTTCCGGTCTTCGAACAACAACAGACCATGCGCATGGGCCGCATCGACGACTTGTTGCCAAGACTCCTTAGAGTAATCCTCGACCATGTCAACATGAGTCTTTAGAGCGGCTATGTGAGGGCCGACTTCGTTGATGAGTTGAATCAATTCTGTAGTGGTATCCAAGTCGGCTGCGAGCACGACAAGAGTCTGCTTCTCCACAGCTGCTTCCATGAATCGATGTGATAGCGGATGTGCTGTACTCGACCACCTACTGCCCCACACATCGGCCGCTTGCATCGAACCACCCCGCCGCCCCGCCTATCTCAAGGCTTTCCCCAAGTCAGACCAGTTCGACTTGAGGCGCAAGCCGCTTTGTTCATGGACGGACGGTATCCGACATACGGTATGGGAACGCCTCCCGTTCATTCGGTCGAGGTGACCACCAAGGACTTGGAAGGACTCCCTGATGCCAGAGGGAACAGCGTCAAGGGAATGCTATCTTCGGACTACGGCATTGATGTCCAGCGCGTCAAGGTAACCCTAGGATATCTCATCAAGGCTGAGTTGCAGCCTGAGGAATTGGAGAGAACGGTCTACGATCTGTTCGCAGACCCAATCATCGAGCACGGCACTTGCTCAGGTAACTTACTCGACTCCTCCACCATCTTCCCTGAGCCGCCCGAAGCCATTGTTCAAGTCGGTTTCAAACCAGGAGTGACCGACAATGCAGGACAGGCCGGTTTAGACGGTCTGACCACTCTTTTTCCCTCTCTGGAAGATTCCCAAGTTGCCTCAACTCGCACCTACATGTTCTGGGGGCTACCCGAGAACGCCACACCAGAGCAACTGGCTGCTCCACTTCATAATCCAATGATTGAGAGGTGCGTGATTGCCGGAAGGGATGCGTGCGCTGCGGGTGTATGGCCAACACTACCGTTCCCTGACCGGCCACCCGCCGCCTTTGCCGAGCCAGCCGTAGTTGACCTCGAAGTCAGCGATGAGGAACTGATTAGTATCAGCGAGACGGGACTACTAGCACTCAATCTCGAGGAGATGCATGCGATTCAGGCCCACTACCGCAATTCTTCGGTGAGGTCTGCCAGAGAGAGCTTAGGCTTACCTACAAACGCACCCACAGATGCGGAATTGGAATGCCTCGCGCAGACTTGGTCTGAGCATTGCTCGCACAAGATCTTCGCAGCGAAAATCTCTCACAAAGACAACGAGACAGGCGAACAGTCAGTCATTGACTCGCTGTTCAAGACCCACATCATGAAGCCGACATTGGACATCCAGAAGGAAGTTGATTGGTTGTTGAGCGTGTTCCACGACAACTCAGGAGTAATCGCTTGGAATGATGACTGGAGTCTATGCATGAAGGCGGAGACACACAACTCTCCGAGCGCCTTGGACCCATTCGGTGGAGCGATGACGGGAATCGTGGGTGTCAATCGCGATATTCTCGGAACGGGCCTAGGGGCTCGCCCGATTGCCAACACCGACGTGTTCTGCTTCGGCCCGCCTGAATACAACGGCAACCTACCCGAGGGCCTGTTCCATCCCTCGAGAGTATTCCGCGGTGTGCATGCCGGGGTCCGTGCTGGAGGGAACGAATCGGGGATCCCGACAGTCAACGGTGCAATCGTGTTCGATGAGCGTTACATCGGCAAGCCGCTGGTCTATTGCGGAACGGTAGGAATTATGCCAAGAGTCCTTGCCGACGGCCGAGAGAGCCACGACAAGACACCCGAGCCAGGCGATGTCATCTACATGGTTGGCGGAAGAGTAGGCAGTGATGGTATCCACGGTGCCACCTTCTCAAGCCTTGAGTTGACAGAGGAGAGCCCCTCGTCAGCCGTCCAGATAGGTGATCCAATCACCCAGAAAAAAATGATCGATATGATCCTAGAAGCGAGGGACTCCGGACTGATTCAAGTCATTACTGACAACGGCGCAGGTGGCCTTTCCAGCAGCGTGGGAGAGATGGCCGAACTGACTGATGGAGCCGAGATCGACCTCTCTGTTGTCCCCCTCAAGCAAGCAGGTCTTTCATCTTGGGAAATCCTGGTTTCCGAGTCACAGGAGCGCATGACAGTAGGGGTCAGGCCAGCGGATTGCGCGGAGTTTGAGAGGCTGGCTGACTTACACGAAGTTGAGGCGACGAACATTGGAACTTTCACGAACTCAGGTGCGTTTGTTGTTCATCATGGCGACGCACCTGTAGCACACCTTCCAATCTCTTTCCTTCACGACGGCTGCCCCCAATTGGATCTAGAATCCGAATGGGAGCCGCCTGTTCATGAGGAGATGGAACCACCTGAGGCGAACGCCGAGGGAATGGGTGACATTCTCAGGCGCTTGATGGCAAGACCGAATATCGCCAGCAAGGAATTCTGGGTTCGCTCGTATGACCACGAGGTCATCGCTCAGACCGTAATCAAGCCATTCTGTGGCGTCGACCACGATGCGCCCGGAGACGCCGCGGTAATTGCCCCAATCCATGGAGGAACTCAGGGTGCGGTTATATCGAATGGAATCGCTCCTAGATATTCAGATATCGATGCCTACTCGATGGCTGCTGCATGTGTCGATGAGGCTCTACGTAACGCGGTTTGCGTCGGAGTAGATTTAGACATGGTAGCCGGTCTGGACAACTTCTGCTGGCC
>CAYMRU010000026.1:0-13641 GCA_964392975.1 uncultured Candidatus Poseidoniales archaeon | reverse complement strand
CGCAGGTGTATCTTGCTCATCGGTGGCCCGAAGACCACACTCGGATGAATTGTGACCATCCTTGGTTTTTCCTCGCCGCCACCGGAGTGCCAGTCTCGAACAATCCTCTCTGCTAACACCTTGGCCAACCCGTATGGGTTCCCCTCAAGGGTTGCATCATCCGCCCACGTCTTTGTGGTCAATGTCTCCCCGTTCTTCCATGTCATGGGTCTTATCGCCGCGGTTGAGGATGTGTGGACGAACCGCTCTACTGTTCGGGCAGCATCAATCGCTGCAACCACGTTGCGTGTGCCAACCACACTGGGGTCAACAATCTGCTTTTGAGGATCCTTGGCGCTGATTCTCACCGCGGCTGCGGTGTGAATAAGATCGGTACAGCCAGCGATAGCAGCATGCACCGAAGCCTCATCGAATAGATCCATCTCGACTATCTCAAGACTCCCTCCTTCGGTTATCTCGAGTTGATTCAGGTGATCCACCCTGATTGGGTCCTCAGCATCCCTTACTGTGGCCCTGACATTCCTACCTCTGGCCAGCAGATTGGCAACCACATGACTTCCGATGTACCCACTCGCTCCTGTAACCGTTACCAGTCCCTCGGCCATAGCTTGGCGTGGGGCTATGCAGATTGAGGCTTTCCACCCTATCTGGCCAACTCATCGACCGAGCCCACCACAACAGAAGGGCTCTGAGGCGCTTGCTCAAGATCCTCAATCGTAGCCTCACCACTTAGTACGAGGACTCCATGAACGCCGGCTCTCTCAGCCATCTCCATGTCTGTATAAAGCCTATCTCCGACCATTGCACATTGGTCCGGGCGGAGCCCCAACTCCTGCACCTTGTGCAGTATCATTCCGGCGTTGGGTTTGCCGCAGACATGCTCAGGTCGGACTCCAGTTGTAGCCTCAAAGAGGTCCATGTACGCCCCTGTGTCAGGCAAACCCCCGTCGGGTGAAGGGCAGACGATATCTGGGTGGCTCGCTACCATTGGGACTCCCTTGTGCAAGTGGATGGAAGCCGTACTGAGTTTCTCGTAGGTGATTTCGGTGTCATACCCCAATACGACGTATTGGGGATTCTCTGAGGCGGTAGCAACACCAACAGACTCCAACATCTCCCTCATACCCTCGGTCCCCACTAAGTAGGTCTGGTCGATTCCATTCTCTCTCAACCAGGAGATTAAGTCGTGAGTGGATAGTAGAATCTCGTTCTCAGAAGCAGGTATTCCCAAACCCCGCAACTTCTCTTGATACTGCCCCACAGACTTACTGGAGTTGTTGGATAGGAAGAACCTCCTGATCCCCCTCTCTTCTAAACGCTCAAGGAACGACAACGCACCCTCAATCAGATTTGAACCTAGGTAAATCGTCCCGTCGAGATCGAGGAATACAACTTCCATATCATCGAGAGATGCAGATTTCGCAGTCATCGCAACACCTACGGCAACACCAGGGTCTTGAAAAGGAACCACTTGCTGAAGAGATTTTCCTGCGCATCCTTGCTTGCAATCATCTCCGACATCATCTTACCAATCTCCTCCTTCTTCGAGGCCTTCTTGATGAAGAAGTTAGAGAGGAACTTCAACTTCATCATCCTCTGCAGCCTCGTCGAGTTGGTCAACTCCTTGCCCAACTCACCCCACATATCCTCCATGTAGGCCACTGCGGCTTCCTCGGGGAAGCCTGCGGAGTGCTTCTCCCTGTCGAAGTGCCTGGTGGTCATTTTGGCCGTCAGAAGGGCGTTTCCTATACCCTCCCCGCTGAATGGATCGACAAGGCTGGCTGCGTCCCCAACGGCCATGGCCCCAGCCATAGCCGCTCTTCTGGGCTGGTACGAAGGCGCATCCTTCCTCGGAGAGCCGAATGGCAACTGCCACCCCTTTTCTGAGCCCGGTACCAACTTGGAGCCGCTAAACCTCTCCTTGAATCTTGGATGCTCCTCGATTACCCACTTCTGTATCTGCTTCAGTGACTTCTTCTTCCCCTTCTGCTTTCTCTGCTCTGAGATCAGCATCCCTATTCCGACGTTCACGACACCTTCGCTGACTGGGAACAGCCAGAAGTAGCCAGGAAGAACCTCCTCGATGAAGTGAATCTCGATTGGCCCCTCTTGGCCCTCTAAACCTTCCACATTTTCCCAGTATTCTCTGTATCCACCACAGAAATGCTCGTTGTCCTTATGCGGCTCGTCGTGTAATTCAACAATCTTCCTTGAGACCGGGCAGTTGTAGCCACCGGCACCTATGGTGACTGATGCGGTGAAAGTCAACTCAGGAGTATCCGAACGCTTACCTCCGGACTTGCAGGAGACACCAACGATTCTCTGCTTCCCATCGTCTTCTTCGGACATGACTTCGCGAACAGAAAATCCCTGAATCACCGAGCTACCGTTCTCTCTGAGCAATTCGGTTGCACGCTTGAACAGCATGTAGTCGAACTGTACTCTCGGCAAGGCGTAGCCGGACAGTAGACCCTTCGCCTCGTAGGACTCCTTGGGCAACATCACCCTGACCTCAGAACCATTCGAGCTGCCGAAGACAATCGAGTCGACTTGGTAGTATGGTGTGGCTTGAATCATCGGCAGTACGCCAAGCTCCTCGACATGGGAAAGTGACTTACCTCCAACAGCATCCCCGCATGGTTTGTCCCTAGGCCACACATCCTTCTCGATGAGAAGCACTTTGCTTCCGTTCAGAGCGTTGTATGCCGCAGCAGCAGATCCTCCCGGGCCACCTCCGACTACTATGACATCGAAATGAGAACCATCTTCAGGCACCTCACCGGTATCTATCGGTTGCTCCCAAGCCTCCACAGCCTCACCTTAGTGAGGCTAAAGGTCTCCTGCCATTCAAACTATGCATCGGTTTGATTGGCTTCCAGTCGTTCGCGCGGCCATGGGTCTGATGGAAGTGCTGCGCCCCGCCAAGGAGGTTCCCACCACCCGGTGGAGCGCAGACGACCCGATGACGCTCAAACCACGACTCAAGACACTCATCGTCCTCATCATCGGTCTGTGGATATTCGGAACCGGCGACGCCATCCTAATTGCGGCCGGTATCGGCAACACTCCATGGACGGTCCTAGCCGAGGGCATAGCCATCAACATCGACTGGACAGTCGGGCAAGCAACATTCCTCGTCAGTTTCCTCGTGCTACTGCTGTGGATTCCTCTCAGAGAGAAGCCCGGGATTGGCACCATACTCAACGCTATAATCATCGCCGCAGCGATTGAGGTAATGGTCCCGCGTTTACCCACTCCTGAGGCCCAATGGATGGCGATAGCGCAGGTTCTGCTTGGTGTACTTCTCATCGGCATAGGCAGCGGCATCTACCTCACCGCCAATCTCGGCCCCGGTCCCAGAGACGGTTGGATGACGGGTTTGCAGAAGGTTTCAGGAATCCCGATTGCGAAAGTTCGTGGGGCTATTGAAATCACTGTACTCGCCATAGGTTGGCTAGTTTTAGGAGGGACTTTCGGATTCGGAACGATAGTGTTCGCTGTTCTTATCGGGCCTGTCGTAGCGGTCTGCCTCAATCTGGCAGGACGCTTCGGGAGCCCGGGTGAGGTTCATGGCTGAGACCCATCAGGGCGATTCATGACAGGTCACGGCGTCATCAGAAGGTATCGCGACTTCCTCCCTGTGTCGGATACCTCCCGTATTATCTCCCTCAATGAGGGAGGCACACCGTTAATCGATGCGAGCCAGATAGTACAGCAAATAGGTGCTGATTTTAATCTCCTGATTAAACACGAGGGTCTCAACCCGACTGCGTCCTTCAAGGATCGAGGGATGACTCTCGCAGTTACCAAAGCAGTGGAGCGAGGCGCTAAGTTCCTAGTTTGCGCCAGCACCGGGAACACCAGCGCTTCGGCAGCAGCCTATGCAGCCGCGGCAGGCCTGACCTGCCTCGTACTTCTCCCAGAGGGCAAGATTGCATCGGGGAAGATGGCCCAGGCACTCATTCATGGCGCACAGACCATCGAAGTCAGAGGAAACTTCGATGACGCACTGGAGATAGTCAGAGAACTCGGGCAAAGAGATGACTTCGAAGTGGTCAACAGCATCAATCCGTTCCGAATTGAAGGTCAGAAGACCGCTGCCTTCGAAGTCTGCGACGAACTTGGAAAAGCTCCGGACATGCATTTCCTCCCCGTCGGCAATGCCGGCAACATCACAGCATATTGGAGGGGTTACAAGGAGTATCACAGTTCGGGTATCATTCCTGAACTACCCAAGATGATGGGCTGGCAGGCGGAGGGGGCAGCCCCGATTGTCCGGGGGGCAGTTGTGGAATCCCCAGAGACCATCGCGACAGCGATTCGAATCGGCAACCCTGCCAGTTGGGACAAGGCGAGCGAGGCAGCCGAGCAATCGGATGGCACAATAGGCATGGTCAGCGACGAGGAAATCCTCGATGCGCACAGACTACTCGCCAGAACTGTCGGTATATTCGTTGAACCGGCATCGGCAGCCGGAATAGCGGGTCTACTCAAACATCACGAGTCAACAGGTATCCCCACAGGCAGCACAGTGGTAGTGACCGTGACTGGACATGGCCTGAAAGACCCAGATCTGGCTGTAGAGAACTCTCTCGCCGAGTCCACCATTGTGAATCCCGATTTGAATTCCGTGTTGTCTGCTATCGGTCTCGATTAACTGAGTTCCTTCGCTGCTCCGTCATAGTTGTAGAATGACACCAACGTCTGCGTGTGCCCAACACCTTGGACAGCAGAGAGACCGTCGAGTATGGAGTCTCCAAGATCCTCCATGTTTCTAGCAACTACCTCGACGATAAAGTCCCACTGGCCGGTGACTATGTGGCATCCTACAACGAATGGCATACTGCAGATTTCTCTAGCAACCTCACGCCTATCTGTCTGCCCCCTTTCGCCCGCCCAGTTAGCCAGGATGAACGCGTGCAGACTCCACCCCAATTCTTCCTTTCCGAGCTCGACTGTGAAACGGCGAACCACACCTCTCTCCTGCAGCCTCCTTATCCTGTCATGGACGGTTACTCTCGGCATCCCCAGAGCATCGGCAATGGCTTGGGTACTGGCTCGTGAATCATCTTTCAACATCGCCACGATCTTGGCGTCCTTGGCGTCCAATTGGGATGTGGGCACAAATTCTGTAATGACGGATGAAAATTAAATATTCCGTCAATTAGTCGATATTATACCAATTCATAGTGAATAATTCGACTTTTTTTCGCTATTACCGGCGTATAGTTGATGACACCACCACCAGTCGGAGTGTCATGAACGAGAAACACTCCGACAAAGAGTTCGCTACTCGAGCAGTATGGTCCGGCACACAGAACATCGAGGGAGCAGCGGTAACTCCGATATTCAACACCGCTACCTATCAACTGACAGACGAGCGCTACGCGGGTTGGGCTGCTGGCGCTCAGCACACTGAGCTTTACTCACGTCTTTCAAGCATCAACTCCGAGGGAGTCGCGAGGAAGCTGGCCCGCCTTGAGGGTGCAGAGGACGGCGAGACCTTCGCCAGCGGGATGGCAGCCATCTCGACGACCCTGATGTCCCTGCTTTCGAACGGCGACCACATGGTCGCCAGCGCTGATTGCTACGGAGGGGCCTACGGTCTGATGGTGGAGGATTTACCACGCTTCGGTATCGAAGTGACGATGGCGGACATGCGTGACCCCGCATCATACGAGGCTGCGATTCAGGAGAACACCAAAATCCTCTACGTCGAGACGATTACCAACCCCGTCATCAAGGTCTGCGATCTCGAGGCCATGGCGGCGTTGGCGAAGAAGAATGGGTTAATCTCCATCGTCGACAACACGTTCGCGACGCCTTGGGCGTGCAATCCCATAGACTTCGGATTCGATCTTGTCATCCACTCGGGCACCAAGTACCTCGGTGGCCACTCGGACCTTATTGCAGGGCTCGTCGTCGGCCGCGAGGATCTCGTAGCCGAGATATTCCCGAAGAAGGTCCACTTCGGTGGCGCGGCAGACCCTCACATGTGTTACATGCTTGAGAGGGGGATGCGCACGCTACACGCTAGGATGCCGATTCACACCTCGAACGCGGCGGATGTCGCAACCCGTTTGGAGGCGCACGATATGATTGAGCATGTCAACCACCCGAGCCTGCCTTCGAGCCCAGACTACGAGGTGGCTCAGAGAATAGTCCCCCGTGGTACTGGAATGCTATCCTTCGTAGTGAAGGGCGGGGACGAGGCCGCGCTCCAATTCATGCGCAACCTCGACATCATCTTCGAGGCCACCAGCCTCGGAGGCGTAGAGAGCCTAGTCGAATGCCCGTTCAACTCCAGCCACATGTTCGTGCCTGAGGACGTCAGAAACGAGGCAGGAATCATACCTGGCTTCGTCAGGATGAGCATCGGGATCGAAAGCGTCGAGGACCTGTGGGCCGACATAGACCAGGCATTGGCCGCCGCTAAGACTCTTCTGGAAACCCGGGCCTGATTGCATGCAGACGGATTTGCTGTTGGCCACTTTGGCCTTCCAAATCGCGATGTGTTTCTCCCCCGGTCCTAACAATGTGTTGTGCGCTGCGCATGGCTCCCAACACGGTCTGAAGGGAACAATGTCTCTGATTATGGGAATGGCAGTTGGTTGGTCTGCTCTCGGACTATTTGTTGGGGTCGCCACCGTTTTCATTGAAGAGAATCAGGACCTTTTCCAACTCCTTACTTACATTGGTGCTGCATACATCGCCTATCTGTCATACAAGGTTGCCACATCATCTCCCATCGATAGCAATCATGAGCAAGCAGACCGATTGGGTTTCAGAACCGGAATGGCTCTTCAAATTGTCAACGGAAAGGCATGGATTCACTTTCTTGTTCTCTTCACAGCATTCGGTGGACTGTTCGGTACAGGCTTCGCATCCAAGGCGCTATTGGTGCTTCTAAACCTGACATTCGGTCTGCCTGCAGTTATCTCTTGGGCAGCCTTTGGAACCTTGCTGAGAAGAGCATTCAGTACCGAGCAATCAGCAAAGAATCTCAACATGATAATGGGTGCAGCGCTATTCGCTGTTGCGGTTTGGATTGCTCTTCCTCACTAGCTGCTATACGAGGAAAAGATTTGCCCGGAAATTACGAATTTATTGGCCCCGATCCAGAAACTTCAGCCAACCAATTCATCGCAGATTCGTAGTCTTGGACCGCATCGAGGTTATCATTGATTAGAAGTTCAGAGGCAGCATCCCACAAGGCCTGCAGAGCAGGAACCCAGTCCCCACCCTTGTCTCGACTGTCCTCATCGAATCTCCAAGCATCAGACTCGGTCCTGTCGTGGACAGTCAGCCAAGCCCAACCCATGGCCATGTCCAATCCCCTGCCCTTGCGGGCCTTGGAGACCGTTGACGCAATACCACGATCCACCGCCTGCCTGACCAACTCGTCTGCGAATGAGAGGGGTGTCGGCAACGCTTCGCTCTCCCACGGCAACCTCTCGAGTTTCATGGCGACACTCCGACTCGCCCCTAACTCTCGAAGGAACGCGCCGAAGCCTTGCTTTCGCTTCGCCTGCTTCTCAAGAATTGTATCAGCATCCTCGCCTTCGATGCCGTAAATCTCCTCAAGTATAGTATGGCCGTGTTCGGGCCATAGTGCCACTAGATTGGGGTGGCACGAACTCTCCTCGAATCGAATTACATCCTCCTCGAGTTCCAACACCTCACCATCGGTTCTGACATGGATACCATAGTCTAGCGAATCGAGGACGCAGGCAATAGCAGCCCTCTCCTCCTCGGTGCCATTTAGGTGCTCAAGAAAATCGGAGCGTGAATCTTCGCGGAACCAATGAGTCCCCACTACGAAACCATCCTCAATCGAATTGAGGATACTGCTCCTGCAGGCCCTAGCCAAAGAGGAATCATCGAGAGAGAATCTCATCCAAGTGCTGAGAACCTCTTCCAGTCTCTCGATTCCAGCGGCTGGTAACTCACGGTCTTCTGGCCAGCCCGCCGGTCTCCATACCCATTCGGCTTGGGCAATATCACTCAGCCTGGGCGGAAGCATGCCCATCGCAACACTCTGCCCGAACTGCTCCTCGGAATTCGCCAATGCTGATCTGGACAAACCAACCAGAGTGCCGTCGGTTAACTCAAGCCTCAACCATCCGGTTTCGGTGAGTTCCCTATTCTCAACGGTATCGGACTCTAGGCCAGAGCTCCATCGCAAATCCCCCTCCCCAGAGAGATCTATCGAGGCGTTGTCGAGACTCCAGTCAATCCATTCCGAGGGAGGATCCGGAGTAGTCCCAGTGAATACGAAACCTTCGTCCCAAGAGAAGAACCACTGCCCGGACTTGGCGTGTTCATCCCAGACCAAGAGCCTGAGTTTGGGGTGATTGTGATTCTGAATCCCTGCTAGATGGCTCTGCTTTCCATTTCCTCTGCGGATATAGCTGGCGACCCCGAATAGTGGATTCTTGAACACAGCGACTGTGGACCTGTCTTCCTCTGAGGCTGCAAGCAGGCTTCCAGCCAGAGCCCTACAGACCAAATCTCCTCCTTTCTTGGTCATTCGCTTGCGAAGCCATTTGGTGTCGTACCGCTTGATGGATACCGATGAAACCTCCTTCAGAGTCCTCGCCATCGGGTCCTTGGAGAAGAACGACTGGTCAACCTCTCCTTTGATCTCTGGTAGGAAGACCTCAGGGTCATCGACCAATTCCTCAAGATTCCTGTCGAGGCGGTCTTGTATCTCCTTTGAGGCCTGCTTAATCCCCCTCATGCGGATTCTCTTGCGACGGTTCCTGTCGCCGGGAAATCGCACTTCTGCTGGAGGCTTCGCCATGATTCTCGTCTCCGCGACTAGCAACTTATCTTTCATCCCGTCGTATCTTCGGTCAGTCTGCGGCGCTCGAAAGCCTCCTCTTCCATACCACTGAACTCCGCTGCTACGATTAGAGCATGGATATGACCCCCTTCAACTTCGGATAGACTTCTCATACTGCCCGAGGCCACTCGCTCCTCTTCGGTCCCGAGGTCGCTGAGAAGCAGACCGTCCCAGTCTTCCACAGAGACATCAAAGACCTCACTCCGCTCATTCATGCGAACTAGGTGATTCACAGCCTCTCGCGGGGTCATCGGACGAGGCTGCTCAATTCCCATTCCGGTGGGGTCGAGATCCAATAGTGCGAGCGTATGCATCCCCGATTCCTTGTTTCTGCAAATCATCTCAAATGGCGAGGTTGGCAGATAATCTCCATCTGCGAACGGGATAGTGACCTGCCGCCCGAATCTGTAGGATTGCAGCCCTGACAGTGAAACTGCGAGAGCAGTCGCGGTAAGACCGGGAATAACATGGAACCGAATTCCCTCAGTAGCGCAGCGCTCCTCGAGATCGATGTGTGTGGTGGCTTGCATAGGGTCGCCGACTACCAATAACGCGACAGGATTACCCCGAGCCTCTTCGAGCATGCTCTCTGGAGCCTCGACTCGGTCTCGCATCAACCGCTCCCACGGACCAACTACCGATTCGAGACGCTCCTCCTCACCCGGCGGAAGTATAGCGGTGTAACCCTCCAAGTAGCGCTTTGAGCACCCCCTAGCTACTCGTCTTGCTCTCTCTGTGATGTGGTCAAGGTCGCCCGGGCCGATACCAATCAGCCACAGCCCCGGGGCTACTCCGTCTTCCGTCATCGTGAAGCGGGCTGCCCCGCTGCACATCATGAACGTGATGCGACATCTCTCAGTACCCAATCAACAGGTCGAGCTTGTACTCGACCTGATGCGCGAGCTCAACCTACTTGCTCCAGGCATGCGAGTATTCTCCTCAGAGGACGGCGAATCTAGACTGATTCCGATAGACCCAGGCGCTGCGCTGGAACTTCCACCAGCTCTCGCCGAACACTCTCTCGTAGAACATGAGGGCCACCCAGACGAGAGGATAGACAGTGACTGGTGGTCTCATCTAAGGGAACTCCTCGGTGACGAAACCGTCGTTGACGGCGGAGAAGCTTGGCCATCCTCGCACGAGTTCTTCGCCGACATGATGATTGTGAGGATAGATGAGGAAGTATCCAACTACTCACGGGAAATCGCCACCGCCAAACTCCTCTCGCACCCCCACATCAGACTGGTGCTATCGGATGGAGGAGTATTGGGTGAACTTAGGATTCGCAATCTCAAACCAATAGGTGCACGCGTAGATGACAAAATCATCCTAGACAACATTCCCGAAGATGTGGCCAGCACCAGAGTACTCGTCAAGGAGTCTGGACGTAACATACTCTGCGACCCGACCAAGGCGTATTTCTCAACTAAACTACAATCAGAGAGACTGGAGACCCTATCACTCGCCAAGGAGTTGCACTCCTTGATAGACAGGCCTCTGCGCGTCTGCGACCCATTCTGTGGGGTTGGTCCTGCTCTAGCCACATTGCTAGGAGAGCCCGACCTCGTGGGCGACCTACTCGCATCAGACCTCAATCCCGATGCTGTTCAGTTACTGTTCGACAACCTGCGGCGATGGGATCGCAGGGATTACCCAACCGAACCCGCATCTATCTCAAGACTCTATGAGGACAGAATCGCAGGATTGGCGGATGCCACCCAACTAAAGCACGACCCCGGCCTTGCAGGTCGTTGGGACTTACTTCTGGTCAACCTTCCTCACCGAACTATCGAATTCCTTCCATCCCTAGTGCCCCTACTCGACAGGACCGGCCCTAGCATGGTCAGAGGCAGGATAATCGCCGCTGAGTCAGAAATTGACCAAGCCAACGAGGCAATCCGAAAGGCGCTACCACCCAGACTACAGGGCACACCGGAGCCGACCCTCAGAATCAAACGCGACTACAGCTCCACGCTCCGACTCTGCTCGTTTGAGGCTTGGATAGCCCCTACGCCGTAGACAGACTTATCGTATCAGGTTCGATGAAACACCGTGGTAGGACAGATTCTCGTGGAACTCCTTTGCAACGCGATTTTCTACGGCGCGTTCACTGCCGCCAGTGGCGATTCACAATCGTCACGAACAACCACCTTGGACCTCAAAACACCCCAGCAGAGACGCGCCCAGCAAGCCAGAACATGTGCCGTCGACGGCTGCAACGCCCTGTCATTCAGAACCACGGATTTCTGCTGGAGACATCAGGATCAACCCCCATCAGACCCAGAACCGGAGCCCGAGCCCGAGGCAGAGGGCAACTGGTGGGAAGAACAAACGGAGTGAGTTATGGAGAGTGAGCCGGAGCCGAAATCCAAACTACCCATCATCGGTATAGTCTCTGTATTATTCGTCGTAGTGCTTTTTTCCCTTGGCCAGAATGTAATCAGGCATATCGAGTTGGAGAGTTGGGATACAACCGAGGGAACTGTGACCATTTACGAACCATACAATCACACTTTCTGGTACAACTATTCAGTAGATGGAATTGAATATACTGAGTGGAGACACTCATTCTCCTGGGATGATCAACCATCTATTTTAGAAGTAATCAATTCGGACGATATTAGAGTCCTTACATCAGAATACTACTGCACTGAGACAACCAGTTTTTCCTTAACTTCGGGTCAAACAGCCTACATTCACATCCGCTCAACCAATAATTCTGGAGACTTCGTTGACGTGACGAGTACCGCGGGCAGAGTCCAAATTAATCATATCTCCATAAACCAAAGCCTCGATATTTCTACTATCTATAATGAGCCGGGAAACACCACAGATTTCCATTATGCAGCACCTGGGGATTATACCATACATCTGAGCAACCAGAAGCAGAGAGCAGAATATTCTGACCCTTGGGATATTTATGTTCAACCGCAATATGCTTGGGCGTGCATAGGAAACCATTACCTAACAATTGAGATGTATGATAGTGGGTTCGTGGAAGGCGATTCTGTCACAGTCCACTATGACCCCGATAAACCAGATTTCGCTGTCCTAATTCTACCTAATTTCTCGAATACCTACCTTTCCATAGCCGTCTTTGTTGTAGCCTACGTGGCTGCCTTGGTAGCGATTTTCAGGTACAAACCAAAGCCCAAAGAGGATACGCCTCATGAGCAGGAGGACATTTCTGAAACCAAACCAGAGACTGAACCCGAACCAGAACCGGAACCAGAAATTCAGACATCTGAGGAGGAAGAAGCTTCCGTCAATGGAGATGGATCACCTCTGATTTTGATAATCATTGGAATCGTAGTTGCCGTCTTAATCATCAAATCGATGGCCGAAAGCGGTTCTGACTTCAATTTCAGTGGCGGCTCTTGCAATGGGCTTGAACTGTGCCTCGCGCCCCTAGCCGGTGCCCCCGCTCTCGGCAGGTCCAACTCAGGGAAGTTCACAGACGACAAAAAGGCCAGTACGCAAACACCCCTGAAGTTGATTACTTACTGTCTTCACATCGATACACAGAACGGAAAGAAGTGCAGAAGAATGGTGTATCGCAATTCTGGACTATGTTACATGCACCAGGATTCCAACGCCGCGGAAGAGTACCTCAAGACCATCAGCGAGGATCAAACTTCGGATGTACTGCGCTTCACTGTGGATGGTAAGAACCACACCATATCTTCCAAAGATATAGATGGGCTAATCTCGATTCTCGAGAAGGCCAAGAGATTCTGGATTGTCGATTTGGCTCCTGAGGAGGCAGAGTTTGCCCAATTCACTTTCGATGGAGATATTGATGGTGATGGCAAACGAGACGGAGTCGCAGTCTTCGAGCATTGGAAGGAGGGTAGAATGATTTCGAAAGATTTCTGGAATAATCCGCAAAAACTCCATCCAACTCTCAGATTGAGAGTCCTGTTGATGAATGAAGAACCCGAGTCACCAGAGAACCCGAGGTGCGAAGAGATAGGGTTTTGCGAGTATGACGATTCAGGTCGGTGCTTCTACTGCTTCTCTTACTCGCCTGAGTTTGATGAATCAGAATCTCAATACTGGTGGCAAAAGGAGTGATAGATAATGTCCAAAGCAGAACGGGAATTCAAATTCATCATCTTCATTCTATTCCTTGTTGTCGTAGTCCCAGTAGTCATCGCACAAGGAATCTACGAACAATGGGGGGTTGTCGGTTGTTTAGCTCCCTTGGTAGGATGCGGGGGGCTCATCGGATTATCGACGCTTCTAGGCTTCAAAGAGGATAATGGCGATACGAAAATCTCGTTCGAACCCCCGGCTAGAGATGAGAAAAGCCATGAAATGGCTGTGGCGATGGTGCGACAAATGGTTGGGAAGCAAATCCGTCTTGTTTCCGTTCACTGGTCTGAACCAGAGAGAGACGAATACCTCTACGCATCGGATATAGGGCATTCCGATAATAGGAGAAAGGTTGTTTCATGGATGGACGAACCAACAGAAGACATCCTCTCCAAGTCGCGATACATGGTTGAGCCTGTTCCGGGGCAGGAGGATGTAATCCGTCTCGTCTCCGTTCACTGGTCTGACCCAGAGAGATACGAATACCTCTACACATCGAGAGAATGGACTTCCGCTTCGAGGAGACATATTCATTCTTGGAAGGTTGAACCAACGAATGATATCCTCTCCAAGTCCCGCTACAGAGTAGAATTTGTACACTCTTCCAAGGAAGAGGAAAGCGAGGCCGCCAACTGGTGGGAAGGCGGGAATTAGTGGCGCCCCGACCGGGATTTGAACCCGGGTCGCAGCCTCGACAGGGC
>CAYMRU010000025.1:0-14340 GCA_964392975.1 uncultured Candidatus Poseidoniales archaeon | reverse complement strand
TCCCGAGCAGTTATAGCCAATCAGAGTCGCTGGTCTGCTCGGGATGTACTCAGTCGGGCTTACGCCCGACCAAGATGAAGAGAGGTCGGAACTGTTCGGCAATCTGAGTCTGGTCGGGTCAGGAGGGAGGTTTGTCGCCGTTCTCACACGGCGTCAGCTGACCCTAGAGAGGTTCGATGGCCATGGGGTCAGACTTTCATTGGGATCAATATCTAGAATGCGCCACATGAAGGTCCCAATGTTCCCGGCCGGAGCCGTACCGTTGAGCCTCATGGCGATTTATCTGGGACTCAAGGTCCTGATGCCTCCGTATGCATTGGTCTCTACTGCCGGCGGCTCGCTGACTCTTCTCGGATATCTCCTGTCGAGAACTTCAGTCCTATCCATTGAGACCGAGGCCGGTGACCGTCACATGGTGGCGGGGAGCGAAGGAGTGCTGCTAAAACTCTGCATGATGGTCGATAGAGTGGGTCGCGGAATCTCGATTGAAGAAGCCAGAAAGGGACTGGAGCATATTGATGTGGAATTACCGACATTTCCGGCATTCCGTGATGCGATGGGAGACACAATGGACCTGAAGGGTCTGTTGGAAGCTCCGGACATACCTGAGGATGAAGTCTCCTTAGACCCGCTGTTGACCGTTCCAGTTGAGCCTGAATCATCCCCCTTGGAAGGATTCCTATCTGTAGATGAACCCCCTGAACCGATGCCATCTATCTCCAATGATGTATTTTCTATCCCGACTGTTACCAACGAAGAGATTTCCCCGATGATGATGTTCGATGAGCCTTCTACAGAGACCGAGCCTGATGCATACTCCAGGGCATGGGGCAGGGAGGAGTCTCCCCCTTGGTATGAGGAGAAGCCACCAGGGGAATCGCGGATTGACTCGGCTCTGGGTGAGGCTGCTGTAGGAATGGATCTATTCGGAGAGGGCGGAATGTTCGATTTCGAGCCAACTTCGTCGTACTCTCCACCAACCACGGCTCCACCCCGCGAGACCATGACTGCCACACAGGACCTGCCTATCGCTCAGAGTTACATCAACGCAGCAGGGACTCCTTTCACAGAAAGAGAGCCCACGAGTTCGCAGATGATTAGAAGGGCACAGGACAGATTCGGAGAGACGGGGCCGTACATGGCTAGATCGCTCCCGGCTCCCAACGAAGTCGCTGTTCGCGAAGAGTGTAAGCCCGGTGTCGTCAAACAGGCCAGAGCAAGACAGGCGCTGTTGACTGATGGAGGCGATGCCGCGCCTGCTATCGATGCCTCCACTCTTGAAGAGTTCCCCGGAGTCTCTCGAATCGTTAGTTCGATGGGGACTGGAAGAGTGAACACCGGAGGCAGGAGAAAGGCGTCGAAGAAGAGATTGGGTTGGATTGGAGCCTTACTAGGACCTGCTCACAGGGCATCGAGGCGTCATGAGAGTTACTCTGCAGAGTATGGCGATCCAGATGGCGATGTAGATGCTCCCGGAGCACGATTCCAGTCATCGCAGCATATCCGGCTGCGAAGCGATCAGGATCATCAGGCAGATGTAGTGAGCAGGGGTGCTAAGGTAAGAGTTCAGCAGCCGCGCTCTGCTCAGGAGGCTTTGGATGGGGTCGTCAAGCGAGTGTCGAGCGGTCAAGATAGTGAATCGGGTGAGACGGAATTCGGAGTCGAGGAGCGCGGGCTGAGATTCTCTCAACTCAAGAGGACATCTTCCAAGAGTGATCCTCATCCACTTCCGGGCATCAAGCGTCTCGAATAATCACAGTCCGACCATGCGGCGATACTTGTCTACTCTGGCGTGATAGCGTCCACGATCGAGATTGGCGATGCCTGATACTCCTAGCGCCTCTACAGCGAATGATGCGGTGACGGTCGCATGCAACAGGGCATCACGCATCGTATCGGACTGATTCAGGGCTCCTTTACGACCGGCTATGTTTGCGAGCAGGCCCCCGGCGAAACTGTCACCTGCACCAGTAGGGTCGACGAGTTCATCGGTCGGATACGCAGGCAGGGTGATGGTGCCGCAATCTAGGTATGCGACTGAGCCGCTCCTGCCACGCTTGACGATGACTCCACTCGGTCCTGGTCCGGCTGCAGTGCCTCCATAGAGGGCCTCACCCGAGGAAATCTTTGCAGCAGCGCTGTGAACAAGGTCGTCGCCTGCAATCGCGCAGACCTCCTCCTCGTTGAGAATGGCAATGTCCACCTTGCGGAGCGCCTCGGAGAGTAATTCAAATTCGGTGTCAATCCAAAGCATGAAGGAGTCGAGGGCGGTGATTACCGCACCTGGGCACTGGTCCAGTACGGAGACCTGGGAGCGAGGGTGGGTGTTTGCACAAAGCAGGACCTCGGGGTCTCTCCAAGAAGCGGGAATCTCGGGGATGTGTTCTTCAAGAACATTGACCTCAGTCGAGATGGTACTGACATCGTCCATCGAGCCTTCATATCGTCCCGACCATCTGAAGGTGCTTCCATCCTTACGCACCACTCCGGCCAGATTCAGTCCCGCGTCCTCAAGCGTTCTCTGTGCCTCAGTTGGAAAATCCGTCCCTACTGCGCTTACCAGGCCGACTGAAGGTGGCTTGCGAGGTGATGCGGGTAGATGGAATCCCGCTGACATTCCGGCGTGTGCGGCAGCCCCTCCAAGCAAGTCCGAACCGCTAGCTACAGGGGTCTCTATGTCGTCTAGTCCTATGCTACCAAGGATTACGATTTTCATCTTTCACACCCCATCGAGTATACCCGGGTGCTCATCTAGATACGCGATTGTGATATCTCCGTTACGGAAGTCGGGCTCGGCCAAAATTGCTCTGTGGAGAGGGATTAGAGTGTCAACTCCGATGATTATAGTCTCCGCCAGAGCAGCATCCATCTTGGCTATCGCTTCCTCCCGATCAGGTGCCCAGACTATCACTTTGGCCAGTAGAGAATCGAATGAGGGCGGCATGTCGTAACCGGTGTGAGAATGAGTATCGACTCGGACTCCGGGACCACCTGGCCAATGGCACTCCCAGATTCTGCCTGGAGATGGTTTGAGTGTGAAAGGGTCCTCGGCGTTTATCCTCGTCTGAATAGCGTGACCAGAGATTTGTACCTCCGACTGCGAGAATGGAAGATGCTCTCCTGCTGCCACCTTGATTCCCAAGGAAACCAAGTCGGCTCCGGTAATCATCTCAGTCACCGTGTGCTCGACTTGCACTCGCGGATTCACCTCAAGGAAGTAGAACTCGCCATCCGAATCACGAAGGAACTCAAAGGTCGCGAGTCCCTTGTAGCCAACGGCCTCTGCTCCGGCCACTACTTTTGCTCCCAGCTCTTCGCGAACCTCATCTGAGAGCCACGGACCTTCCTCGATTATCTTCTGATGGCGCCTCTGGATAGAGCAGAACCTCTCTCCGAAATGCACGGCTTTGTTGCCATCCCCGAGCACCTGAAATTCGATGTGCTGAGCGCCTTCGATGAACTTCTCGACGAATACTCTATCGTCACCAAAGGCAGAGAGTGCCCGACCTTGGCATAGTCTCAAGGCAGAATCAAATTCATCTCCTGAATTGACCACCTGCATGCCGATGCCTCCTCCTCCAGCGGCTGCCTTAATCATTACAGGATAGCCGATTTCCTCGGCCATACTGAGGGCTTCTCCCTCGTCTGAAATTGGCTGTCCCGAACCTTTGGCCACGGGGAGTCCGGCCTTGACCATTGCATCTCTGGCTGAAATCTTGTCTCCTAGTAATCTGAGAACTTCCGGGCTGGGTCCGATGAATACGATTCCTTCCTCAGCGAGCCTCTCTGCTAGCGTTGCATTCTCGGCTAGGAACCCATATCCAGGGTGTACAGCGTCTGCTCCAACCTCCTTGGCGGCAGCGACTACAGCTTCTATGTCGAGATACGATGCCAAGGGGTCGTCTCTCGGGATGAAAGCTCCTTCGTTCGCCATCCTCACGGGAAGAGTAAGCCTGTCTTCGCGCCCGTGGACCACGACTCCTTCTATTCCTAGCGCGCGTAGAGAGCGTAGGATACGAAGCGCGATTTCGCCGCGATTAGCAATCAAAACACGGCGGAACATAGCGATGCGCTCCGGCAGACGCTGTATGAGCAATGCGGAGAGTAGTCAGTATACGTCACGTAGATAGCGCTTCTCGGTCTTCATCAGGCCAGTCTCGACGAAATCCTTGGCCTCTTCCTCGGACATATCACCGTATTCCGAGCAGATTTCGATAAGCGTAGAGTGTACATCTCTGGCCATGTAGTTCTTGTCGCCACAGACGTAGAAGTACGCCCCATTTTCTATCCAGTTCCAGATCTCCTCGCCGTTCTGCTTCATCAGGTGCTGGACGTACACCTTCTCAGGGCCCGCACGCGACCAAGCCAGATCTTGTCGGTCAATCAGGCCCGACTCTCTCCAAGCCTCCATCTCCTCGCGATAGAGATACTCTCCCTCCTCAGTCCAGTCTCCGAAAAACAGCCAGTTACGGCCGGTTGAGGAATCCATCTGACGCTGCTGTAGGAACGCTCTGAAAGGAGCAATTCCAGTACCTGGCCCTACCATGATGATGTTAGTCGAGCCGTCCTCTGGCAGAACAAATGACCGAGTAGGGGACATGAACACGCCAATCTCGGTATCATCCACATCGCAGCGATCAGCCAAGTATCCGGTGCAAAGTCCAGCTCTGTCTCTGTCATGGTGGTGGTACCTAACGATGGCCACAGTGAGGTGAACGGTGCCCGGCTCGAAGTCAGGACTGCTGGCGATTGAGTATAGTCTGGGCTTGAGCCTGTCCATGCCATCGACAAACTCCTGAGGGGTGAATCCAATGTGGCCGAAGTCGGCCAGACCATCGATGTAGTCCCTCGACCACATGTAGTTCTCCATGGCATCTGAGTCGTCCATCAGAGTGTTCCAGAGATCTTCTGCTGGGTCACTGGCAGAGCCGATTTCGGCATATCCCTCAGGCACGTCGTCTTCTACTCCTGAGCCATTCCAGTCCATCACCAGCTCGCCGTCCTCCGTCGACGAGCGCTGCCTGCCTACTATCCTGATCTCAATCTTGGGCGAGCCCGAGGCAAGCCTATCTCCGAGATTGCCTATCCACTTCTTGGAAATCCTGTGAATCTCGTACCTGTTTGTCAGCGCCTCTCTGATGCTACACTCGCCGAGGTGTGTCTCAACCTCTTCGTCTCCATTGAAGCCACAAGCATCTAGCAGTTCTTGGACCAGTTCGGGCGGACACTGTGGGATGACTCCCAGTGCATCGCCTGCCTTGTATTCCAGACCAGAGTCTCCCAGATCGAAGACGATGTGTCTGGTCTCCTTGCGAGAACCCTCACCGTTGAGAATCCAGTTCTCGTTCAACTTTGAGGCATAGGGGTTCTTCGCACTCCAATCCGACATGTGCAACCCCCTTTGGCGAGCCGTCGAGACAAGGCCTGTTTATGAACAAATGCTGAGAGAGGGTTAGAAGCAGCAATCGATTCAATGCGATGAGGTCAAGTCGGGATGCCCCTATCGCAGCACATGGCGCGCATAGACTTCCTTGGCACGGGCAACGCATTCATGCCTCCGGGTAGGATGCATGCGCTCGCCCTAGTCGATGGCTGTGTGTTGGTTGATACGCCCCCGACAGTGCTAGCCCAACTCAGACGGTGCGGGACCTCCTCGGGTGATCTGCGCCATGTCCTAATCACGCACTGGCACGCCGACCACACCTTCGGCTTCCCATTCCTACTGCTTGAGAGGAAGTACATCTCTGACCCCGATTCCAATACTGTCCTGAATGTACACCTCAGACCAGGGGGCAAGGAGTTGTTGGGTAATCTGTGCAAGACGGGATTCCCCGGTAGTCTTGAGGATTTTTTGGACCAGCGTGTGGCTTGGTCCGAGTCTGAGTCTGGCCAACTTGTCGGAACTGACTGGTCGTATGAGAGGTTTCCCGTGAGTCATGTCGAGCAGACCGATCCTCACGGCTACGAGCTGATCCATTCAAGTGGCGTGAGGTTCCTGCACTGCGGTGACTCGGGGCCGTGTGAGGCAATCGAAAAGAGGGCGGCCAGATGCCAAGTGGTTCTGCTCGAGATGGGAATTCCAGACTTCGTGGAAAGCCCTCATCACCATACTCCTTCCGATGTCGTCGCGTTCTCTCAGCGGCACCCCCATACTCTCATTCTAGTCACCCACAACTACTCTAGCGCAAAGGGGGAGGAGTCTGGATTCGCGATGCCCGAACTGCCCGAGTCTGTTATTCAGATTGAGGATGGTGACAGTCTGCAAATCGATGATGGTGGCACGATAATGATGCAAAGAAATTCTTAATTATTTTATCATGATTTATACATGGATAAATACGCAACTAGCTTAATCTTATTTTTGGGTCTGTGAATGCAGGCTCTAGATGGTTCTCGCGGCGAGATTCCTGCTGCACCTAGGCGGCGTGCAGAAATCTCGATCTCAATTCATTAATGATGTATTTTCCACACCGATAAAGAATCCTAAAAAACGCTATACTGGGTCGATACGAGTCGAGTGCTGGGAGAGTCTTTTCCAATCGAAAAATATTGCCGTCTGGATTGAAGAAAAGTCGACTAAGTTCTGGTCTCGTCAAACAGTCTTATTACCACTAACATCCTCGCTTGGCATCCACGTTGTCGGGCACATCTTGATGCAAGGTCTTGATGATACGACAATCGTGTTTGGCCCGTTGGTGAAAGAAAATGGAAGGAAACATTTTCGAAAAAATTCTCGGGCAGGATTGTCTCTTCGTCGATCGACGCGCTTTCGACCACGCTTTTGAGCCTTCGAGGTTACCTCACCGTGACCACGAGGTCGAGGCTCTGGTGAGGAATCTGGTCGACGCCTTGAATGGCCACATCCCATCCAACATGCTGCTCTACGGAGTCCCGGGATCCGGCAAGACAGTGGTCACGAGATTCGTCCTCGGACAGCTGCTTGACAAAGGTAAGGAGATGGGGCAGAGTGTCGAGACCTACGAGATTAACTGTCGTAATGTCGACACCAAGTACAGAGTTGTCCAGACCATCGCGAGCAAGCTTGGGAGGAGAGGTGATTCGCCCATCCCATTCACTGGATGGCCCACGGATCGGGTCCTCGATGAACTGATAATTAGGATGGACAGGGCTGGAGGAGTGCATATCATCGTCCTTGACGAGATTGACAATCTGGTCGCTAGGGCCGGGGACGGTCTGCTGTACAACCTCACCAGTCTGAATACCTTGCTTAGGAGTTCGAGATGCTGCATAATCGGAGTCAGCAATGACCTCAATTTCACTCAGCAACTGGATCCGCGAGTCACTTCCAGATTGAGTCAGGAGGATTTGGTCTTCCACCCATATGGGGCTCCAGAGATTCAGGACATTCTGAGCGAGAGGGTTCGGACAGGACTGCGTGAAGGAGTGTTGGAGGAAGGAGTGTTGGAACTCTGCTCCGCCTTGGCGGCGCAAGAGCATGGTGATGCTCGTAGGGCTCTCGATTTGCTTCGCATCTCGGTCCAGAAGGCTGAACAGAGGGCTCAGAAGACTGTCGACAGAAGACATGTGAGATTGGCTCAGAGCCAACTTGAGTACGACCAAGTCACTCCGGTTCTCAAGACTCTGCCGCTTCATCAGAAACTGCTCGTTCTTGCAATCAAATTGAATGAGGACAATGGTCTGAGAAATATCTCCACGGGGGAGGCCTACAGGACATATACAGAAGCTTGCATGAAAATCTCGGTCGAGCCTTTGACTCCGAGGCGTATCTCATCGCTCCTCAATGAACTGGACACCCTCGGCATCATCATGGCTAGGAACGTCAGCAAAGGCAGGGGCGGGAGGAGTAAGCAGGTTAACTCCGCCATCCCCAAAGGGGTCGATGCGATTTCCACGATGAGCGATTCCGAACCGCTGATTGCCGAGGCGGCTCTCGGCAGATACAACCTGCAGACTCAACTGTGAGAGGGCATTACTGCCTCAGACAACGGTTAAACCGAGGTGCAAGGTCGCCGCCTCGATGGCCATGCAGGGAACTGACTGGGAAGAGTCTCTCAGTAGGCCAAGTCAAGCTATGTCGACTTTGGCAATGGGACTTGGATCCTGGGTCATCCTGCTGACTCTGGTCAATATTACAATCGGGGCCTATTCCCCCGGATTCAAGGTGATGTGGATTGGATTCATCTTAGGAGACAGCGCTGCCTCAAATGTCGCACACGACGGTGCGGGCCTAGTGCTCGACGACGTGGTGTTCGCACTGCTCGGAGTCGCCTTGTTGACATTGGGGTCCATGGGGATTAAGAGGAGTTTTGATGGTGGTGTAATGGAGTGGTTCAGAGGACTGCCAAGTGGACTTGTGGCTACTAGCCTGATGTCGTCGGAGAATGGAATCAGGAGAACCATGGCGAGTTGGCTGATTGTATTCGGAGTGATATTCTACCTGTCATGGAGTTCACTGAATGCCACTTGGGTCGACCCCGGAGTCTATGCGGTGATGGTGATTCTCGTTAGTTTCGGATTCGGCATCCACACGCTTGAGGATGCTTCTTGATTAGTCGCAAATCTCAAACCCGCTCAGTAGTCTACGGCAGCGCTGTTTAGCATCCTCACCGCATCGCCTGATTACCACTCCCTCGCCAGGCTGTCCATAGAGAATCACCGAGCCTATAGGTGCGAGAGGGTGTAGCAGTAGCGGGGCTAGATCTTCCTCTCCCTCTACGATGATTAACGAGGATTTATCATCGTGCCATGAGGAAATTGCAGCCTTACACGAGGATAGAAGTGAAGGAGTCAGTCGTCCTGCTGGGCTCGAGCATTCTAGCACGGAATCATACAGAGTGGAGTCTATTCCTTCAGCTCCCTCCCAGACCTGTCTCTTGGTGCGGCCGTCAATCAGGCCGATATCTGCGGGTCTTCCGAGGTCCTGCAAGGTCTTCACCGTGACATCGCCTACTGCGATTAAAGGACCGAGTGCTCCTCCGGTCAGCACTAGTACCTCTGACATGGCATGGCTAGGTTCGTCCTCGGGGCCGGGAATCAACTGGCCGAAAGGGTCCTTCAGCTCGGATTCGACCTGAGGAGTTAGAGTCATCTCGTTTGACTCGAACAGTTCTGGAATCCAACGATCTCCTTCTCGGTCTATCTCCCCCATTCTGATTCTTGAACTCGATATCGTTCTACCGTCCCAGGACATAGTATGGTCAACGCTGATGACCTCTAGCTCAGACAGTCCGGAGTCATGCCTCATCTCATTGATTATTATGCACTCAGGCATGGTCTCGGCTGTGCAGATAATTGCGCTTGCCTCTTCGTGAACGGGAGCGGGGCCGTACAGATCTTTCAATTCGTGGAACTCCAAACGTTCTAATTGTGAGTTTAGGGCCTGTCTGATTTCTTCCACTCTCTCTTCCCATGGACCGATTCTCGGGTCCTTGGCTTTGGCTATCGAATCGGCAGTAACCCAGACCTCAATCGTCTGGCATCGAGAAAGGGCAGTCACCAGAAGATTGCGATGTCCGGCATGGAAGCGGTCGAAGGTACCGCCAATCAGGCCTACCTCGTGTATCTTCCCACCTCCAGTGGATTGTGTGCCCCGGGGCGTAACGGCGGCCTTCACAGCGAAGCTCGGGCGCCTGACCCACCCCGGGACGTTTGTCGGATTGTGGGGTAGTCCCATGATTCATTCCATTTGGTCATCCGGGGACCTAAAACAATCCGGCCACTCATTTTGCTCCAGTGATCATTCCGTTGCAGACAGTCACACTGGTCTTCGACAAGTGGCGACCCGTGCTTGGTACCTTGGTTCATACTATTCCTCCGGCGTGGGGCTTCGTCACCACGGTGTTGCAGCACGGGCATGCTACGGCCATGGGAGGCAGTCAAGAACCTCTCGGTCGTGAAAAACCGCCTCCTCTAACCCGAAATAGAGCCCAGTGAGCCGATTTCGGGGTGATATCCGGATCTTCTGAGTATTATTCGCTCTGAGATATAGGGGTCACCTCGCATCGCCATCTCGGGATCGATTATTGGCCAACTATCGATTGGCTGGGCTAGCCAGCCTGAGTAAGGATGCGTCCTGCCTGGCTGAGGGGCAGTATCTCTCGCTGCCGAATCCAATGCATCCAGCAGATCGAGGAGATGTTCAGAGGATTCCGGGAACTCGTCGGTCTGGCTGCGACCCTTCAGTTTTCGATGCAGTTTAGGCAGCAGTTCGGTATCGCATCCGGGATGTGTGAATGAATCCAATCCCGGAGCCTCGCAAGATTCTCCGACGGGCCTCAAAACTGCCGCACACCAAGGAATAGGATTCGATAGGATCCAAGCAGTGGATTCGTCTTCATCGAGCATAGCAGATAACATAGACGAAGAAATCGGGGCCCACCAGCCAGGAGGCAGGTTCAGAACACTTCTCATCTCGGCGGCGCTCAGCCTTGAGATGTCCGAAAGACCCTTCGAGAGACTTGCCCAGATTCGCAAGTCGTGGGCTTCAGAACACCCATGTCCGACAGTCTGGATTCCCTCAACAATCGGTCTGAATTCCGGTCCTCTATCCTTGGAGAACAGCCATGCCACACCCTCCAGAGCAGCCATGGAATCAATGGGAGGTTCACACAACCAAGCCTCAAGGGCCCAGTTGACCAAATCCGAATGGAGATGGTCTGACAACCAAGGTGCGTTTGAAAGAAGTTGTGCGGCGACCCAGGAATCACCTCTGCTAGCGCTCTTGGGATCAGAAGCAGGACGCATCCTCAGGGCCTTTTCGGGATTCGTCCGTAGAATCTGAGTCAATTTGCTAGAGAATTCAGTCAGCACTGAATCCGGGGCCTCATCGGCAATATCGGAGAGCCTTTCCAGAGGTAGGTCCTCTAACTCAAGCAGAACCAACCAGTCAGAATCCAAGCGCCCCCTCAGCCTCTGCCATCGCGGCCAACGAGTCCTCGGAGGAGAGGCGATCCAAGCAGCTAGAGGATATCTCGCCTCCATCTGATTGGCCCACTCCTCATTGCCTGCTGGATGCTGAGAGACTGCGGACAGGACCACTGACTCTTCGTCTTCGGAATAACTCAGTAATTCGGCTGCTACACCTAGTGAATCGAACGACATCGATTGAGGAGAATCCGAGGACGAAGTCGGTTGAGATTGGATTGGGTCAACCAGTCTGATTGACAGCGAGTTTTCCGCTGTGGTGTTGAGTCTGAGCCACGGCAGTGGTCTAATCGGGTCCGACTCAAGGCTGTCAAAAGTGGAGAATACTGGCCAATCTGAATCAAGCAGGACAAGCCTCAGATTGGGATGGGATGCTACTGCGGAGACCAAATCGTCTGGAGTCTGGGAGTCAATCTCTAGAGTCAGAGGGAGAGCATCGTAGTCAGACAGCGCCCATTTGATTAGGGCCTGTGATGCGGCGGTGCCTAGACCTCTTAGATCCAACTGCCTGAGTGAATCGTCTTCGTCAACGAACTGTGCTTCTCCCCAATCTGCCCTGAATCTCCTCCAAGTCGAGTCATCTGTCCTCCCACTGCCCTTCCTGACCCTATCCATGAGTGCACCTAATCTGCGGCCTCTCTCAGTATCGTCGAGTCTGGGATGGGCGCGCTCAATCCAATGAACCAAGGCTCCCAGTGGATATTCCTCACCAATTACGTCAAGCCCTCCCAGATCGGCTATGACCAAAGAGTTCAATCGTGCCGTTCTGAGTATCATCGAGCGAGGCAGCCGGTCTGCTAGTACAGCCGATATCGGCATTCTGGGCCTTATCTCTGGTGACTTGGGATGGCAGGCTCCAAGCACCCAATCGCCTCTGTGATAATCCCTCTCGGGTAGCGGAGGTGGGGGAAGGAACGGTGGTTCAGAGAACCAAAATCCAGTAGCAATCGCAATCGGACGTTCAGGGTCCAATAGACGGGCGCGGATGATTCCCAGAACAATTCGTTGTCCCGAGTAGGTATCTATGTTCTCTGGATCTGTAGGCTCTGGGATGCTGGAAGCCGGCTCCATCGAACTGAGATCAAACCACCTAGGGTCTCTCTCTCTGAACACCGCCCAAGTCCAAGGGACCCCTTCTCTTCCTGTGGAGGTAGAAGACGTTCCGGCCTCTACAGGAGGTTGGGTCGGAATGGGTATGATTGGAGACTGAATAGGCTGCAATAATCCTAGCAGTAGATTCGGTCCGTCTCTAGACAGCAAGCAGCACATCCTCGAGTCTGTAGGTAGCGGAGTAGCGTCCTGAGCTCTGGACAACTCATCGGCGCGAATCACCTCCCACCCCGATTGAGTGAGATGCATGCTAGCACCGCGACTGCCTTCCGACAGGTCGCTGGAGACCAGTCCATCGTTTCTGAGCCTCTTCAACTCGGCAGATGCGTGAGGGACTCTCAGTCCGACATCATTCGCCAACTCGCTCACTGTGGCCCCTCCCTCTGTCAGTCTTCCTAGCAACCTACGTCGGTGCTTGCTGCGGATTCTGACCGGATCGGTGCCAATGCCTCGACTTAGCGGCTTTGTGGACTCCTCGGGCATTACTTTCACTCTCGCTGTATAATGAGTTAAGGGGATTGTATTTAATTTTATATTTTAGTTACAGTTTGTTACATCTTTCCAATGGAAAATTAACCAGTTTCAATTCCACACTTGGTTCAAACATGAAAATAGGGCAGTTTGGTGCAACTTCATGTAACAAAAGTACGTGATTTCGTGCAGAAGCGTTATATCAGCGCCCGCCATCCTAAGCGCATCGGGCCTGTTCGGGGTCCGAACCAAGACGGAGGGATATGATTGGAAAGGGATGAGTTGAGAAGAATCATCCGCAAGTATCTGGCTGAGAAGCCACGCAATACTGCGGAGATATCAGCTTGGCTGAGTTCCCAGGAAAACCCTTCGAAGAGCTCGGAGATCACGGCGATTATGGAATCCGATACGACTCTAGTTCGTATCGGGACCGTTCACAAGAGCGGGATGGCCGGGAACTCGCCACCCTTGTCGGAATGGGCTACCGAGGAATGGGTAAGATACCACGAGAGAGACAGTCCCAAAGAAAGGAGAGAGTGAAATGAGAACGACCAGACTAAGACAGAAAATCAAGAAGTTCCTCGATGATAGAGGAGAGGCGAACACCACTGAGATACTGGAGCATGTCAACTCCACTATGCGTCACGGAACTACGCCTCAACAGTTAGGGAATGTGCTCTCAAAGGACAAGGACATCATGAAGGTCTCAACCACCAAGCGAGGTGGTGCTCTATCCGGACGTTACGAGATTTGCGTCTGGCAACTCCGACCCGGGGCTCTCGATGAGAACTGAATCTATCCTATGCTTCTAGGTCTGGACCCCAATCACCACTCCTAGCGAGGCTGTTCATCCTAGCCCTATGGGCGAACATCTCTCGGCTCTCAGCGGCCGACTCGGGGCCACCTTGCGCCCATGTCATGAGGGCGTGGGCCTGGAGGGCTCTTCCATAGGAATAGGACAATTGCCATGGGTGGTTAACATCCATCTGGTTCATCAGATTGAGATGAGCTGTGGCGTCCTCGTCGGATTGTCCTCCAGATAGGAAGACTACTCCGGGAAGGTCATGAGGAACATGATTGGTCAGGCAGTCCACAGTCAACTGCGCCACCTCTTCGCGCGTAGCTTGGTTCGGGCAGTCCTTGCCCGCCATCACCATATTGGGCTTCAGAAGGGCACCTGGGATGTGCACTCCTTGCTCTGCACAAGCAGCGAATGTAGCATCGAGAATCTCTGCGGTGACGTCGTAGCATCGATGGGCGTCATGATCTCCATCCATCAGGACCTCTGGTTCGATGATTGGAACCAATCCCTGCTCTTGGCAGATTGCAGAGTATCGCGCGAGTGCGTGAGCGTTGGTTGAGATGCAAGCCTGACTAGGCATACCGTCTCCGATTCTGATTACAGCGCGCCACTTGGCGAACCTCGCACCCATGGCGAAGTATTCAGAGCAGCGCTCTCTCAGACCGTCTAGTCCCTCGGTGATTTTCTCTCCGGGATGATTGGCCAATTCCTTCGCTCCGGTGTCGACCTTGATGCCTGGATGGATTCCTCTAGCATTCAGGGCATCGACTATGGATGAACCGTCATCCATGTCCTGTCTAATTGTCTCATCAAACAGGATTACTCCTGCCACAGCAGACTGGTAATCATCAGTTGATAGTAGGTTAGCACGATACGAACGACGAGTCTCAGACGATGGTTCGACACCGACGGCTGCTAGCCTATTCGACATCGTTCCATTGCTCTCATCTGCGGCTAGAATTCCCTTTCCCGGTGCCACTAACTGATTCGCTGTTCGCTCGAGTAATCCTTCATCCATGCAATTGCCTCGTGGATTCGTGGAGGTCGCAAGA